>JBKHCL010000156.1:0-5757 GCA_046541875.1 Phycisphaerae bacterium | reverse complement strand
TCGCCGATGATGGTGCTGCGCAGGTGCCCGACGTGCATTTCCTTGGCGATGTTCGGGCTGGAGTAGTCCACCACGACGGTGTCGGGGTCCTGCGGGACGGGCACGCCGAGGCGTTCGTCGGCCAGGGCGGCAGTCAACCGCCGGCTGAGCCAGTCGTTTTTGAGGGTGATGTTGATGAATCCGGGCCCGGCGACCTCGACGGTCTCGGCGATATCGTCCAGGTCGGCGTGTTCGACGACCGCCGACGCCAGTTCGCGCGGGTTGGTTTTCATCTCCTTCGCGGCGGCCATGCACCCGTTGACCTGGTAGTCGCCAAACTCCGGCCGCGCGGAGGGTTTGATCAGGGCCGGGGCGTCCTGGGCAGCGCCAGCCCGGGTGAGGGCGCCGGCGATGCGTCGCTGGAGTTCGTCGCGGAGGTTCATTCACCGTCCCCGCTTTCGGTCTCCGCGAGGGTCACGTGGATCACGCCGTTGTCCGAGACTCTGGCGGTGGCGTTGAAGGCGGACAGGTCGGTGTGATTGAGAACGATATTGCCCACGCCGACGGGTTTCATGCCCATTGCCTTGGCAAGCTTTCGGGCGTCGAAGGTGAAATGTGCCGGCCGACCCGAGGGATAGTGGCGGAACCACTTATCGCCGATCAGCGGGCAGGGGTCGAAGCTCCTGTCGATGCCCTTCTTGAACGCGGCGGTGAGTTTCTCGTGCGGCACGTCGGCCATGGTGTCCCTTTCGTGGGGGCGGCTATTCGTTGTCCCAATCGACCCGCGGGGCCTCGCCCCAGATCAACTCCAGATCGTAGAAACTGCGGTGCTCGGCGTCAAAGAGATGAACCACGACGTCGACGAAGTCCAGTACGATCCACTGGCCCCCGTCCTGGCCGGCGGTATGCCAGACTTTCTGCCCGACCTTCTTTCCGTGGGCGACGATCTCCTCGGCGACGGATCTCAACTGCCGCCCGCTGGTACCCGTGGCGATCACGAAGTAGTCGGTCACGGGGCTCACGTCGCGCAGGTCCAGCACGAGCACGTCGGTGCAGTGGGACTCGCCGGCAAGCCTCGCGGCATCCACCGCGAGTTGGTGGGCGTCGGGGCCGCCGGCGGGTCTGAGTGTCTTCCCGGCCTTCTTGCGTGGCATGGCATTCTCCCGCGGGATTCATCCCGCCCGGAAACCAACGAAGAGCACAGAGCCCGGGGCCCTGTGCTCTTCGCGGTGGATAGTCACATCAAACGGGTCAGCCGCCGATACCCAGAAGCTGGCCGATCTGCGGGCCAAACTTCACGATCAGCCCGGCGAAGACGACGCTGACCATGCTCATCAGCTTGATCAGAATGTTCAGGCTCGGACCGGAGGTGTCCTTGAACGGGTCGCCGACGGTGTCGCCGACGACGGCCGCCTTGTGGGCGTCGGAGCCCTTTCCGCCGTGGGCGCCGGTCTCGATGAACTTCTTTGCGTTGTCCCACGCACCGCCCGCGTTGGCCATGAAGATCGCCATCGCGAACCCGCACGCCAGACCGCCGGCCAAGAGCCCGATCACGCCCGAGACGCCAAGCACCAGCCCGACGGCGATGGGCACGACAATCGCCAGAAGCGAGGGAATCACCATTTCGCGCTGCGCACCGGCGGTGGAGATCTCCACGCACCGGGAGTAGTCGGGCTTGCCCGTCCCTTCCAGAATGCCGGGGATCTCCTTGAACTGGCGGCGAACCTCGCGAACCATGGCCATCGCTGCCCGTCCGACGGCCTTCATCGTCATGGCGCTGAACAGGAACACCAGCAACACGCCCGCGAAGATCCCGCAAAGTACCTTGGGGTTCATCAGGTTCACGCCGTAGAAGTCCATGAACTGCCGCAACGACGCCTTGGAGGCCGGCACGCCACGGTAGACCAACCCCTCGGCGGTCGTGATCTTGTGGAGATTGGAGTCCGGGTCCGTCTCGACGATCTGTGCTCCGGCCAGGACACCGACGGGCAGTTCCTCAGCATTCTTGGGCTTGCTGAGAACCAGGACCGTGTCATAGTCGTCGGGCCCGGCCTTCCAGGCGATCTTACCGAACCCCATATTCTGCAGTTTGCCCACGCCGGCATTGGGGTCATCGGCAGACTGAGCGTCCATCCCGGCGACGATGGCCATGCCTCCTTCGCGTTCCAGCCCGATGCGTACCTGCCCGATGTAGGCCGCCATCAGCGCCAAGGCCGTCAGGGCGGCCGAGCCAATGGCGAAGCCCTTGCCCACCGCAGCCGTCGTGTTGCCCAGCGAGTCCAGCGCGTCGGTACGTTCGCGGACCTCGGCGGACTGTCCGGTCATCTCGGCGTTTCCGCCGGCGTTGTCGGCGATCGGTCCGTAGGCGTCGGTCGCCATGGTGATCCCGAGGGTGGACAGCATGCCCACCGCGGCGATGCCCACACCGAACAGACCCATCAGCGGGGTGCTCGCGCCCCCGGCAAAGACAAAGGCCGCCAGGATCGCAACAATTACCACCAGCAGGCTGACCCAGGTGGATTTCATGCCTTCGGCGAGCCCGGCAATCATCACGGTTCCCGGACCGGTCTCGGCGTTCTCGGCGATACGAAGGGTCGGGCCATGCTCATAGCTGGTATAGAACTCGGTTCCCCAGGCGATGACCAGACCCGCCACCAGTCCGACGACGATGGATCCCCACACGCCCAGCCAACTGATCCCCTCGATAGGCGAAAGCAGGATGTAAAACATCGCCAGAGAGACAACGACGATCAGGCCCGAACTGGCCCACACGCCGGTGTGAAGTCCCTTGCGGAGTTCGCTGAAGGTGGCGTTGTCCTTGGCGCGAACCAGGAAGATCGACAAAATCGAGCAGAGAATGCCCAGCCCCGCCAGCACCGGGGCGATGATGACCATTCGCAGGGCGTCGCCGCCGGCAATGCCCATCTGGTGGGCAGCGGCCGCCGCCAAGGCCATCGACGCCAGGATCGAGCCGTAATTTGATTCGTACAGATCGGCCCCCATACCGGCTACGTCGCCCACGTTGTCACCCACGTTGTCGGCGATGGTCGCCGGGTTGCGGGGGTCGTCCTCGGGAATACCCGCCTCGACCTTGCCGACCAGGTCGGCCCCGACGTCGGCAGCCTTGGTGTAGATACCGCCGCCCACGCGGGCAAACAGCGCCTGAGACGAGGCACCCATACCGAAGGCGAGCATCACCACGGTGATCTCGGTCAATCCCATCGTGGTAAAGGAATTGAGAATAATAAACCACAGGCTCACATCCAGCAGACCGAAGCCCACCACCACCAGGCCCATGACGGCACCGGCACGGAAGGCGACCACCAACCCACGGTTGAGGCTTTCCTTGGCACCCTGGGCGGCACGGCTCGAAGCCATCGTGGCCGTCTTCATCCCGAACCAGCCACACAGACCACTGAAGAACCCGGCGATCAGGAAGGCGAACGGGACAATCTCATGCTGCACCTTCATCCCGAAGGACATCACCAGCAACAACCCGAAAACCACCAGGAAAAATACCGCCACGATCTTGTACTGACGCTTGAGGTACGCCAAGGCACCTTCGGTCACGTGCCCGGCGATTTCCACCATCTTTTCGTCGCCCGGATTGGCCCGTTTCACCTCGCCATAGAACTTGCGGGCGAACACCAGCGCGATGATCGCCGCGATCGGTGCGATCCACCACAGCAGGTGCAGATCGCCGACGCCCGCGGTGACCTCGCCGCCGGCCGGCGCGTTGGCGTCGGCCGACATCGCCGGAACCGCCGAGAGGGCGACCACACCCAGCAGGAGAATGGATAGCAGCGCCACGGGGTGGTGCCTACGCAGGGATGCCAAAATCTTCACGGTGATTGCTCCTTTATACTTCAATTCTGGGAAAACGGTGGGACAGCCGGGTGGTTGGCCCGTACAGGGAGTCTGTTTGGGGAACGTCCGGGTTTGGAACGATACGCGTCCGTGCCATGAGGGCCCCGAAGTCGGTGCTCGTCTATGGATTGACCCGCCCCCTTTGGGAGATCGGGCGCTGGAGTTCAGGACACACCACACAGACGCCGTCGGTCAGGCCCGCAGTGCGGGCGGTCGATCAGCTCGTACGCTTCATCGACTTGCGCTCCCGACGACGCCGACGTTCGGAGGGTTTCTCGTAGTAGCTGTTGCGCTTGACGTCTTTGGTCAGGCCTTCCTTCTCGCACAGCTTCTTGAAGCGCTTGAGCATCTGCTCGGCGCTCTCGTTGCCTCTTGCCTTCACCTTGATCATGCTTGTCCTGAGTGTCCTTTCTCCCGATGAGGGTAGGGAAATCCCACAGCTGCATATCGAGTGGGTTATCATATTCGTCCTTCGGATTCATTCAAGCACTATTTCGCCACTTTTCGACGGCAAATGATCCCGACCATCGAAAACCGGTCTGTGGGCAGCGTGTAGGACTGGTCCGCCGCGCCGCGACCTGCCCGGAGTATTGCCTGCCGACCCCCGCAGGCCATACAATGGCACCGACCCATCACCACGGAGAACACCATGGCAGAGACATCCCGACACCCCGCCCTGCCGGCCCTGTTGGCCGCCATATGCCTGGTCGCGACGGCAGGGACCTCGCTTGGCGACGACGCCAACGCCCCCGCCCAGACCGACCCCAACGCGCTTATCGTGCACCTCCATCGTCTCGCGCTGGATCGCGCGCCCACCGACGCCGAGAGGGCCGCCTCCCGAACCATGCTCCAGCGGTCGGCCGGCTATGAGACCGTCCTGATCGACCTGATCGACGGGGAGGCGTACCGCAAGCGGGAGCGATCGGATGACGAGTTCATTGCGGACGTCTTTCGGTTGACGCTCGGACGAAAGCCCACCGGCGAGGAGACCAAAAGCTCCCGCGAGAAACTCCAAAGCGGCACATCCCGGCTGGTGCAGGCGATGACACTGATGGCCTCGCCGGAATACAAAACCACCCGAACCAGACGATTGGCCGGCAAACCGGACAACCCCAAGCAACCAGCCCCCAAACCCAAGGCAAACCAGGACAAAAAGAACCCCAAACCCAAGGCAAAGAAACAACCCCGCCGGAAGAACGACCCCGACGGCGAAGCAAAACCCAAGCCCAAAGCAAAATCCAAGCCGAAGACCGGAGCCAAACCGACCCCGAAACAAAAACAGAAACCCGAACGCAAACAGGTCGCATCGGCCGCGTCGACAGAAGAGATCGCAGCCGCCCGGACGGCGATGCATACCGCCTGGGGCAAACTCGCCGACCTGATGACCGACCGGGACGTCGCCCTGCGCAGCGACAGGTTGGCCGACGCCCGGCAGGCGTACTTCGACGCCAGAGCGAAACTCAACGCGCTGCTCGCCCGGCAGGTGGGCGGCAAGAGAGCCAAAGGCGCCTCGAAGTGAGTGACGCCCCCCGGGAAATCGACATCCGGATCCGCGTTCGCTACCCCGAAGCCGACCCGATGGGGCGCCTGCACCATAGCCGCTACTGGGTGTACTTCGAGATGGGGCGTACCGAGTTGCTGCGGGCGGCCGGGCTGCGGTATCGCGACCTCGAGGAGAAGGGCATCTTTCTGGTGGTCGCCCGTTGCTCCGCCGCCTACCGGGCCGGGGCCCGAGTGGATGACCTGCTCACGCTCACCACCCGCCTGACACGCCTCGGGGCCGCCAAAATCGAGCACGAGTACGAACTCCGCCGGGAAGACGGCACGCTCGTAGCCACCGCCCAGACTACCCTCGCCTGCGTCGGACCCGACGGCACCATTCAACCCGTCCCCGACGTGCTGAGGACCTGA
>JBKHCL010000052.1:0-22499 GCA_046541875.1 Phycisphaerae bacterium | reverse complement strand
ATTGACAGACCCCGCTCCCGGGAGTATTGTGGATGGCTTCCCCAGTGGGAGAAAATCATGCAGGAAGCCATCAATAAAGCCCAGACGCTCATCGAGGCGCTGGAGTACATTCAGAAATTCGTCGGCAAGATCGTCGTGATCAAGATGGGCGGATCGGTCATGGACGATGAGGAGGCGATCACCAACCTCCTCCGGGACGTGGTGTTCCTCAACACCGTGGGCATCCGCCCGGTGATCGTGCATGGCGGGGGCAAAGCCATCAGCCGGGCGATGGAGAAGTCCGGGCTGGAAGTGCAGTTCGTGCAGGGGCGACGGTATACCGACCAGCGCTCACTCACGGTCGTCGAGCACGTGCTGGCCAACGAGATCAACGCCGAGATCGTCCGCAAGATCCGGTCCATGGGCTCCAGCGCCATGGCGATGCACACCCTCTCCAGCTGCGTGCTGTTCGGGGAGCGTCTGTTCCTGCATACCGAGGACAACCGCAAAGTCGACCTCGGCTACGTCGGACAGGTAACCGAGGTCAACGCTCGTCTGCTGGAACTGCTCTGCCAGGCCGACACCGTTCCGGTCATCGCGCCGCTGGCGGTGGACAAGGCTTCCCAGAAGCTCAACTGCAATGCCGACACTGCCGCCGGCGAGGTAGCCGCCGCCCTGCAGGCTGAGAAGTTCGTGGTGGTCTCCGATACCCACGGGATCCGCACCGATCCCGACGACCCCGAAAGCCTCGCTCCAATACTCAGCGAGGATGAGATCCGCGGGATGATCGCCTCGGGGGCGATCTCAGCGGGCATGCTGCCCAAAGTGGCTTCCTGCATCCGAGCCCTGGACGCCGGCGTGCCCCGCGCGCACATCATCGACGGGCGATTCCCGCACTCGCTGCTGCTGGAGATTTTCTCCGACAGTGGGGTGGGCACGCTGATCCAGAAATGACCCCGACCATCCCCGTCGGCTGAGACGCGAGGAGCTGACCATGACCAACTTCATCAACATTGACGATTTCACCGGCGAGCAGCTCACCGGTCTGATCGACCAGGCCATCGCCGATAAGCAGGCGCTCAAAAACGGCACGCTGGAGCCGACACTGAAGGGCCGAACGCTGGCGATGTACTTCGAGAAGCCCTCGCTGCGGACGCGCGTCAGCTTCGAGACGGGCATGACGCAGCTGGGCGGAGCCGCGACGTACCTCACACCCAACGACATCGGCCTGGGCACACGCGAACCGGTACGCGACGTCGCCCGCGTGCTGGGACGCATGTGCGAGGCGATCATGGCCCGCACCTTCAGCCACGAACTGGTCGAAGAACTGGGCGAATGGTCGCCGGTCCCGGTGATCAACGCGCTGACCGACTACTCCCACCCCTGCCAGGCGATGGCCGACCTGATGACCGTCAAGGAGCACTTCGGCGATCTCGCCGGGCGGACGGTGACCTTCGTGGGCGACGGCAACAACGTAGCCCGCAGCCTCGCCGTTGCCTGCTCGAAGCTGGGGATGACCTTCCGCGTGGCGACGCCGGTGGGCTATGAGCTGACCGACTGCCCCGTGGGCGATTACACCGCCACCACCGACGCCAGAGAAGCCGTCGCCGACGCCGACGTGGTCTACACCGACACGTGGGTGTCCATGGGTCAGGAAGAGGAGAAGGCCAAGCGGGTCGCGGAGTTCAAAGGCTTCGAGGTCAATGCGGATCTGATGTCGGCTGCCCCCGCCGGGGCGATCGTGCTGCACTGCCTGCCGGCGTATAGGGGCTATGAGATTTCCGACGATGTCTTCGAGGCCCACGCCGAATCGATCCTCACCGAAGCCGAGAACCGCCAACACCTCCAGCGAACGCTGGTAAACCTGCTGATCACGCGAGGCCGACTGTGACTTCTCCCCGCTCGGTCCGGGTCACTTGGTGACTGCGCCCGGGGCGGGTATAATGGACCTTTCATGGCGAAACGAACCAAACGACACGACGGGCGCCGGGCCGATCAGCATCGGCCGGTGACCATTACCCCGGATTTCGTCCGTACCGCCGACGGGTCCTGCCTGATCGAGACCGGCGGGACGCGTGTGATCTGCACGGCGAGCATCGTTCCCGGTGTGCCCCCCTGGCGCGAGGAACTCGGGTTGGGCTGGGTGACAGCCGAGTATGGAATGCTGCCGGCCTCGACGGCCCGTCGCAAGCCCCGCCCCGCGGGCAAGCCCGACAGCCGGGGCATCGAGATCAAGCGTCTCATCGGGCGCGTGCTGCGCAGCGTGGTACGATTTGATCGCCTCGGCCCCAACACCATCTACCTGGACTGCGACGTACTCGAAGCCGACGGTGGAACACGGACCGCCGGCATCACCGGCGCGCAGGTGGCCCTGTCGCGTGCGATCCGCATGGGTCGCGAGAAGGGCCTCTTCCAGCGCGGCGCTGTTGCGGGCCTGGTGGCGGCGACGTCCGTGGGCATGGTCGACGGGGCTGCTGTGCTGGACCTGGATTACCTGGAAGACTCCACCGCCGAGGTGGATATGAACATCGCGATGACCCAGAGCGGGGAGTTTATCGAGCTGCAGGGAACCGCCGAGCGTCGGCCGTTCACGCGGGAGCAGCTCGATGCCATGCTCGACCTGGCGGCCAAGGGGATCAAACGCCTGATGACCGCCCAGAGAAAGGCGATTCGAGGAGACACCGCATGAAACACACCGCGACCATCATCACGATCGGCCTGCTGACGACGCTCTGTCTGCTGGGCTGTGACGGAGACGGCTCGGGCGGACAGCGCGTATTCGACTGGACCCAACAGGGCGACGACCACCCGGACACCGGCGAACGGTGGGCCCTTCTGCTGTACGTCTCTCGGGTGACCAACCACTACCAGGACGTCCGGGCGGCCAAGAAGGACACCGCCGCCCAGACCGACTGGGACGATCAATTGATCGTCGTGCACGAAGCCGACAACAGCAAGCTGCTTCGCGGCCCGTACGACTCGCCGACTGCAGCGGCGAAGGACCTCGCCGAATCGCGCGGGTTCGCCTTCAAGGAAGGCGGACGACCGTTCCAGGCGGCGATCGTTACCAAGCTGCCCGAGACCGACTACAAGGAAATGTTCCCGCAGTGGAAGCTCTCCGAGGCCGTCGGGGAATACACCGTCTGCGTGGCGGTGTTCTACAACTACGTCACCAAACGCGAGACGTTCAACCGGCGTCGCTGGGCGGCGGAGATGTACTGCAAGCACCTGCGGGAAGATCGTAACCAGGAGGCGTACTACCACCACGGTAAGTCGCGCAGCACAGTGACGATCGGAACGTTTCCCGCCAAGTCGGTCAAGAGGATGAAGGTCGGCAGGCGGTTCATCACCAAGGTCGTGGACCCACGGATTCACCGGGTCCGCCAGGAGTACCCGGACCTGATCGTCAATGGCTGGACCGAGGTTACCACCGTACCCAACGCCAAGACGAAGCAGGTGGACCGCCAGACAGTGCAGAGCTACGTGGTGAGAATCCCCGACAAGGAAGGTGAGGTCGATGGAGACGATCGTCGTGGCAACCGGCAACCCGGGCAAGCTGGGGGAAATACGGGAGGTACTGGGCGACCTGAGCGTATCAGTCCTTGGCCTTAAGGACCTCACGCCCATCGAGGAACCCGAAGAAACCGGGCGGACCTTCGCCGAGAACGCCCGGGACAAGGCGCTGTACTACGCCGAGAAAACGAACCTGCCCTGCCTGGCCGACGACTCGGGGCTGGAGGTCGACGCGCTGAACGGAGCGCCGGGCGTGCACAGTGCCCGCTTCGCCGCCGGCGAAGTCGCCCCGGATGCGCCACGCCCCGCCATCGACGCCGCCAACAACGCCAAACTGCTGAACGCCCTGGCCGACGTGCCCGAGGAGAAACGCACCGCCCGCTTCGTCTGCCATCTCGCGCTGGCAGCCGATGGCGAGATCCTGCTGGAAGCCCGGGACACCATCGAGGGACGCATCGCCCGGTCGCCCGCGGGCGACAACGGCTTCGGGTATGATCCCCTCTTCGTCGTACCCGAGAAAGGTTGCACCACCGCCCAACTTCCGCCCGAGCAGAAGAACGCCATCAGTCATCGCGGCAAAGCCGTCCGCACCTTCGCCGCCAAGCTCCAGGAGTACCTCGCCAAGCAGTAACGCCCATCGCACCCGGCCGCGCCGGCAGCAGACCTACGCAGCCGACCCCTTTCGCCGACGCACCAACCCAGCCACCCCCACCGCAGCCCACACCACGCCTGCCGACAACGCGTACCGCACCACGGCCGAGTGCCAATACACCGGCGGGGCGGGCACGTCCTCGCCCAGCCCGCTGATTCCGTACATCCAATCGGCGTAGCTCCAGGAATATTCCACCGTCGCCGAGAGCGAATAGAACGGGTTCCATAATGTCGCAAAGGCCGCCAGTTGATGGGAGTCGGCCGTCAGCGCCTCCTGCAGCATGCCCTCCACCCAGAAGGGCGTCGCCAGCATCGTGACCGCTCCAACGGCCGACAGCATCGCCAGCGCAAAACGCGACATCTCCGAGCGCCCCAGGGAAACCACCCCGAGCCCCGTCAACCCGACCGTCAGCAGCACACAGTACGCCTGCAGCGCGTCGATCCACGTGAAACCGACCCGCCCGCGAACCACCAATCCCCCAGCCACTACGAGCAACGCCACCCCGGCGGCATCGATCACCACACCGCCGCGCAGGAGCCTGTCGATCACCGTCCTGCCCCGCGCCGCCAGCAGCGGAGCAGCAATGCTCACCCAGACCACCGCGCCGCCCAAGGCCACCAGAATCTCCGCCTGGAGGCCCCCTTCGCTCCGCCCTGCCAACCAACTGCCTGCCAGGATCACCCCGAGCGTGGAGGCTGCCCCACCGACAAGGGCGGCTGCGTTGCGGCGCAACAGACCCGTCGGGGGCGTGGGAGTCCTGCCGGGTTCGGCCGAATCCGTCGTCACTCGTCGGCCTCGCCCGTACCGGAGGATTTCGCCTTGCTCGCCATCGCCCGCAGCTTCGTGCGGTATTCCTCCAGCATCTTGCGGGTCACCTTCATTTCGTGGAGCTTCTGGTCGATCTGCTGGAGAGTCGGCACGACGGTTTCCAGGGGCGGATCGATCTGCTCGGAAGGCTGGGCGAATTTCGCCGCCCAGTCGGTCAGGGCCTGCTTCATCTGCTCGGGAGTTCGAGGCAGCACGGGCGTTCGCGCTGCTTCGTATTGCACGTCGATCTCACGCACGCCACCGATCCAGAGTTCTTCCCTGGCAACGAGGAGGTCGTGCACGAAGGCTTTGCCCGCGCCCCGCAGAATTACCTCTCCGCGCTTGTGCTTGCCCACGAACGACTCGCCCCATTTGCTGAGCTGATCGAGCCTGAGCATTTCGCGCGACCCTTCCGCGCGGTATCGCCCGAAACGATCCACGTACAGAAGCCGACGGACGAAGTCGCTCTCGGCAGCGTCCTTGAGCACATGAATGGTCACCGTCACCCGCGTGCCCTCCGGCGGGATGGCGTCGGGTTTCGTTCGGAAGTACAGGCTGGCGTCGCTATCGGTGCTTATGAAGGGCACATCGAGGATGGCCGCATTGAAATTCACCAAGCTGATGTACTCGCCCTGTGCGTCGGCGGCGTACCCGCCCTCGCTGCCGAGAACGGAGCCGATGAACACGTACTCGCTGGGCGGTTTGATCGCGGAGTTCGGATCGGTCTTCTGCATCCACGAGGCGGGGTCCGCGGTGTGCTTTTTCCCGTCCTTGCCGGTCCAGGAGACGCTCAGTTTCACCTTCGGGCCACGCGGCGGCTGGGAGGTATACTCCTGGGTATCGATCGAGTAGGACGTCTGGGCGACCCGCCCGCGGGGCAGGCCGAGCATGACCAGCCCGGCGTGGATCTGCCAGCCCTTGGCCGGGGTCCGCAGGATGCTCTCGTGCGTCTTGCCCTTCCAACTGGTCAGCAGGAGCTCCAGGTCCATCGGGCCGCCGTCCATCCCCACGCGTCCACAGATTTCCGCCGGGAAGCTGACCGTCTTGGCCTTGACGTTGACGTTTACCAGCTTCTTGGGCCAGGGGCGGGCGTTGGCATCATTGGCATCGTCTGCGCGTCGGGCGGGGCCCATTCCAAGCTGCCCCAGCAGCGTGCCGGCCGTCACAGCGGCCAAGGCGGATGCGGCAATCACGGTCGTCCAGAACGTTCGTTTCATGGCAGGTCTCCTGAGCAGTCTGCGTTCCATTGTATTATAAGACAGGCCGCGGGCTTCCGATAGGAAACTCGCGGCCTGCAGTGCTTTCGACGTTCGTGTCCGGGCGATGTTCCACCCTGATGGAGCTAGGGTAGTCGCGGAACTTCTTGATGAAGCTCCTCGATCTCCTCGGCCTCGCCTGTAATGATGATCTTCGGTTTCACGAGGATCAGCAGCGTGTTTTCATCGCGGGCGCGGCCGCGATTGGTGAACAGGCGGTTGAGGATGGGCACCTTCGAGAGCATCGGCACGCCCTTCTCGCGCTCGACTTCCGAGGAGAGTTTCTGCCCGCCCAGCACCAGTGTTCCACCGTCCGGGACAGTCACCGTGGTTTGCACCGTGGTCACCGTCACGTTGGGCAGCTGAAGGCCGACCTCGTCAAAGTTGATGCTGTCGTCATCCTCGGCGTTCGGGTCCATATCGGATAAGCCGCCACCGACCGTAAGGAACCCGTTCAGAACGGTCACCTGCGGGCGAAGCGTCATCGTCACGTATCGACGGTCAGCGGACACTGTGGCCCGCACTTCCAACACGCTACCCGTGGTCACGGTGGAGACTTCCGGCTCGACCCCCACGGCGTTGTCATCGGTGACCACCTCGAGGTCCGAGACGTACGCCTGCGTCGTGCCGACGGCCACGTAGGCCAACTGACCGTTCGACATCGTCACCCGGGGGGCCGTCAACTGGCGACCCGACGAATGGGCCTGGGTAGCCTGCACGAGGAAGTCCACCTGCACGTCGTCCAGGAAGCTCCCGAATACCGACAGGGCGTGCGAAGTCGTCGATGCCCCGATGTCCGGAGCAACGGCAGAGGAGCTTCCCAGGAAGCTCGCCTGATTGCGGTGGTTCATGTTGACCGGGATCGGGGTGATGGAACTGACGCGGGACTTGTTCATCCCCCAGCCGTTCTCGCCGGTGGTCGGGACGTCCGCCCCGGTGAAGGGGTCGGTATTCGTCGACCCGGCACCGAGGCCCGATCCGATGTTGAAGTAGAAGTCCATGTCCACGCCGATCTCGTTGAGGAAACCGGTGGAGACCGTGATAAACCGGGCTTCTACGGATACCTGAAGCTGCTTGGCCTCGCGAAGCATGCCGATCAGCTCGAGGATCTGGTCGTGCACCTCGGGGGTCTGCGTAACCACCAACTGTCCGCCGAACTCGCGAATCGAGCCAGGCCCGCCTTGGTCGACCCAAGAGTCAACCGGAGCCTTCTCCTCGATCATGCTGATGATCTCTTCGATCATCTCTGTGCGGGTGAGGCCTTCACCGGAAACGTCGTCATCGTCATCGTCGTCGCCGAAAAGCGTGTCATCGTCCCCGCCTCCGCCGCGGTCGTCGTCCCCATCGTCGCCCACATCGGTGATATCCATCGACGGGCCTTCGAAGTCCGGGATGGGGACAATCAGGTCGCGGATATCATACACGCGGGTCTTGACCTTAGTCCGCAGAGCGTCGGAGGTGGAGATCTTCACGATTCCGTCTTCGATCACGTAGCCCAGTTGCACCTGCGTGCCACCGACATTCTCCAGCACGATTTCAAGAAGCGTCTGGCCGGTCACTTCGGCGAGTTTCTCGGCCGTCACCTCGGTCTTGCGGGTGATGTTCTGCCCATCGAGCACTTCCCAGTTGGGCACGATGTTCGCGCCCGTCACGTCCCGCAGGAAGTTGATCACGTTCTCCAGTGCGATCCCGCTGAAGTCCACGTTGCGGATCACGCGTTGAAGCTGCTTGCGGGTGCGACGGTCCTTCTCGGACTCGCTCATCTCACCGGCACTGAAACGTTTGCGCTTTTCGGTGATCTCGCGCCAGTTGCGCGGGTATCGCAGCAGCTCATACCACGGGGTTTCGCTCTCGACGATGTCCAGGAACTGCCGCTGCGACTCGTAAAAGTTCGTCTGGCGGGCGTCCTTCTGGCGTTCCAGAATCATGTATCGCTTGACCCACCCGAGCCCCTCGGACGCGAAGGCGTTGTTCGGTTCGAGGCGGAGGATTTCCTGCATCGTGTCGCGGGCTTGCTTCCACTGACGATCGGACACCAACGCCTTGGCCTTGCGGGTCAGCGATGCGATCGTTTCTTCGCGGTCCTTGCGGAGCTGAATACGACGGGTGCGGTCGCGACGGGCCACGTCGGCGGCCTGCTCGCGGGCACGCTGCACGGCGAATTTCTCCTGTTGGGACTGGATGTGCTCGACCAGGTCGCCGGTCTTGCTCCGCAGGTCGCGGAATTCATTCGCACTGAAGAGTCGCTTGTTGGACTCGATCAGCTTGCCGGCCGTTCGGGCGTTTTCGACGGCCGCCGCAAAATCGGACTTCTCGCCTTCCTTGCTCAGGGCGGTGGCGAGCTTCTCGCGGGCGTTCTTCATATACTTGGCGTAATCGGTGAGCGTCGCCCCGCGGAGTACGCGAAGTTTCCGCTTGTGCTCGGAAAGCAGGTCCCCGCCACCGGAGGTGCCGATTCGCCCGCGGGCCTGTTCGAGGAGAATCTTCGCTTCGTTGTTGTACTTGTCCAGCTTCAGCGCTCGGCCGAACAAGTCGGCAGCCTTCTCGGGTTGGTTGTCCAGAAGGGCCGCTTTGCCCTTCTCGATGAGGCGATTGGATTCCTTCTTGCGGGCGGCGATGGCGTTGAACAACTCGTCGCCGTCTTTCTTTTTGATCTCGGTGACCTTCTTGCCCTTGCCGTCGTCCTCGGCGTCGTCCTTCTCTTTGGCGGGCGCGGTGACCATCTCGTCGCCGGTGTCGTTCGCCTTGGCGGCGCCGTTGGCCTGCTTGATCCGCTGATTGACCCACGCCAGCTGCGCCTTGGCGTCGCGCCGGGTGGCGTCCAGGATGTACTCGCTGTCGGCGGTCTGGGCGAAGAGCGTGCGGGCCTTGTCCAGCTCGCCGGCCTCCAACGCCTTCTGGGCGTCGCGGTACGCCGTCAGGGCCGAGGCCTTCTTCTTCATCGCGGTGTCGGCCTGGGAGAGATACTCCGCGAGGGTCTTCTTCTGCTCGTCGGAGAGTTTCTCGGCGTCGACGGTCAGGAGCGTTTTCTTGGCAGCCTTGAATTCCTGGGCCTTGTACTGGGCGATGCCCTGCTGCAGTGCCTCGGCGGCCGCGTCCGCATCGGACTCCTGGGCCAGGACCGTGTTCACCATCAGCAGAAGGACCATCACCGGTAGGGCCAAACGAATGATTCGACGAAGAGTAGTCACCTGATACTCCTTTCCGGGGGGTTCCCGGAGGTTTGCCTCCGCGTTGTGACGTCGGTCGACATCGCCCGAACCATCCGACGCGGGAAGCGGGTTCTCTGCCCCGTGAGGGGCGACTCCACCACCATCCACAGCCAATGCCATGTATGAATAAGACCGCCCCGGCAAAACACCGCGCCGAGGAGTGGGAAGAAACTACACCAGGGGGTCGGGGCGTTGCAAGCTCAAAATCGCCCGGAGAACAACCCCGCCAATCCGCGCCGCCCCGTTACGGAGCGAGCGAATCCAGATGCTGATACCGCTGCGACGCCTCGTCCCGCGAACGGACCCGTGTCCGGACCTTTCCGTTCTCGTCCAGGTACACCAGGGCGACCGTCGTGGTCGTGATATCGCCCCAGCTGGGCACCTTTCGACTGAAGTCCACCTCGATCGCGACGGCGGCGGTGCTGAAGTCCACCGTGCGGATCTCGCGGGCCGTCTCACCGTCCAACGTGGGAACCGGCACGCGCAGCTGCGTCGATCGGCCGATGCTCTGGCCTCTGCGAACGTTGAACTGCTGGCGAACGAACCGCCCCATGTGCCGCGTGAAGACCGTCACCTGCACCGTGCCGCTGGTCGAGTCGTATCCGGTCAGGAAGAACTCCGTGGGGTGGGGCACCCGTTGGGTCGCCGACCACTGGCTCCACGGCGAGGCTACTTCCTTGGTGCGGATGTCCTCCGGGTTCTTCACGACGCTGCTGATCTGCTTGCCGTAAAGCGGGTTCACGAAGACCACTCGCAGGCGGTAGCGATACTGCTTGCGCAGATCGAGCCCGACGTCGTGGAACCAGAGCACCTTCTTGCCCTGCACCAACCGACCCAGCGGCGGGACCGCGGGCATCGGAGGCGGGGCGGCTCCGCCGGCCGGCGCGCCGGTGTCGACTCCGTCGTCCTCACGCACGGAGGAACGTCTTCCCCCGCGCCGACGTTCTTCGTCCTCTCGGCCGATGGGGGGGCTGCGTCGACCTCGGTCTTCGACCTCGCGCCCAAAGCGGGCTTCGGCTTCTTCCTCGGCGCGGATCGCCTCCATGCGACGGTCCTCTTCGTCCCGCGTGGGTCGCCCTGTCCCGCCGTCGGCCTGGTCCACTTCCGGAGCGGCCACCAGCTTCGCATAGGCGTCGATCGTCTCCGTCGCGGGCAGGTGACGCTTCCAGCTGATCCACTGGTTCGTTCCACCCCACCAGATGTCCCAGTACTGGGGGCGCAGAACGCTGAGCTGATAGGCCTCCTCGATCTGGTCGATCGCGTCGGTAATCGCCTGGGCATTCTCACCCGTGAAATCCGGCAGTTCGGGCACGCGAGCCACCTGGCCGTCCGACCCCGGGGCACGAATGGTTTTGATCGTCTCGGCCGGCCCGTACGAGCCATCCGGGAGCACCACCTGCCGCTGCACCTCCACCCGAAGGGCGACCGGGCGGGCATTGATCCCACGGGGACGAAGCAGCGCCTGCCACTGACCGGCCATCTTCTGCCAGTCGAAATCCGCTGCCCCGTGGGCGACGTTCTGATCCGACAGATCGCCTTCGGTCACGCGACGAAGCTCCTGACCCACCCACACCGACGGGGCGGACGGTGCGGGGATCTCCTCGGCCACCTGCGCCACGCCGACAGCTTCAAGCGTCACCCCGCCGCCGATGTCAATATCCGGCAGCGAACCGGCAGCAATGTTAGGCAGGTCGGCCAGGGCGGGCAAAAACGGCGTGCTCGCAAGACGTTCGAACTGCTCGGGACCGGGAAAGACCGGCTCGACGTCGGCTGTGGCGTTGCTGTGGCGGCGCCAGATGCTGTCGGCTGCCTCGTTGAGCTTCTCGTCGAGCTCGGCCGGGGCGACCTCGGCGGTGCTGCCGGCGGCTGTGATGACCTTCACCCGGCGCGGGCTTCTCAGCACCCAATGGCTCACGGCGAACACCAGTACGCCCAGGGAAATTGCCATCACCAGCTTCTCGACGTGCTGTTCGATGAATCCTGCCGAATCCTGATTGGCCATGTCCCGGCCTCCTTCGTATCTACTGCCTGCGTCCCTGGCGGACGCCGATTACCGTTCCTCACCGAATCGCGAACGTCCACCGCGGCGGGGACGACCCGACGACGTGGACCCGCCCGGGATACCACCGGCCTCGCTGATACGATCGGAATCTTCCGAGCGACGGGCGCCGGCGGGGAGTGTCTTGAGCACTTCCACGGGCATCAGCGGGCGCTCCCATTCGGTCAGCAGCTTCCACTCACCCCGCAGCGTCACCCGGACGACCGGTTCCCTGCCGTAGTAGTACGTCGAGGGCGGGTCGACCGGCGGGGTTACTTCCTGCACATCCAGCACGGTGTGATAGTTCTGCTGGACGAGGTGCCATTGCAGCCGACCCAGGTAGCGGAACGGAAGCACCACCGTGACCGTGTAATGGATCACGTCGTAGTCCTTGTTGGATACCGCCTCGGTCAGCGAAGCCGCCAGTTCACCGCCGGTGCGGTCGCGATCGCGATCACGGTCGCCGCCGGTGACCGACATCCCACCGGTGGCCCCGACGTATTGGGGAATCATGCGGATTTCCACCAGCCGTTTGACCGCCGCGTTGGGGACCGTTCGGCCGCTGTCGGGCAACCCGGCGAACGCCTCGGCGTTGGTCTGGCGGATCGCGTCAAGCACGTCCTGCTGCAACCAGAGCGACAATTGGGCGTACCACATCGTCTCCAGGAGCGGGCGCTTCTGGTCCCGATCGATCAGACTCTGCAAGGCCAGGGCGTCCAGGTAAATCTCGCCCTTTCGGGCATGCTCCACCATTCGCCGTGTCAGCGCCTTGCGTCGAGCCCGGGCCGCCATCTCCGCGGTAAGCTCGGGTTCGGTGCTGACGACCTCTCCGTCGACCTCCTCGGTGGCCTCGATCGTGCCGGCCTTGAGCTTGCGGGCCCACTCGGCGCGGGCCTCGCTGAGTTCCCGCAACTGCCACTGGCGAAGCTCCACGTCCGTAAACGGCTCGGTGGGCGGACTGGTCGAGTTCAGCGATTGCTCGATCTCCTCGATCGCCTTGTTGTAGGCATCCGGGAAAACCGCACGCAGCGCGATGTCACGGTCCAGCTCGCGGTTGAACGGGAACGCGGGCACCACGCCCTTGCCGTCCGGACGGACCAGCGAGAGCACCCTGTACCGCTTGTTGAACTCGATGCTCCTCTCGATCACCGAGCGGAGGTTCTGCTTCGAGCCGGTCACCTCGGCGCGACGCGCGTCGATCACTGCGGGGTTGTACCTCTGGCCGCGAGCGTACCGCATCAGTTGCGAACTGAGCTTGTCCCGCTCCTCGACCGCCTTCTCGACGTCTGCAGAGATCGAGGAATTCATGAACAGAATCAGCCCGATCAGCACAGCCGTCACACCGACCAGTACAACCAGGAACAGGTTCTTACGAATGACATCCATGCTTATCGGCCCTCCTGGCTGTCAGCCTGCTCGACGGGTTCCAACTGTAGTCCGTCGTCGTTGACGGAGACCAGCCAGATCATGCCCACCCGGGCATCATCGGCCATGCTCTCGCCCTTGAATACGGGGTCTTCGGTCGCATCGGCACCGGAATCCGCTCCGCCGCCGGTGTCCCGGTCCTCGCGGGGCGAGCGACGCCGATCTTCGTCCTCATCGCCGTACGGGGCTCGCGAGCCTCCACGCGGAGGACGGACCGTCGGGATCCGACTGGTCGGGCTGGTGGGCGATACACTCGCCCCGGCCACGAACTCGCCTTCGTCCGCTTCCACCGTCACCGCCCCGAGACGCTGCTCGGCATATCGCTTTCCGAACCGTCGCATGGGGGTAATCAGTTGCGAGCGGATCTGGCGCTCTTCCAGCGTCGTGCGGCAGATGACCCATACCAGGAAGCCTCGCTTGGCCTCGCCGGAAGTGGTCTTTGTATCTTCGGGTGCTCCGCCCGATCCGCCATCGCCTCGCCTGTCGGCCACGCCCAGTTGGGCACTGATGCGGTTGTACAGGTTGCCCTTGACGGCTGAGATGTCCGGGACGTACTCGGTGCCCATCTGTTCGAGAAACAGCAAGCTCCGCTGTCCGCGTGGAATGTCCTCGAGCTTGGCAAGGAGTTGCTTGCGACGCTCGGGATCCGGCGTGGTCAGGGCCTGGTTGTACAGGTCCTGGTGCTCGGCGACCGACATCATCGATCGCGAGATGAGTTTCTGAACCGACGGCCAGAAGTTGCGATAGCCGAACAACTTCAACCGGCTCTTGACCTTTTCCTCACCGTCGCCGACGGCTTGACCGAGGTTGCGATAGTTCCGTTGGAGCTGTTGGAGATCGCTCACCACTTCTCGGGTCTGGGCGAGCGTCTGCCTGTCGTCTTTGAGCTTGCCCAGGTCGCGGTAGGAGCTGTAAAGCATCATCGACAGGGCGATCACGATCATCGCAGCAGCGGCAGCGAACCAGGGCCTCTTGGCAGCCCACATCCGCTGGGTGGAAACCGATCTCGGAAGGAGGTTCGTTTCAATGCTCGCCTCGCCGAGTCCCTGCACCCCCAGGCCGTACGCCACCGCGAACGACAGGACGTTCTCCTGGAAGACCGGGGCGTTGATGGCGTCCGAGGCCGAGACCTGCTGGAACGAGTCGATCCGATGCACGGAGATGTTGAGGTTCTGCTCCAGGAACTTCTGCAGGCCCGGCAGGCGGAACCCGTTGCCCAGCCCGAGAACCTTCTTAAAACGCGACTCGCGGTGCAGCGACGTGTAAAACCCGATCGACCGTTGGATTTCCTGCACGAGGTCCGAGAACACCGGCCTCATCGTCTGGAACACCTGGCGGGCGTACTTGCTCGAGGCGGCGGTGCGTTTGAGCTTCTCGGCCTTGGCGAAGGAGAGCTTGAACGCCTTGACCAGCGCCTCGGTGAAGTCGTTCCCGCCGATCTTCACCGTTCGCGTCCAGATCCGCGGACCGTCGGAAACCACCAGGTCGGTCTTGTCGGCCCCGACGTCGATCAGCAGCGTCGCCCCGTCCGAGGCGGTCTGCTCGTCGTACCGCATGAAGTTGTACAGCGCCAGCGGGGCCATCTGCACGGCGTCGACGTCCAGCTCGACCTCGCTGAAATAGCGGAGGTTCGAGGCGACGTCCTGCCGCTTCATCGCAAAAATGCCCACTTCCACGTCCGGGCTGTCGGGGTCATGGAATGTCTGCCACCGCCAGACCACGTCGTCCATCGGGAAGGGGATCTGCTGCTCTGCCTCAAAGCGGACGATGTCCGGAATCTTCTTGGTCTCGACCGGTGGCAGCTTGATGAACCGCGAGAAACTGCTCTGACCCGGGACCGAAACGACGATCTGCGAACCCACGACGTTGTTTCTGGCGAGGAACTGCTCCAGGGCGTTGCGGATCAACTGGTCGCGATCGCCTTCCGCCTGGGAGAGAATCCTGGGGTGCTCGATGATGTCGAATGCCTCAACCCGGATCGCCCCGTTGATGCTCCGGAGCTTCAGCGCTTTCAACGCGCACTGACCGATGTCGATGCCCCATACCGATTTCGCTGCAGCCATGAACGACTCCTTGGCCTGAACAACCCGGCCCGTCGGCCGGCGTAGATCCGCGTGCATCCAAAGCCCGACTCGTCAGACGCCCGCGGGCGAACTTTCTCCCGCGATAGGGTCTATTCGGCTCCCGATGCCGCGGAGCGTCGAATATGATACGCTGTTTGACAAGCGACGGCAACGACCCAGACCCAACAAATTCTTCACCTTCGCGGAACTCGCCGACAACCACACGGTTCAAGTATGCTAACCTACGCGATTACCACACTCGGATGCAAAGTCAACCAATACGAATCGGCCGCCCTGGCCGCCACACTCGGGCGCGCCGGGCTCACCGAGGCGCCCGCCGACACCCCCGCCGACCTGGTCGTGGTCAACACCTGCGCCGTGACCCGAACCGCCATGCGAAAGGCCCGGCAGGCGATCCGCAAAGCCATCCGAACCCACAAACCGTCGGCTGTCCTGCTGACCGGCTGCTACGCCGACTATCAAGGCCGGACGCTGGGCGACATTCTGGATGAAGCAGGAATTCCACCGGACCGCCAAGCCGTCGTCGGCCACCATGGCGACCTCGCGACGCAACTGGACCAACTGCTCACCCGCCCGGAGGCAGCCGCGCAGGCAAACAACAACCGGACGGCGAACCAAGCCAATCCATCGGCGGACGCTGCTGGGAATGATGAATCGATGAAGCCCGAGCAGATCGGCTCGAATCGCAGCGCAAAAACCCGCCGCCAGGGGCGATCTCCACAATCAATTAGACCAAACCGCATGCGTGCGATCAAGGAATGCGCCCCCGGCACCGACGGGCTGGCGCCGCTGGAAACGTTCCCCTCCCACCAGCGGGCATTCGTGAAAATCCAGGACGGCTGCGACGCGTTCTGCGCCTATTGCATCGTCTGTTACACCCGCCCTCGCGTCCGCTCGCGACGCCCCGAAGACATTCTCGCAGAGTGCGCCGCCCTGGTGGCTGCGGGCCATCGCGAGATCGTTCTGTGCGGGGTGTTCCTCGGGGCCTTCGGACGGTCCACCGCCATCCGCCGACGATGGACCGAACCCTCCGACGCGCTGGCGGAGCTCGTCGAGCAGGTCGCCTCGATCCCCGGTCTGTGGCGCGTTCGCCTCTCCAGCCTCGAGCCCGGCGACGTCACCCCCCGCCTGCTGGAGGTGTTCGCCGAGACCCCCACCGTCGCCCCACACCTGCACCTTCCGCTGCAGTCGGGCTCGGGGCGCATCCTGCATCGCATGAACCGCCAGTACACCCCCGGGCAGTTCCTGCACACCGTCGCCGAGGTCCGCGATCGTCTCGATCAGCCGGCGATTACCACCGACATCATCGCCGGCTTCCCGGGTGAGACGGAAGACGATTTCGCCGCGACCCTCGCCGTCGCCCGGCAGTCGGGGTTCAGCAAGATCCACGCCTTCCCCTTCAGCGCCATCGAGGGCACCGCCGCCTGGACCTGCCGCCACGACGCCCCGCCCAAAGACATCACCCGCCACCGCCTCGACCGCCTTACCGAGCTGGAACGCGAATTGGCGCTCGCCTACCGCCGAGGGTTCGTGGGCGAACAGATGGAAGCACTTGTCGAAAGCACCGTCACCGAGGCGGGGCTGCGAGTGGCGATGACCGACCGCTACATCCCCGCCGCCTTCCCCGACGAAAACGCCCAACCGGGCGACATCGTTCCCCTGCGCATCACCGCCGCCACACCCACCGGCCTCACCGCCAGCTACATCGGCTAAGCGTCTACCCGGCGTATTCCCAGCGAACGAAGCCCGCGATGTACATGCACTGGATCGCGAGCATCGCGCAGGCAACGCCCGTGGCAATCCACCGGCGCCGCGCCGGACCGTCAGCGACCGTCCTGCCGATCCACAGGAACGCCGGTACCGATACCGTAAGATACCGGGCCGACTCGGCGATCTTGCCGTTCACAGGATCCCGAGCGTAGGCCAGTAAGAACGTTCCCAGTGGAATGAGCAGCCACCACCGCGGGAGCTTGCCCGGCCGCACCAGCGCCCAGACGGATACTACGAGCATCGAAAGCACAACCGGTCCGGGCCATGTTTTGGGACGAAGCATCTCCGCAGCCCCATCGTTGATCGTACGAATTGGTCGATAGGCCTTGTCCCAAAGAGGCTCGAGCGTTACAGCCCGAAGGACCGGGTGACTGTCCTGCGAACGAGGCCAATGGCTCTGGGCTTGGGCGTATGCATCGACCTTTCCGTAGTGCACCCCCAGATAGCCCAAGTGTCCGACCAGCCCCGCTAAAGAAACCAGCCCCGCCGTAACGGCCAACACTACCCGCCGACTGGGTCGGGCGTTGAGATGCATCCCGATGGCAGCGGCAATGACCCCGGCCAGCAGAACACCGTTCGGCCGTGTTGCCCCGGAAACAACCGCCACGGCAACCGCCCACAGCCACCACCGGCGGTGCAGCAGCCAGAGAACCACCGCCACCTCCAGCAGCAGCAACGACTCGGCGTAAGCGACCGACAGGAACATCGACCCCGGATACACACTCAGGAGAACCACAGCCCACATGCCTGCCCGTTCATCCCACAGCTCCCGCGCGAGCAGGAACACCACAGCCGCCGCCACCAAGGCTGAGAGGTTCGAGACGATCAGCAAACCCGCCCTCTCGCTGACCAGAGGGACAGCCCTTCCCAATAGCGGATACGCTGGAAAAAAGGCCGCCGTCTCGGGAACTCTGCTACCAACATGCGGATATCCCTCCCGGGCGATCCGGGCGTAGTGGGCTCCGTCCCAATGCAACAGAGCACCGTACCATGGGCCGTCGGAGGCTGCAGGGCTGAATGCCAACCCCACAGCCAACACCACCAGGCGGACAACCACGAACAGACCCAGCGACATGGCGAGATACCGCCGTCTGCGTTCGGCGGGCGGGCTGATCACCCCCTCCGTTGTTCGTCCGCTTTCAGGTTGCGATTCTGCGAGGCTTCGGTCATTTGGCACGGCTCAGGCCTCCATCGTTTCATGTTTGGGCAGCAGTACGCGGACAGTCAGAACCGTCAGGATAGTCCTGCGATCTCGCTATGCCCGAGCCTTCCCTGGAATCCCGGGTGGATTATCACCGACCGCAGGGCAAACGGCAACAGCGGAATCAAGCCGTCCATCGGCAAGTATTCCTCAACAGGACGTCTGTACAGACCTCCTGCTTGCACACTGGCCCGGGCGACATCGTTCCCCTGCGCATCACCGCCGCCACGGCCACCGGCCTCACCGCCGAACGCGCGGAGTGAGTTGCTCCGATCTCGCTTCTCACCGTCGACAGGAACCTCCGCAAACCACCTACCGTTCGGCTTGCCGGGCGCTTACAATGCTCCCTCACGAGGTCGTTTCCCCAGGAGCAATCATGACCCGACGAGCGGTAATCTTTGACATGGACGGTGTGCTGATCGACAGCTACGACGCCCACCTGAAATCGTGGATGCGGATGGCCCAAAATCGCGGGCTGGAGATGACCGAGGAGATGTTCGCCTCGTCGTTCGGCCAAACGAACCGGACCATCATTCCCCAGCATTGGCCCGAGTGCGACAACCCGAGCACGATCCGGGACATCAGCGACGAGAAGGAGGCAGCCTTCCGCGAGATCCTCCACGAGAGTTTCCCCGAAATGCCCGGCGCGGGCGACCTGCTGCGTCGGCTTGGGGAGGCGGGCTTCGCCCTGGCGGTCGGTTCGTCGGGCCCGACGGAGAACGTCCAGGCCGTCCTGGAGGAGTTGCCCCACGCCGAGCTGATCTCGGCGAGAGTCACCGGCAGCGACGTTTCTCACGGCAAGCCGCACCCGGAGGTGTTCCTGGCCGCGGCCGAGAAGCTCAGAATCGCCCCGGAGGACTGTTTGGTAGTGGAAGACGCCGCCGCCGGCGTAGAGGCGGCCCGGCGGGCGGGGATGGCGTGCATCGCCCTGACCGGCACGACCAGCGCGGAGGTGCTCGAACAGCGAGGCGCCCATCGCGTGGTGGACTCGTTGGAGGTCATCACGCCGGTCGGCGTGACGCGGACGATCGACGAAAACAAGGCACAGATCAGTAAGGAATCACAATGAGTTCCATACGCGAACCCGCCCGGCAGACGCCGGTGGTGGACGAATGCGACGTGTGCGTGGTCGGCGGCAGCTGCACCGGACTGTTCGCCGCGATCCGGGCGGCCCAGCAGGGCGCGCGGGTGGTGCTCGTCGAGAACAACGGCTACCTCGGTGGAATGGCGACGGCCGGCCTGGTGGCGATCTGGCACAGCCCGAGCGACACCGTCGGGCGAAAGCGGATCCTCGCCGGGCTTACCGAAGAGACGGTCGATCGTCTCGCGACGCGCAAGGCGGTGATGGTGAACCCCAACCCCTCACATGACTGGGGTTATCGCCTCAACCCGTGGGAACTGGCGGTGGAACTGGACGCGATGGCCGACGAAGCCGGCGTGAAAGTTCGACTCAACACGCGCTTCGTGGACGTGGCGATGCGCGATGGTCGCGCAGAGGCCGTCATCATCGAGGACAAGAGCGGCAGGCGGGCCATCACCGCCCGGACGTTCATCGACGCCACCGGCGACGGCGACCTGCTCGCCCGCGCCGGGCTGGGCACCCGCCTGCTGGACGACCTCCAACCGCCGACGATGGTCTGCTGGCTGGGAGGCCTGGCGAAGGTGCGCGAGGCGAACCGGGACTTCGATCTCTCGGAGTCCGTCCACGACCCGTCCCATCCCAAGGCGCTCAAGCAGGGCTTTCTGTGGGGTACGCAACTGCCCGGGCTGGACGACCTGTACATGGTCGCCGGCACACGCGCACACGGGGCCAACTGCGCCGACGCCGACCAACTGACGGCCGCCTGCATCGAGACGCGCCGCCAATGTCGCGCCATTCGCGATATCGTCTCGGACCTGCCCGGCGGCGAGGATGTTGCGCTGGCGGCGCTGGGGCACATGATCGGCATTCGCGAGACGCGACACGCCGAATGTCTTCACACCCTCACCGAGCAGGAAGTGCTCACCGGCAAACGCTTCCCCGACGCCATCGCCAACGGCTCCTACCGCGTGGACGTGCATCACAGCGAGCGATCGGGGCTGACCTTCCGCTACCTCGATGGCACGGAGACATACGTCGAGCCAGGACAGCCTCGCCGGGTCGGCCGATGGCGCGACCCCCTGCCCGACGGCCAGGGTGACCCGACGTTCTACCAGATCCCCTACCGCTCGCTCGTACCGCGCGGCGGACGCAATGTCCTGACGGCTGGGCGACTGGTCGACGCCGACCGCGGCGCATTCGGGGCGATTCGCGTGATGGTCAACTGCAACCAGACCGGCGAAGCCGCCGGCGTGGCTGCTGCCCTGGCCGCCGATCGCGATTGCGACGTGGCCGACGTCAATATCGACCAGGTCCGCAGGATCCTCTCCGAGCGGGGCGCTATCATTTTCTAGCGCAGCCGCGATTGCCTGCTCGGAGGACGATGTGGATTTTTACGACGGCCTGGCCGGACAATACGACACGCTGGTCGCCCACCAGCAGCGGACCGAGGCGGTGGAAGACTTCGTCTCCCGCCTTCTGGAACGATACGACGTTCGCTCTGCCGTCGACGCGGCCTGCGGGACCGGTCTCTACGCCCGGTCCCTGGCCCGGCGGGGCGTGAACGTCACGGGGATCGACCTCTCCGAGGCGATGTTGGCCAAGGCGCGAGCGTCGCATGAGGAGGTCCGCTGGGTGCACGGAGCGATGCAGGACGTCGCCGGGCGACTCACTGCCGGCGGGTTCGAGGCGGTCCTGTGCATGGGCAACTCTCTGCCGCACCTGCTGACGCGCCCCGAGTTGCAGCAGACCTTCGACGGGTTCGCCCGCGTGCTCGCACCGGGAGGGGTGGCTGTGGTGCATCTGCTGAACTACAGCAAGTTGCTCTCGCGGCGCGAGCGGATTGTGGGCATCACCCGAGACGGGGACACGGAGTTCGTGCGGTTTTACGACTTCACCGACCCGACGCTGCGGTTCAACGCCCTGGAGATCGACTGGAGCACCACACCGCCCAGCCACCAGCTCCACGCCACGACGCTGCTGCCCTGGCAGGAGAATGAACTGGCAGCCGCCTTCCGCCAGGCGGGGCTTACAGGCATCGAGACGTTCGGCGATCTGCAGTTCGGCCCGTTCGGCCCCAACGAATCCGACGTGCTGATGATGGTCGCCCACGCCCCGGCCTCATGACGGCGGGTCAGCCTGTGATGTCGTCGAAGGCGGATGTTCTCAACTCGGCCGCTCCGCAGTAGAGACATTTGCGGTGTCGCGGGGACATCGTTCTTCCGCACTTGACGCACTTGCTGACGGTCTGGGTGACCTTCCCGTCTTCGATGCCGTCGGCCAGGTCGATCGCCTTGACGCGGTCCATGAGGTCCTGCTCGGTGAGTCCGGTCTTCTCCTGGATGAGCGACCACATCGCCAGCGAGACCAGCGAGAGCTTCTCCAGACGATCTTCGATGACTTCCACGCTGGAGCTGACTTCTCTTTCGCGACGATTGCTCACCTCGCGGGCCGCCCGGTCCATCGCGTCGATGGCGTTGTCGGCTGCCCGTTGGAACCGGTAACCTCCGAAGAATCCGCCGAGGCTCATTGCTTGCTCCTTTCGCGTTTGTGTGGGGGAGGGTTACCTGCCGTGTGGCCAGGTGCCCGTGTAGACTTCCTCAGCCGGTCCGGTCATCAGGACGTGTCCGTCGTGCTCGCGCCATTCGAGGGTGAGGTCCCCGCCGGGCAGGTGGGCGGTAATCCCCCGTCCGCCTCGGCCGGTGAGCACGCCGGCGACGCAGACAGCCGACGCGCCCGTCCCGCAGGCGAGCGTCGGTCCGCTGCCCCGCTCCCAGACGACCATCGTGACCTCCTCCGGCGAATGCACCTGCACGAAGTGGGCGTTCACGCGGTTGGGGAACGCCTCGTGCGTTTCGATCGCCGGGCCCCACTCGGCCAGCGGGACAGCCGATGCGTCGGGCACGTACGTCACCGCGTGGGGGTTGCCCATGGACACGCAGGTGACCTCGAACGTCTCGCCGGCAGCGGTGATGGGGGCGTCAACAACGGCGCCGTCCTTCGTGGCAGCCAGCGTCGTGGGAATCTCCGCGGGGGGAAGGATGGGCTTGCCCATGTCCACCGTCGCGCCGGAGACCAGGCCGTCGGCGTTGAGCTGCAGTTGCAGCGTCATGATGCCCGCCGGCGTCTCGACGGTCAGCGGGTTCCTTCGCGATCGGCCATGGTCGTGAACATACTTGCCCACGCAGCGGACGGCGTTGCCGCACATCTCGCCTTCCGAGCCGTCGGCATTGAACATCCGCATGCGGACGTCCGCTTGGTCGGAGGGAAGAATCAGCACCAGCCCGTCGCCGCCCACGCCGAAGTTTCGATTGCTGATTGTCCTTGCCAGCGAAGCCGGGTCGGACACCGACTGCTCGAAACAGTCGACGTACACGTAGTCGTTGCCGGCCCCGTGCATCTTGGTGAATTCCATGAGAGCATCCTTTCGGACACCGATGATAGCACGCGATCGCAGGCAGGTCCAATCGACCGGCGACCATTC
>JBKHCL010000155.1:0-5820 GCA_046541875.1 Phycisphaerae bacterium | reverse complement strand
CAAACGCCCGACGGCTGCCGATTGGTAGGCCTGTCTTATCAGCCTGCCTGCTCCCTCTTGGGTACCGGGTCGTAGCCGCCCTTGGCGAAGGGGTGACATCGGCAGATGCGCCACAGGCCCATCGCCCCGCCGCGGAGCAGCCCGAACCGCTCGACGGCTTCGATGAAGTAATTGCTGCATGTCGGCAGGTAGCGACACTGTCTGCCGACGATGGGCGAGAGCGTCACCTGGTAAAGCTTCGCCAGGAGAATCGCCCCCCGCGCGGGGAGGCGCATCAGCCGGCGGACGATGTCAGCCGTCGTGGTCATCAGCGTCCTCCGAGGGGAGTTTGCCCTCGAGCTTCCCAGCCAGGCGAAGAAGGCTCTCGCCAATCCCGTCCACCGCCGGCTCGCGACCCGCGCGAGGGAGCATCACCAAATCCAGCCCCCTCGGCAGCCGTGACCGCACGTGCCGGAATGCCTCCCTGCCGATGCGTTTGAGGCGGTTGCGTTTCACCGCGTTGCCGTGCCGTTTCGAGACCGCCACCGCCAGGCGAGTACGTCCCAGGCCGTTGCGGACCCCCTGCAGTGAGATTCGCGGGTCCACCACGCGCGTTCCCTCATCGAAAGCGCGCGAGATATCCGCCCGCGCACTCAATCGGGCTGCCCGGGGCAGCGTGTTGGGCGAGTTGTCTGCGATCTCGGCCATGGGGGCATTGTACGTCGGCGGCGAAGAGATCGCATGGGAAACGTCAATGACTTGACCCCGCCGCTGTCGATAGGTACATAACACAGGCAGAAATTCACCGAGCAGGGAGACGATCGTATGTCATACCGAGTATGGGCAGGCGCGTTGCTGGCGCTGGTGTGCGTGGCAGGGACGGGTTGCGACATGCGAACCACCCGCATTCCCGAGCACAATACCGACGCCGCCGTTGAGCACTATGTCCAGGCCAAGCTCCACAGCCAGGAGGGGCAGACCGACGCTGCCCTGGCGTCGCTGCGCGAGGCGATTTCCTCGGATCCGCGCCTGGCGATAGCCCACGAGACCATGGGCGACATCCACCGCCGGCGACAGGCCTACGACCTGGCCGCCCGCAACTACGAGCAGGCCTGCTCGATCAACCCGTACGGCTTCCGGAACCACTACAACCTCGGGGTGACCTACACCTTCCTGGCCAACGCGGCCGACAGCGTCCAGCAGGCCAAGGAGTATGTCCGCAAGGCCGTCGGGGTGTACCTTCGGGCGATCACCATCGACAAGGACGACTATGACGCGAACCTGAACCTCTCTGCCTGCTACTACCGGCTGGGACGACACGAGCAGGCGGAGTACTACTGCAAGCAGGCCATCCGCATCCGTCCCGACAACGGCGGAGCCTACAGCAACCTCGGGGCGATCTACGATGCCCAGGACCGCCCGTACAAGGCGATCAGCGCATACAAGCACGCCATCGAGCGCGACCCGGACCTGCCGAGACTTCGGCTGAACCTCGGCCAAACGTACCTCCGACAGGGCACGAAGAGTTCCCTGCAGGCGGCGGCCGACCTGTTCGCCAAGTCGGCCAAGCGGAACCCCTACGACTCCGAGCCCCTCCAACTGCTGGGCTTGGCGCGGTTCTACCTGGAAGACCTCGACGCCAGCCGATCCGCCTACCAGGCCGCCCTCAAACTCAATAAAGACTCCGCCCCGGCCTGGCGAGGACTCGGAGCGGTGCTCATGAGGATGCATCTCAAGACCAAAGACACCGCACTGCAGGACCGCGCCCTCGACGCCTGGCAGCGGTCGCTGGAGATCGACGACCGCCAACCCCGCCTCCGCAAGCTTCTGCGCGAGTTCTCACCCCGCATCGAAGGACCGACGCTGGGTGATTGACCACCCGGGCGCGATCTCGGGAGCGGATCCCATTTCGTCGCGAGGGCGTCATCGGCTACAATGGGTCCTTTGACCCTACGGAGCCACCAGCGGATATGATCGGCATTACCTCGCTGTACTGCGGCAGAACCCACAGCGGCGACGCTCTGCGCTATCGCCATCGGCGCCGGTCCGCTCCCCGCCGACCCATCGTCGTCTGGAACGCCACCCGCCGCTGCAACCTCCGCTGCCGACACTGCTACGCAGCCAGCGACGAGGACCGATCGGTCGACGAGCTCTCCACGGCCCGGGCGAAATCGATGATCGACGATTTGGCCGATTTCGGCGTACCGGTGCTGTTGTTCTCCGGGGGCGAGCCCCTGCTGCGGGCCGATCTGCTGGAATTGATCGCCCATGCCAAGCGCGCGGGTCTGCGGGCCGTGATTTCTACCAATGGAACGCTTATCGACGCGGCGATGGCCACCCGCCTCGCCGAGGCGGGCCTGGCGTACGCGGGCATCTCGCTGGACGGGCTGAAGGACGTCAACGACGCGTTCCGCGGGCAAACGGGCGCGTTCGAGCGAACGCTCGAGGGCATCCGTCACTGCCGGGCCGCCGGCGTGAAGACCGGGCTGCGCCTGACGATCACCCGCCGGAACGTCGACGAGATCCCGGGGGTTTTCGATCTCATCGAGGCCGAGCGGATCCCGCGTGTGTGCTTCTATCACCTCGTGCCCGCCGGCAGGGCCGGCGACCTCGACGACGCCCAGCTCTCCCACGCCCGGACACGCGAGGTGATGAACCTCATCATGGACCGCTCAGCCGACCTCGCGAAGACCGACCCGAGCGTCGAAGTCCTCACCGTCGCCAACCATGCCGACGGCCCGTACGTGGCCCTTCGTCTGCAGCGCGAGGACCCCGCCCGTGCAGCCGAGGCGATGAAACTGCTTCGCGCCAACGGTGGAAACGCAAGCGGCGAGGGAATCGCCTGCATCCGCTGGGACGGGACGGTCCTGCCGGACCAGTTCTGGCCCGACCAGCCGCTGGGCAACGTGACGGATCGTCCGTTTTCGGAGATCTGGTCCGACGAAACAGGACTGCTGGGTGAACTCCGCAACCGGCGCGAGCATCTGCACTGCCGTTGTGTCGATTGCCGGTTCCTGGATGTGTGCAACGGCAACATGCGGGCCCGGGCCGCCGGCGCCGGCGACCTGTGGGGCGAGGACCCCGCCTGCTACCTGACCGACGAGGAGATCGCCCCCGAGTGAGCCGATCCGCCGAGCCATCCCCCGCCCCGCCGCGACTGGTGTTCTGGGAGTCGACGGCCCGATGCAATCTGGAGTGCGTTCACTGCCGACGCCTCGACGCGGGCGGAAATCGTGACGTGGACCTCACTGCCGGGCAGATCACCGCGACGATGGATTCGATCCGCACGCTGGGTCAGCCGATTTTCGTCTTCTCCGGCGGCGAGCCGCTCCTGCGCGACGACTGGCGCGAGTTGGCTGACCATGCCCGCGAAATCGACCTGCCGGCGGCCCTGGCCACGAACGGAACGCTGATTGACCAGTCCGTCGCACGAGACATCGCCGAGACGGGCCTGCGTCGGGTATCGATCAGTCTCGACGGATCCGATGCGGCGACGCACGACGCCTTCCGAGGCCAACGCGGAGCCTTCGACGCCGCCTGCCGGGGCGCCACCCTCGTGAAGCAGGCGGGGGTGCCGATTCAGATCAACGCGACGATCGCCTCGCACAACGACGACCAACTCGACGCCCTCGCCGATCGGGCCTGTCAACTGCAGGCCGTCGCGCTGCACCTGTTCCTGCTGGTGCCCGTCGGCTGTGGCGCTGAGATCGGCCCGTCGCACCAGCTCTCGCCGGACCGCTACGAACGCGTGCTGGGATGGATCGCCGACCACCAGGACAGCCGCATGGAAATCCGCGCCACCTGCGGGCCTCACTACTACCGCGTTGCCGCCCAGAAGGGCTTGGACGTCGGTCGGGGCAAGGGCTGTTTGTGCGGCCAATCGGTGGCATTCATCAACCATCGCGGGCGGGTCTACCCCTGCGGATACCTTCCGATCGATTGCGGTTCGGTCATCGACACGCCCTTCGACGAGATCTGGCGGACCTCCGAAACGTTCGCCGCCCTTCGCGACCCGGACCGGTTGGGCGGAAAGTGTGGCCGATGCGAATACCGCCGGATCTGTGGCGGCTGCCGGGCCCGCGCCTTCGCCGCCACCGGCGACTTCCTGGCCGAGGAACCCTCCTGCCGATATCAACCACGATCGACCAACGAGTGAGCCGGCATTGAGCTTACAGCGCCTTGACGCCGGGCTCGGCAAGGAGCTCCGCGGGAGAAACAACCGCCATCCCGCGCCGTTTGCTCTTGGGAAAATGTCGCAGATTCCCCGTGATCAGGTAGTCGGCCGAACCGGCCTGCGCAACTTCCAGAAATGGCGCATCCGACGGGTCAGGCAGCCCGAGACGCCAAGGTGTCGTCGCGACAAGCATCCCCATGCTCTCCAACAGACTCAGGAGATCTTCGACACGCTCAGGATCGAAGCCGAACTTGGGCCTGGCCAGAATCTGCCTGTACTCCCAGAGTACCCGGGCGTCGTAACAAGGTCGGATCTTGCCGGCCAGCAGAAGCTGCAACACCCCGCCAGGAGGACCGAAAGGACTGAGCAGCCCAGCCACGAGCACATTGGTATCGAGTACGATTCTCATCGTGTCCGGCTCTGACGAACCTGCCGGATCTCTTCCTCGATCTCGGCGGGCGTGAGCTTATCGCGCCCGGTCTTCAGAGAGGTCTCCTGAAGCTCCTTCACCGCGCGAGCCGCCCTGGCCTGGCGGCGTTCCTGCAACGCCTGCTCCAGATGCTCCTCATCGGTGGCGCTTACGATGGCGAACGGTTTGCCGTTGCTGGTGAGAACAAGATCCTGCTCCTCGCTCAACGTCCGCCATACTTCAGCGGATCGGCTTCGAAGGTCACGGATGGTGATGAACTTCATGATCGGCTCCTCGTGTTACAATCGTGTATGCCATAGTGTACCATATCGTCGCTTTATTGGGAGTTCAATAGTGGAGACACCTCGAAAATGTCAGGACGTTCCGCAAAATCCGCCGCACACCCGGGCAGTCGGTTTTGCATTCCAAAAGACGAAAAAGGGGTGTACATGGTTTGGCGGGTTCCGATATACTTCTGGACCCACCCGGGGCCGTAGCTCAGCTGGGAGAGCGACGCGTTCGCAATGCGTAGGTCAGGGGTTCGAATCCCCTCGGCTCCAGTAGAGAAGGCTCAGCCAAGGCTGGGCCTTTTTCATTCCGGTCTCATCGCTGCAGGCAAAGCTTTCCTCCATTCATCGGCCGCTCTACACTGGATGCAGGAACCCGAAATCTGAAGGAGAACCTCATGTCGCTGGAAGGCAAACGCATCGCGATCATGCTGGACCAGGAGTATCAGGAGATGGAGGTGTGGTATCCCTACTACCGCCTCGGCGAGGAAGGGGCGAAGATCGCCCTGGTCGCTCCCGAAGCCTCGACGGAATATCCTTCCAAGCTGGGCTACCCCTGCAAATCCACAGCCGCTGCCCGGGACATTCATGGAAAGGACTTTCACGCCGTGGTGATTCCCGGCGGCTGGGCGCCGGACTACATGCGCCGGGACCAGAGCATGGTGCGCTTCGTGGGTCAATGCGCGGATGCGCAAATCGTGCTGGCGGCGATCTGCCACGGCGGCTGGATGCTCTGCGGAACCGACGCACTGAAAGGCAAGCAGGCCACGAGCTTCCTGGCCATCCGTCAGGACATGCAGAACGCCGGGGCCGACTGGGTGGACGAAGAATGCGTGGTGGACGGGAACGTGATTACCGCCCGCAAGCCCGACGACCTGCCGGCCTTCTGCCAAGCGATCATCCAGGCGCTTTCGCAGTAGCATCGCCGTAGGACCGCACCTTGTTGCGGGCGTTGCATGGGCTTACAACCG
>JBKHCL010000154.1:0-5860 GCA_046541875.1 Phycisphaerae bacterium | reverse complement strand
GGCAGTCTTCGTTCGCCGCGAGACAGGCTCGCGGCGAACGAAGACTGGAGGCGGTGGGAATCGAACCCACGTCCCGTGACGTTTCAGCGACGGCTTCTACGTGCGTAGTCGGTCTATTGGGGTCTCACCGGGAGGACTCGAACCGACACGATTCCTCCCAGCCAGGACGACCGAAGTCCCCGGCGGTCACCGTCCAACGCCTGCCGGGCAAGCCCGCTGTTCGTCGTCACCGGCCGGCCCACGGGCAAAGCCAACCGGGACGGGATGCGTTAGTTACGCAGCCATTCGGTAGGTGTTATTGGCACCTAAAAGGTAGTCCAAGGTGTTTTACCAGGCCTCCTTGGAACCTGGGCACGCCACCGGCACTGGAACCCGTCCGGTCGAAACCATATCGCCCCCGGGTGGGTCCAAGCCGAAGCTCGGTTGTCTCTTCTTATACGTATCATAGCACAGTATCGTTCAGATTTCACGTGAACTTGCGTATGCTCGGCCCGCCGGCGCCGGGCCACTCCGTTCCGGATCGCATCAATCTTCGCCATCGGGCTCGACGAATCGCTCGTAGAGTTGTTCGATGGCGTCGGGGTCGCCGATGAACGTCAGGTGGTCGCCGTGTTTGAGTTCCGTTTCGCCGGTCGGGTCGAAGTGGTCTTCCCCGCGGCGCACCATGGCCAGGAATGCCCCGGCCGGCAGATCGACCCGGTGGACCTGCTTGCCCACCAGCGTCTCGGTGGCTGGGTCTTCGCCCACGAACAGTTCCAGGAACCGGGCGTCGCGCAGAAGCGTTTCCTTGAGCTTGTCGGGGTTTTCGATTCGCCGCCAGGCATCGATGAACGATTCATCCTCCGCACGCTCGGCCAACTCGGCGAGAATGCGCAGGTGCTGGCCGGTCATGTCTTCGGGGCTGACCAGCGCGAAGAGGCCGAACACTTCGCACGACCTGTTCGCCGGCTGGGTCGGGTCGTCCGGAGGCAGGGAGACGCAGACGCCCTCTGCCGACCGCGCGAGGGCCAGCTCGGACCGCTCCACCTGCCCGGATCGGAAGTGCAGCAGTGCGACTCCCCTGGAGATCGGCGACCCTCCGTACCGCCCGGTCTCCAGCATCCGATCGGCGATGCGATCGGCCTCGATGGGCAGACGACGGGAGAGGGACTCGGCCAGTTGACCGACGATGTCATCGAACGACTGGTCGGCGGACAGGTCGAGCACCTCCGCACGCTCCAGGATTTCATCGTAGGGGTCTTCCTCGCGAAGGCCTTTCTCCTTGATGATCTCGCGGAACTCGGTCCGCAGCCCGGGGTGGCGGTATCGCCCCAGCCGAGCGAAGACGTGATGGATCGCGCCGCATCGCTCGACCTTCGGCCTGGCGTAGCGGACGTACCAAACGACACCGACGCCGATGGCCGCCATGGAAACCAGCGTCGTCGCCCAGCCCATCTCCAGGATCAACCAGGCGCTGATCAGCACGCCGGCGATGGGGGTCCACGGGTAGAGCGGCACGTGGAAACCGGGGTCGTAGGTATCGATACGGCTTTCGCGCATGACGATCACCGCCAGGTTGATCAGACCGAATACCAACAGGTTGAACGTACTACCGAATTTTGCGACCTGCCCGGGCGACAGGACGAGGATCAGCACGATCATCGCCGCGCCGGTCAGCAGGATGGCCGGGGTAGGAGTGTGGAAACGCCCCAGCGCAGCCAAGCGTGCGGGCATGAGCTTGTCGCGTGCCATCGCCAAGGGGTATCGGCTGGCCGAGAGGACACCCGCGTTGCCCGTCGAGGCAAAGGCGGCCACCGCCGCGATCACGATCAGCAGAATGCCGGTCTGAGCAGGCAGCCAATCGGTGAATTCGGCGATCGTGGTGGCCACCGGAGTCAGATCGCCCCGCAGTTGCTCCGTGCCCAGCACAGCGGTCATGATGAACATGCCCAGCACGTAGAACAGCGTCACGGTTCCCAGCGAGAGAATCATCCCCAACGGCAGGCTTCGTTCCGGACGGCGGACCTCTTCACTTATGGAGCCGATATTTGTGAGCCCCGCGTAGGAGACGAACACCAATCCGACGGTGGCGGCCAATCCGCCCAGGCCATGGCGGGCGTGGAGGAACGGGGTGTACTGTTCGCTCAGCGAGTCCCCCGACATTCGGCTGCCGATGTGCCGGAACCCCTCGACGATGAACAAGGCCAACACGCCCAGAATCGCGACGACCAGGACTTTCTGGATTTGCGAGGACTGCTTCGCCCCGACGACATTGACGCCCACGAACAGTACCGTCAGGGCGACGGCCAATCCCTTGACCGCCCACAACCCGCCGCCGGAATCATGCGGCAGATGGCCCGCCAGACCCGGCGCGATGGCGAGATATGCCCCCATACCCACCAGCGCGAAGGCGACCTTGAGAACCAGCGCCAGCCATGTTCCCAGGCCCGTGACGGTTCCAACGGCAGGACCGAGGCTGCGGTCCAGGAAATAGTACGCCCCGCCCGCCCGCGGCAAGGCGGTTGCGAGCTCGGCCATGCTGAGCATCGAGGGCACCATCAGCATGCCGGCAAGCAGGTACGCCAGCACCGCTGATGCCCCCGCCCGCGCCACTACCAGCCCGGGCAACAGGAAGAACCCCGAGCTGAACATCGCACCGGTGGCGATGCAATACACGTCCCACACCCCCAGCTCCTTGCGAAGCCTGCCCCCCTGCGATGGATCTGAGTTGGCCTTTTTGTCCGTGGGTTCCATGTCTCTGTAAGTATATGGTGGTGAGGCACTGTCACATCGGCCGAACGACCCGAAACCTGTGCGCACCGGTCGGTCGCGCGGGTATAGAATACTGTACTCACGCGTACTGACTGCCGTCCTGGGCGAGAGGAGAACCGCAGATGACGCATATTCGAATTCTGATGACCGGCATGACCGGGCCCTTAATCGCAAGCATATTTGTCGGCTGTGGGGGCGTCTTCACGGCCAAGCCTCTCACGCAAACCACGGCCACCGAGCTTCGCAAGCCGCTGACCGGCACGTGGGTCACCGGCGACAATGCCCTGCAGATCCGCTTCGACAGCAACGGCGTGGGGCACATCGGCGGGGTCCAATGGGACAAGAAGAAAGAGCGATTCACGCTGACTGAGGGCGAACTGCGGGCCGTCAAAACCGCTGACCAACGGTTCCTCAGCGTTCGTTTCCGCAACGAAGACGGCAGTTGGCCTGGGGAGCACTCGCTGCTGGCCTACAATGTGCTGGACTCGGGCGACTGGATCATCTGGTCGGCCGACGAGAACGCCTTCGCCAAGGTCGTCGAGAACGAAACCCTTGCCGGGAAGGTCCAGAAAGACGAGAAGATCACCCGCGTCACCCTTACCGGCAAGCCGGTCGCCATCCTGAAGGCCATCTCCGACGACGACGCAGCCGGTCTGTTCAACTACCGCAAGCCGGTGGTGCTGCGTAAGCTTCCCCGCGAAAAGAAGTAGTCCGCGAGTCGGGAAAACCCTCGGCTACGTCGTAAGTGAGGCAGCCGCAGGAAAGCACGTTTTCCCGGGTCGCCATGCGCGCAATGGTCGGTCGATGGGAGGTTGGTCATTCGGAGAAAGGTCCCCACGGCGCAGAGAAAACCGACGGCGATGATTGCCACCGCCGTCGGTTGATCTGCTCTGTATCCCAATGTCGGCTGACGCCTCAGCCTGAGCGCCGGTTTCGCCCTGCCCCGCCTTTTCGGGCGGAACGCCGTTTGCCGCTGGGCCCGGCCGAGTTTCGCGGGTAGCCCGTCTTCTTGCCGGCAGAGCTGCCCTTCCCGCCGGTGCGACGGGTGCTCTTGCCCTTCCCGCCGCCACCGCCGGAGGAACGTTTTGACGACGCCCGCGAGCCGCCGCCCTTATGGCCGCCGCTGCGTCGGCTGTTCTTGCTCGATTGGCGCTGGCGGGATCGCTCCGCCTGTTTGCGGGCCTGTCGACGGTGCGGCGTCTCGGCCGGCTTGCCGTCTTCCAGACCCTTCGAGGCGTCCTCGGAGTGGTATTCATGATCGAGGACCACGGGCACCCGCTGGCGGATGGTGGCTTCGATTTCCTGGAGATACTCGCGCTCGTCGCCGGAGCAGAAGGAGATCGCCTCGCCGGCGGCGCCCGCCCGTGCGGTCCGCCCGATGCGGTGGACGTAGCTTTCCGGCTCGTTGGGCAGGTCGTAGTTGATCACGTGGGTGATCCCGTCCACGTCGATGCCCCGGGCGGCAATGTCGGTGGCCACCAGCACGCGAAGCTTGCCCGAGCGGAAGCTGTCCAACGCCCGCGTGCGAGCGTTCTGCGATTTGTTTCCGTGGATGGCGCCGGCGGCGACGTTGCTTCTCTCCAGTTGCTTGCAGATGCGGTCGGCGCCGCGCTTGGTCCGCGAGAAGATCAGCGCCCGGCCGATCTCGGTGTTCTGCATGAGCGAGGTGAGAAGGCTCTTCTTGGCGTCCTTGTCCACGAACATCAGCGACTGGTCGATCCGGTCGGCCGTCTTGGCCTTGGGGGCGACCTCCACGCGGACCGGATCGGTCAGCATGCGGTCGGCCAGCTCGGCGACGGGCTTGGGCATGGTCGCCGAGAAAAACAGCGACTGGCGCTTGGGCGGCAGCGCGTCGATCACGCGGCGGACGTCGTGGATGAAGCCCATGTCCAGCATGCGGTCGGCTTCGTCGAGCACGAACTGCTCGAGCTTACCCAGGCGAATGAGCCCCTGGCCCATCAGGTCCAGCAGGCGTCCCGGGGTGGCCACGAGAATGTCCGGCTTGCGTCGCAGGGCCTTTTCCTGCTTGCGTTGGCTGACGCCGCCGAAGATCACGGTACTGGTCAGCGGCAGATGCCGGCCATAGGTCTCGAAACTGTCCCCGATCTGGGCAGCCAGCTCGCGGGTCGGGGTGAGAATCAGCGCCCGGATGTGCCCTCGTCGACCTCCGGACTCGGCCAGCCGCTGCAGCACGGGCAGCGCGAAGGCAGCGGTTTTGCCGGTGCCCGTCTGGGCGGATCCGAGCAGGTCTCGCCCTTCCAGCAGGGGCGGGATGGATCGGGCCTGAACGGGCGTGGGCGTGTCGTAGCCTTCCTCGGCGACGGCACGGGCGAGCGGTTTGATGAGGTCGAGTTCAGCGAATTTCTGTACGTCGGACATATGCAGCGGTTCCTTACGGAGGGTTGCTCTGCGGACAGAGCGCGGTGCGAACGGTGAATGGAGGCTAAAACGACGGGCGTTCAGGCTCGACCAACCGGCGGCACACACATGGCGCCATCGCGTTGACTGGAGCCCGATCCCGGGGGAAACCAGCGGGGTACAAGCGGCATCGCCATTCTCCAATGAGGAGTCAGGATCCGGCGGTGCAGCGAGAACGCATTGTCACACAATCCCGGCCTGACGCAAACACAAAAAGCATCGCATTTGAAAACATTTCTTTCGGCCCCTCAGAGACTTGCAGCCGCGGGGTAGGCTGGGCGAACCGGTCTGTGTGGTCGGGTGGCCGTTGGAAACCCCTCCGCCGCCATGACACCTGGCAACTTGTTGCAGCCCCGCCTGCCGCCAGGCAGGCAGGCAGGCGGAACAACTCCAACCCGCGCGCCGACGGCGTGAACACATGCAGCAAGCCCCCAGCGTCAGCTGGGGGATCGGACACTACCGCCCTCGACGTCCCGAAGCCGCCGTAGGGCCCGCAACTTGTTGCGGGCGGAACGCTAACGAGGCCACCCCGACGTAGCACGCGCTTCCAGTTGATAATCCTGAGCGAAGCCGAAGGGCCCGTGATCGAAGCCGATACGCAGTACGTCCAGCCACACCGTCAAGCCACAGGCAACCCCACCGCAGCCGTGCTGGTCTGCATGCGAACAGGCCGCCAAGATTAATTCAGTAT
>JBKHCL010000051.1:0-22936 GCA_046541875.1 Phycisphaerae bacterium | reverse complement strand
CTCGCGCGAACAAAACGTCTCTCCATGTTTTGAATCGCTGGGTCCGATCCCAGTGGTTCGCCAGCCCTACAAACTCAGGGAGGAGCGCCCTGAATGCCCGCGAACGGTTCGTTTCTGGTCACCACCTCGGCTGTGCGTTATGATGGGGTCCGACGCGAACTCACGGAGGTAGACAGTGGATTTGTTGACGGATCTCAACGAGCCGCAGCGCGAAGCGGTGACGCACATAGACGGACCCTTGCTGGTTTTGGCCGGTGCGGGTTCGGGCAAGACTCGCGTCATCACGCGGCGGATCGCGCATCTCATCCGCCAGGGCGTGGCGCCGTGGAACATCCTGGCGATCACCTTCACGAACAAGGCCGCCGGGGAGATGCGCGAGCGGGTCGACGCGCTGCGCGCCCCCGCGGGTGCGACGATTGCCACCTTCCACGCGCTCTGCGCGAGGCTGTTGCGGGAGTTCGCCCCCGATGCGAACATGACCTCGAACTACTCGATCTACGATCGCGACGATCAGCTGCGCCTCGTGAAGGAAGCGATGGGCGCCGCCGAAATCGAAAAAGGGCGCATCCGACCTGCCGCCGCCCACGCGGTGATCTCCAACGCCAAGAACGAGCTGGTCAGTCCGGTGCAGTTCAGCGACCAGGCCGAGGGCTTCCAGGACCGTCTCATCGGCCGAGTGTATAAGCAGTATCAGCGGCTGCTGCACGAGAACAACGCGGTGGACTTCGACGACCTGCTGGTGAAGGTCGCGCTGCTTCTGCGCGATCGTCCTGAGCTTCGCAGTTTCCTGTCGCAGCGGTACAAGTACATCCTCATCGACGAGTACCAGGACACCAACCACGTGCAGTATCTCATCGCCCACGGGCTGGCGATGGAGCACAACAACCTCTGCGTCACCGGCGACCCGGACCAGAGCATTTACGCCTGGCGCGGTGCGAACATCCGCAACATCCTCGAGTTCGAGAGCGACTACCCCGACGCCACGGTCATTCGGCTGGAGGAGAACTACCGCTCGACCACCGCCATCCTGACGACGGCCTCGAAGCTCATCGCCCACAACACCGAGCGCAAGGACAAGTCGCTCTGGACGCGGCGGGAGGGCGGCGCGGACGTGACCATCCTCAAGAGCGACAACGAGCACACCGAGGCCGACCTCATCGCCCGACGCCTGCGGCAGCGAGTGGACGACGGGGCCGGGCTGGACGGGGTGGCCGTGTTCTATCGCGTCAACTCGCTCTCGCGCGTGCTGGAAGAGGCGCTGCTCAAACGCGGCGTTCCTTACCGCATCGCCCGCGGCGTGGAGTTCTACAACCGCAAGGAAATCCGCGATGTGCTGGCCTACCTCCGCCTGCTGGTCAACCCGGCGGATGATCTCGCCTGCAGCCGCATCATCAATACCCCCACTCGGGGGATCGGCGCAACGACGATCCGTCGGCTCAGCGAGCACGCCGCCGGCCAGGGCGTCAGCATGCTCCAGGCCGCCCGAACTCCGGAGGACGCCGGCGTCACCCAGGCCCCAGCCAGGAAGATCGCGAAGTTCCTCACGCTCATGGACGAGTTGCGGACCGGGCTGGATAAACCCCTCGGCGAGCTGGTCGAGCATGTGTTCAAGGCGTCCCGGCTGGACGCGTCCTTCGGCGACGACGAGGAGGCCGAGCAGGCCCGCGCCAACGTCGGCGAACTGATCTCCGCTGCCGCCGAGTTCGACCAGATGCAAACCGACGCGGCGCTGGAGGACTTCCTCCACCACGTGGGGCTCGTCAGCGATGTCGATCGGATGGACGGCTCTGCCGGCGGGGCGGTTACGCTCATGACGCTGCACGCCGCCAAGGGCCTGGAGTTTCCGGTGGTGTACATGGTCGGCTGCGAGGAGGGGCTGCTGCCCTTCCGCCGCGAGCAGACCTGGGGCAGCGACGACGCCGACGTGGAAGAGGAACGCCGCCTGGCGTTCGTGGGCATGACCCGCGCCCAGGACGAGTTGACTCTCTCGTGCGCGTCGATCCGCCGTATCTACGGAAAGCGGACGCCGCAGACCGCCTCGGTATTCCTGGACGAGATCGGCGAAGAACACGTCACCATCGACGATCAGACCACGCGGACCTCGCCCGGCCGACCTGTCGCGGGTGGCGGGTTCTACGAGGACCAGGCGATGCGGTCGAAAATCGAATCGCGCGACGACTGGGGCGCGGCCCCGAGCGACCCGGACCCGTTCGACGTGGCCGACCCGGACCCCTACGAAACCCCCGTGCCGGCTGAGTATGAATCGCTCGCCCCGGGCAAGATGGTCCATCACCCCAAGTTCGGGCGCGGCAAGGTGATTTCGCTCACCCAGCCCTGGCCCAGCACCCGCGCGACCATTCAGTTCGGCCAGTGGGGGCTCAAGAAAATTGTTCTATCGAAGGTGAATCTCGACGTGCTGTAGCGTCGCTCAGCCGGCGGTGTTCCCCAGCAGCGCATCACGCCAGTGGGGTTCGCCGTCTGCGCCTTTTCGGAGGCAATCGGCCTGCCTGCTGGTGAACGCTCGCGGGACGGCCGGGTCGAAATCGCCCAGCCCCAATTCATCCAGGATGGCCGAGGCGAGGTCTTCCAACCCATCGCCGGTGGCGGCGCTGACGGCGATGGCGGCCGGGTCGGCAGGGGGGTGACGATCGGTCTTGGAGGCGACGCGAAGGAGCCCCGTCTCGGAGAGCCAGTCGGGCGCACAGAGAGGCTGATCGGCCTCGACGAGCACGACGAGGTCGGCCCCGGCGGCGCGGGATCTTGCCAGGTCGACCGCCTGGGCGTCGAGGTCGGCCGGCGCGTTCCACAGGCCGGCGGTGTCGGTCAGCCAGATCGGCAGGCCTTGGAGATTCGCCTGTTCACGCACCCAGTCGCGGGTCGTGCCCGGCGTGTCGTGTACGATGCTGACGTCCCGCCCGATCAGCGCGTTGGCCAGCGTGCTTTTGCCCGCATTGGGCGGGCCGACAAGCACCACCTCCGGCGGTTGGAGCAGCCGCTGCATCACGCCCAACCCGTCCGCGGCGGCGCGAAGCTGGTCGGGTGAGCCATCCCGGTCGGCGGCCAGTTCACTGATGCCGCCACTCCACTGGTGTGAAAGGGCGGCCGCCACGACGGCGGTGGCGGCGCGGGGCAACATTGCCTGCAGCTCACCGCCGATGGCGGGATTGTTCCAACCGGGATGGGCCAACGGCAACGCCGGCGGCGCGTCGTCGGCCGAGACGATCCGCACACCCTGGCCGGCAAGCAGGTCGCACGCCTCGGCCACCACGGCCGGTCCTCCGTGGAGGTGCAGCTCGACGGTATCGTCACGAACGCACACGAGGGCTTCGTCGACCGGTTGGTCGCCGGAGATCAGCTCGCCCAGCCGCATCGACTCGGGCGTGAGCGGGCCGGGACGCAGGGGGCGGAAGATACCCTCGATGACGGCTGAGGTGCCCGGCCCGGTGACGGCGATCACCGCGATGCCGCCGCGTCCGGGCGGGGTGAGGACAGCAGCGACGGGCTGGCCTCGATCGGGCGTCATTTCGTGAGCGTTTTGTAGTACGCCATCGCCACGCCGCGAACGGCCAGGTCCGGGACGATCGCCTGGATCAGGTCGCCTTCCTGGACGTTCCCGCAGACCAACTCGGCGTCGCCCCCGGTGGCGATGATCAACGGCCAGGCGCCCATTTCCGTGGCGTAGGCTTCGGCCAATCGTCGCAGGGCGCCCTGGGCTCCGTAGACCAGCCCGCCGATGATGGCTTCGTGGGTGGATCGCCCGAAGGTCCAGGTGGGCGGGCCGAGTTCCACGTGCGGCAGTTGGGCGGTGTTCTCGTGCAGGTTTCGGGCGCTCATTCGCAGTCCGGGCAGGATCGCCCCGCCGAGGAATCGTCCTTCGGCGTCGACGGCGTCGATGGTGATGGCCGACCCGAAATCGGCGACGACGCAGGCCACGCCGAGGCGGTCGAAGGCGGCGACGGCTGTGCAGAGACGGTCCACGCCGACCGCGTCGGGCTTCTCCAGGGCGGTCTCCAGGGGCAGGGGGAGGTCCTTGCCGACCACGAGGATGTCCTGGTCGATGGCTTCGTGGACGGCGGCTTCCAGCGCTCGCAGACCGGCGGGATTCACACTGGCTGCCACCACGCGTTTGGGGTCGGGCATGGTTTCCCAGAGAATCGCCAGCTCGCGTCCGAGGTCGGCCAGGTCGCCAAGGCGGTGGGATTTGAGCTCGCCGACGGTGTCGCCCTCCACGTGCGCGAATTGCACGGTCGAGTTGCCCACGTCGCACGCCAGTACGCTCGGAATGCCTTCCATCGTGTCTCCTAGTCCTGCTCGGGGTGCAGTTCGCTCCAGATTCGCTCGCCCAGCGCTTCGAGCCCCTTGCCGGTGACCGCGGAGATCGCCAGCACGTCCTTTCCGAGCGACTCGCGCAGGTGGGCGATCGCCTGGTCGCTGTCGGTGAGGTCGGCCTTGTTGGCGACGATGATCTCGGGTTTCTCGGCGAGCAACTGGGAGTATTCCGCCAGCTCGCGTCGGATCGCGCGGTAGTCCTCGGCGGGGTCCCGGCCGTCCATGGGGCAGCAGTCCAGCAGGTGCACCAGCAGACGGGTTCGCTCGATGTGTCGGAGGAACTCATCACCCAGCCCCGCGCCGCGGTGGGCGCCCTCGATCAGCCCGGGGATGTCGGCCATCACGAACCGCCGGAAGCGCGTCAGCTCGACGATGCCCAGCGACGGGTACAGCGTGGTGAACGGGTAGGCGGCCACTTTCGGCCGGGCCGCCGAGACGCGCGAAATCAGCGTGCTCTTGCCCGCGTTGGGCAGGCCGACCAACCCGGCGTCGGCGATGAGCTTGAGTTCCAGGTGGATGCGTCGCTGCTGGCCTTCTTCGCCTTCCTCGTGCTGTCGCGGCGCTTGGTTGGTGGGGCTCTTGAAGGCGGTGTTCCCCCGGCCGCCCCGACCTCCCTTTGCGACGGTGACCGCCTGGTCGGGCTCGGTGAGGTCCTTGAGCAGCACGCCCTTGTCGGCGTCGAAGATGAGCGTCCCCGGCGGGACGCGGATGACGCAATCGTCGCCGTTTCGTCCGTGCTTGTTCTTGCCCTCCCCGTGCCCGCCGCGATCGGCCTGCCAGTGATGGTGCCCGGCGAGATGCTGGAGGGTGTTGAACGAGTCGTCTGCGAGGAACTTCACATCGCCGCCGTCGCCGCCGTTTCCGCCGGACGGTCCGCCCTTGGGGATGTACTTCTCCCGTCGAAAGGCGAGGCAGCCATTGCCCCCATCACCGGCAGAGACGACGAGGTCTACCTCGTCGACGAACATGCCCTTGCTGAGATGGTCGGTCGAACTCATGTCGGCGAATGCATCGAACGGATCGGGATAGAAAAAGAGGATGGCGCCGTTCCGCTGGGGCCATCCTCCTTAAAGGTTCGGTGTCGGGGAGCGTGCCCCGGCGCTGAAGCGTCAGACGACGTCGATGGTTCGGCCTCGGAACTGCACCGTCCCGTCGGCGACCGAGAAAATCGTGTAGTCCTTGCCGAGCTTGACGTTCTCGCCGGGCTTGAACTTCGTGCCACACTGACGAACGATAATGCTGCCGGGCTTGACGGTCTGGCCGCCGTAAGCTTTGAGTCCGCGGAACTGCGGATTGCTGTCGCGACCGTTGCGGGTCGAGCCCTGTCCCTTCTTATGTGCCATTGTCCTGCTCCGTATTTCGCGGTCCGTGCGCCCGCCCAGGCGGCGTGGCGCAGAGTTCTCTCACCATCGAACCCGATATCCTAGCACGGAACGACGTCAAGTCAACGCCCAAGGGCGGAAAAATTCGCCGTTTAACACAGCCGACCGCCGGGAATCGGTTCCGGTCGCGGGCGGATATCCTCTTGTCGCGGGTCGGGGATGTTCTTATCATGTTAAGAGAATACGGATGGCCATTCGTGCGTCTGTATGGGCGGCAGGGGCGCCAACGCTCGACACCACCGCCACGGACGGCGGGCAGGACCGTCAGGGAAAGGACCATGACCGAAAGGACGACCATCGCAGCCGACGAATCGCCGCACGTTCAGCCGGCCCGGGCGGGCTGGTTGCGTTGCACGTTCGCCGGTCGACGGGCCTGGCCTGTCTGGGCGACGGCAGGGGTGGTTATGCTGCTGTTCACCGCCTGCCGCGTGTTGCTGTTGAGTCTGCGGATGGACCAATTCCACGGCGGCTGGGGCGAGTGGGCGCGATGTGTGTTGATCGGCATACGATACGACCTCATGCCCGCCGGGTGCATCACGCTGCCGGTGGCTTTGGCGATGACGATTGTCCCCGCCGGCGTGCTCAAACGCCGGGCGTTCGCCTGTGCGGTGGTCCTGTACATGACACTGGCGACGCTGACGGTGATTCTCGTGGAGATGATCGGCACGCCGTTTTTTCTGCATTACGGCCAGCGCCTCAACTGGATGGCGATCGCCTACGGACAGACGATCGAGATCCGCGAGCACATCCGCACGGTATATCCGGGATGGTGGCTGTCGATTGTGGCGGTCATCGGGGTCGGGCTGGGCCTGTACGTGGGGTTCAAATGGCTGCTACGGGGCTCGTTCCGCGGCGAGGAGACGGGGCGGTGGGCCCGTTTTCGCCAGGCGCTTGCGTTGACGAGTCTGTGCATCGTCGCCTGCCACGGCGGAGTCGTGTGGGACCCTCTCAGCCGCGACGAGTCGTACTTCACGGGCAACCAGTTGGCCAGTCAACTGACGCTGAACAATTTCGTGACGGCCACGGACGCGGCCCGCACCATCGTGGGCGACCTGCTGGACGATTACGATCAGGAGATCCGCAAACACCGCCTGCCTTCGGTGGACCGGGCCTGCGAAGTGACCACCGAGATGCTGGTGGGTCCTTCGGATATTCCCACCGGCGCGGGGACCAACCCGCTGTGGCGACGGACCGAGACGGGCCTGCCCATGCGGCGCCCGAACGTGGTGCTGATCGTGATGGAAGGCATGTCGGCCGACCCGGTCGGGGCGCTGGGCCATCGCCCGACGCACACGCCCAACTTCGACGCCATCGCGGATGGCGGACTGTTCTTCGACCGGATGTACGCGTGCGGGGCCCGCACGTCGCGTGGAATGGTCGGCACATTGTGCGGGTATCCGGACCTCGGCGGGCCGAGCATTCTCTCGCGTGACAAGGCCCAGGGGCGGTTCCTCACGCTGCCGGCGATCTTCCAGCAGCGAGGCTACCGCACGATGTTCATCTACGGCGGCAAGAGCAGCTTCGACAACATGGAAGGGTTCTTCACCGCCGGCGGCGAACGATCTCACGCGGTGCGCGGGGGTATCGAGGAGATCATCGACCAGGACGAGATGGGTGCCGAGGCGAGCATCTGGGGCGTGCCCGACGAGGTCATCTTTCGCAAGGCGCATGAGCGGTTCCTGGCTGCCGGCGAGAGGCCGTTCTTCGCGACGATCCTGACCGTCTCAAACCACGAGCCCTACCAGGTGCCCGATCGTTTCCCCGGCCGCCTCGGGGGCGACGACGAGCAGACGCGCATGCTCAACGCCTATCGATACGCCGATTGGGCGCTGGGCGAGTTCTTCCGCCAGGCCGAGGGGGCTCCGTACTTCGAGAACACGCTGTTCGTGCTGGTGGCCGACCATGGCCGATCGTTCGATCAGACCCTGGCGATGGACTTCCCGCGTAACCGCGTGCCGTGCGTGTTCTACGGGCCCGCCCTGGCCGAACCGGTCTATCCGCGGAGGGTCTCGACGGTGTGCAGCCAGACCGATCTACCGGTGACGCTGTTGACCATGCTGGGCGGTTCGTTCGAGCATTGCTTCATGGGACGGGATGTTCTTCGCGTGCCCGAAGGCGAGGGATTTGCACTGCTGCACGAGGGCGACCGCCTGGCGTACGTGCGGGGGCGATGGGCGATGGTACATCGGCCGGGCGGACGCGGGCTGTACTACCGGACCGATGGACCTTCGCTGGAGCCGGTAGGGGCACTGCAGATGCCGATGGGACGCAACCTCAAGCTGCGAAATGAAATGCTCTCCCTGTACCGGATGGCGTTGTACCTGTACAGTGAGCAGGCGTATTCTCGCCCGCCGATGCCGGTCGCGGCGAGCTTTGGACCCGCCGGGACGCGCCTGCCATAGCCGCCGTCCCTCGGGACGAACGGACACCTGCCACAGGAGCACCCGATCGATGGAACTGGCACCCTTTATCCGCGACATCCCCGACTTCCCCAAACTCGGTATCATCTTCAAGGACATCACGCCGCTGCTGGCGGACCCTGCCGGCCTGAAGGACACGGTCGAACAGCTCATCGCCCCGTTCGAGAATGAGGGCATCGAAATCGTCACGGGGGTGGAGTCTCGCGGGTTCATCTTCGCCGCCGCCGCCGCCATTCGTCTCGGGGCGGGGTTCGTGCCCATCCGCAAGCCGGGCAAGCTGCCGGCCGACACCATCGCGGAGAGTTACGAGTTGGAGTACGGAACCGACACCATCGAGATTCATTCCGACGCGATTGCGCCCGGCCAGAAGGTGCTCATGCTGGACGATCTGCTCGCCACCGGCGGGACGATGTCGGCCGCCTGCGAACTGGTCAAGAAGATCGGAGGCGAGATCGTCTCCTCGGGGTTCGTGATCGAACTGGGCTTCCTCAACGGCCGAGACAAGCTCGAATGCCCGGTGCATTCGTTGATGGTCGTGGAATAGGTCGCCCGCTCCCCGGTCCGGGAAGAACCCTTCCGCTCGTGCCGCGGGTTTGCGTGTGCATTGAGGAAGCCCCTGTCTCAGCAGGGGGGTCGGGTGCGCGTAAGCATTGGTGACAGAACGGATTATCCCTCGGCTTACGCCGGGGGCTTGTCGTCGGTCAGTCGTTTTCCTTGCCGGTTCCGTCGGCCGTCCAGACGGTCAGGCCGGTGAGGTCCTTGCGGTTTGGCAGGGCGAGGCTCACCAGGAACGCCACAGCGCAGGTGACCACCAGGGAGAACGTTCCGTACACGAACGGCTTGAAGGGGTAGGGGATGGCCTGGACTTTCAGGGCAATCGCGAAGAGGTAGCCGCAGATCAGTCCGGTGAACATGGCGGCCGACCCGATCCGCCGCGTGAGCATCGCCAGGACGATCACCCCGCTGAAGCCGCCGCCGACGACGGCCGTGATCTCGATGAACGTGTCCCACAGCGAGCCGCGCTGGAACGAGCTGAGGTACAGCGCCATCGCGGTGGCCACGATGCCCGTGACGCTGGTGATCCACTTGGCGGCCCGCAGGCGTCGGCGCTCGCCGACTCCGCGCCCGAAGAACGCGAAGAAGTCGCGCGTGATGATGGTGGCCACCACGTTCATCCCCGAGTCCAGGGTGGACATCGCGGCTGCGAAGAGCCCGGCGATGACCAGACCGGCCACCCCGGCAGGGAGCTTCTGGGCGATGAACAACGGGAAGATGCTGTCGTGTCCCAGCGTCGGGTCGATCTGGGCGGGGTGCTGGTGGTAGTAGGCGAACAGCGCCGAACCCAGGAAGTAGAAGATCAGCGTGCCCGGAACGCTTACGACGGCCATCGTGATCATCGCCCGGCGGGCGCTGACGGCGTCCTTCGTGGCGAACGCCCGTTGGAGGTTTTCCTGCCCGAGGCGGAGGAACATGTCGTTGATCGCCCAGATCGAGAACACCCAGATGCTGGCGATGGTCAGGTCGAAGTCCCAGTAGGCGGAGGTGAATTTCTCGAATCGTGAGCCGATCTCCACCACGCCGACCAACCCGCCCGGGACGTTCATGCACAGAATGGCGATGCTGAGAATCGCCCCGCCGAAGATGACGACCACCTGCACCACGTCCGTCCAGATCACCGCGCTGATACCACCCAGCACCGTGTAGATCGTCGCCAGTACGCCCATGACCACGATGCATCCCCACACCGGCCAACCCGTGACGGCCGACAGCGCGATCGACGGCAGGAGCACGACCACGCTCATCCGCGCCAGCAACTGGGAGAGAATCACCTGCAGCGAGCCGAGCACGCGGATGCTTCGCCCGAATCGCATTTCGTAGTATTCCATCACCGTGGTAATGCGCAATCGTCGCAGCAGCGGGATGAACGCGTAGGCGACGATCACCATCGCGATCGGCGGGAACACGCCCTGGGCGATGTACGCCCAGTCCGTGTGAAATGTTTTGGCCGGGATCGCCATGAAGCTGATCGCGCTGATCCCGGTGGCGTACATACTCAGCCCGGCCGCCCACCAGGGAATCTTCCGTCCGCCGAGGAAGTAATCGTCGGTGTTCTTCTCGCGCCGGGCGAAGTACCAGCCCACGCCCATCATCCCGGCGATGTACAGCGCGATCACGCCGAAGTCCAGCCAGCCGAAATAGCGTGTGTCGTAGGTCAGCTCGCCTTGACGAACGGCTGTGCGCGGGGCAGGGGCGTTGGCGTCTACATCGCCGGCGACCACATCGTCGGCGCGCAGCCATACGAACGCGTCGCCGTCGATGGCGGTGATTCGCCCGCCGGTGAACCGGTTCGCCTCGCCCAGGCGAACCCACGTATCGGTGTAGGTGTGGTACGCCAGCAGACCGGCCGGCACGTCGGTCAGGGCAAACCGGGCGACGCTGCCGGCGGGGGGTGCTTCCTGGCCGGCCAGCACGAGCAAGTGCGCATGTCCGATGGGGGTCGACGAGACGGGAACAAGCCCGGCCGGGATGTCCGAGATGCGCTTCCAGCCCGCGCGGGCGCCGGGAGAAGGCAGAAATCGCCGGATCTCGCGGACCGGCGTGAGCGTACCGTCCTCGCCGCGCCGCCAACCTCCCATGATCCACAGCGCTTTGCGCTCGGCGATCTCGTCGCGCCGCACGCCAAGGGCGGGCATCAGCAGATGGAGGTCGCCCGGGGCGTCCGGGCCGGTCAGGTCGCCGGGCGACCACACCGGTGGAACGCTTTCCGCTCGGCGGGCATCGCGGACCATGTCTTCCAGCCAACCCAACGGCCCGGGCGTGGGTGTGGGACGCTCGGGCAGGGCGATGGTGAGCATGCCCTTGCCCATCGGATCGGTCGGGGTGGCGTTGGCATCCGGCGACGACAGGGCCGTCTGCCCGCCGATCAGATACAGCGTACTGCCGATCACCGCGGCCTGGCCCATCGCAAGCGGGCGGGGCAGGTCCGGCAGGCCGACGTACCGGCCGTCCTCTTTGCGGACGCCGCGTCGGATCTCCAGGTGGGCGGGGATGGTCTTCTGCTTGGCCCGGTCCACGGGGCGGGCGTCGTCCGGGAGCGGGCGGGTTTCGCCGTCCACCTCATATTGCCCGTCGGACACCGGGTGCCATTGCCCCGTCAGCGGATCCACGTAGAACCAGCCCGGCTCGGTGGGGGTCTGGCCGACCCACGCCAGGCGAATGACGTCCGATGTCGCTCCGTCCGGAGTGACCCCGCCGATGCAGATCAGCTCGCCCGGGCCGACGGCAGCGGCACCGAAGGCGACGCCCCGGGGCAGTTTGATCGGGACCTGCCGCCAGCGGAGGGGCTTGTCCTCGATGTTCGGTGGGAGGACGTAGATCTTCCGCGAGAAGGTCTGTCGGGAAAGCGGGCGGTTCGCATCGCCACCGATGACGCCACCGGCGACGATGAGAACGCCGTCCACCTTGCCGATAAACGCCCCACGCAACGCGACCGGAAGCGAGGGAAGGTCGGTGAAATCCACCACGCCGCCTTCGAGCGTTGCCGAGGCGATGGGGGTGTTGGGTTCGGACGCCGCTGCGGCGATCCCGCCTGCCGGGACGACAGACAGGGCGATGACGAGAACCAAGATAGGCGTGAACCTGCTCATCGGTGAACCTCCCGCGAAAGAGTGCCGGCCTCAATGAGAATTGCCGGGCGGAGTCTAGCAGCCGGGCGGGCAACGTGCAACCGAAGTGAACCCGGTTCGCGTGCGCACAGGAAGGGGCTCGGCGGGCGTCTGGGGCCCTACCGTGGCCGATCGATGGGGTCCACGTCGCGGCCGGGGTAGACTTCGACGCTTACCTCGGGCAGCTCGGCCTGCACCCGGTCGGCGATGGCGCGGAGCCGGTCGGCGGGCAGTGTTCTGACGTACGCTTCCCACGGCGGGCGGGCGACGGTGTGCATCTGGATGAGCTTGATACTCCCGCCGGCATCGAGAATCGCTCGGACGCGCGCGATGTAGGCGGAAATCTCGTCGACCGACGGGGCCTCGCCGGAGACGAGCATCCACAGCGTCTGAATAACGACGGGTCGGCCGAGGGCGACGTGCGTGATGTTCTCGATGATCTCGTCGAGCGTGATTTCCCCCCGGGGGCGCGATACTCGCTGGAAGTACGCTTCGGTTCCGGCGTCGAGCTTCGCCCATATCTCACCGTTGTCGGCGTCGAGAATCGGCAGAGCTCGCTCGACCTGGGCCGACCGCAGTTTCGAGGCGTTGGTGATGACGACGATCTTCGCATCCTCGCAGCCGAAGCGTTGCTTGACGTCATCGGCGACCTGGACGGCCTGGTCGAAGTTCGGGAAGCAGGTCGGTTCGCCGTCGCCGCTGAAGGCGATGTCACTGAGTTGCCGCAGCCGCCCGGGGACCTCGCGGAAGGCAGGTTCGTCCCACAGGTCGCCATGCTGCAGCGCCTCGAGAGCCAGGATGAGCTCGGCCCGCAGCGCGTCGAGATCGACGTCCTTGAGATTTCGCGGCAGGTGGCGGTCGACCTGGCAGTAGATACAGGCGAAGTTGCACCGCTTGTCGGGGTTGAGGTTCACGCCGATGCTCAGGCCCTTCGCGCGTCGCGAGATGACGGGGTAGACGTAGCGACATTCGCGCCACTGGCGACGGTGGTCGCTGACGACGTCTCCGCGGTCTCTGTCGGGTCCGGTGGTGCTCATGGGGCTTGGTGGCGGGCTACTCCCACTCGATGGTGGCCGGCGGTTTGGAGGAAATATCGTAGACGACGCGGTTGACCCCGCGGACTTCGTTGATGATCCGGTTCGAGATGTTTGCCAGGACATCGTAGGGGATGCGTGACCAGTCGGCCGTCATGAAATCGGCCGTGTCCACCGACCGTACCGCCACCACGTTCTCGTAGGTTCGCCCGTCGCCCATCACGCCGACCGACTGGATCGGCAGGAGCACCGCGAAAGTCTGCGACGCCTTGCGGTAGAGGTTGTTGGCGGTGATCTCTTCCAGCAGGATGTTGTCGGCCTGGCGGAGAACGTCCAGCCGTTCGGGCGTGATTTCGCCGAGGCAGCGAACCGCCAGCCCGGGTCCGGGAAAGGGATGACGCCAGACAATCGCTTCGGGCAGGCCGAGAAGCTCGCCCACCTGGCGGACCTCGTCTTTGAACAGGTCGCGCAGGGGTTCGATGAGCTCAAAGCCCAACTCCGCCGGCAGGCCGCCCACGTTGTGGTGCAGTTTGATGTTCGCCGCCTGCCCCGCCAGCGAATGGCCGGACTCGATCACGTCCGGATACAGCGTTCCCTGGGCGAGGAACTTCGCACCGGGAAACTCCTTGGCCGCCGCCTTGAAGGCCTCGATGAACTGATGGCCGATGATGCGCCGCTTCTCCTGCGGCTCGATGATGCCGGTAAGCTTCGTGAGGAAATCGTTCGCGCCGCGAATCGTCATGAGATTCATGCGGAAATGGTCCACGAACGTCGTTTCGACCAGTTCCACCTCGTTCATCCGCAGCAGTCCGTTGTCCACGAAGATGCACTGCAGCCGATCGCCGATCGCCTTGTGGAGCAGGGCGGCCACTACGGACGAATCGACCCCGCCGGAGAGCCCGCAGATGACCCGTTCGTCGTCGGCGACGGCGTCGCGGACCTCGGCGATGACCGAGTCGATAAAGTCGCCCATCCGCCAGAGCCCCTGGCAGCCACAGATTTCGTAGAGGAAGTTGGCGAAGATCTCCCCCCCGTGCGGGGTGTGGGTGACTTCCGGGTGAAACTGCACGCCGTAGAAGGGCCTGGTCTTGTGCTGGACGGCTGCGTAGGGGCACGTGGGCGTGCCGGCCAGCGGGATAAACTCGTCGCCCGGCGATTCGATCTGGTCGCCGTGGGACATCCACACGGTGGTGTGATGGGGCACATTCCGCAACAGGCGATCCGGCTCGTTGATGGTCAAGGAAGCCCGGCCGTACTCGCGCGAACCGGCGGCGTGGATGGTCGCTCCGAGAATCTGACTGGCGATCTGCATCCCGTAGCAGATCCCGAGAATCGGCACGCCCAGCTCGAAGATGTTCTCGTCGCAGCGCGGGGCGCCCTGCTCGTACACGCTGGAAGGCCCGCCGGTGAAGATCAGGCCCCTGGGATTGAGCTCGCGCAGCTCGTCGAGACTCACGTCCGGACGGGCCAGAACGCTGTACACGCCGTTCTCCCGAACCCGCCGGGCGATCAGTTGGGCGTACTGGCTGCCGAAGTCCAGAATGACGATCGACTCGGATTGGCCTGTGGGTTTCGTCATCGCCTGCGTCTCCGTCGCTTCATGAGGAAACCGCATATCCTACGGACGCCGCCTGCCCCAGACAAGAGCCCACCCGACGGATTCCGCCCGAAAACGCATCGCGATGCACTCCCCGCCGCCTCGGCTCGCCCCGGATAAGAAGCGATGACCTGTCCGCCCCGGATTCCACTGAAGAAGGGCGTTGTTGCAGGTCGATACAAAGTGTATACTGCAAGTGTACACAACCAAGGAATGGTCATCGGCAGGTAAGGAAGTGCAAGCCATGAAAGCGTCATTTGTGGAACTGCGAACGAAGTCGAGCGAGGTGATCCGCGCGCTGCGGCGCAACGAGACGGTGAACGTCTTCTATCGTGGCAAGGCCGTCGGCGTCATGCATCCCGTGGCGGGCGATACCGAAAGGGCGACTCCCGGCGCCTCCGAGCACGAAGCATTCGGGCTCTGGAGGGATCGGGACGATCTTCGGGAGCCCGCCGCCGCGGTGCGAGAACTGCGAAAGGGACGCTTCGATGATCGTTGACACGGACGTGCTGATCTGGGTGCTGCGGGGCAATGCCCAAGCCGCCCGGGCTGTGGACCAGGCCGACGACCGGGCGATCTCGGTGGTCACCTACATGGAGCTTCTCCAAGGCGCCCGGGACAAGGCGGAGATCCGTGCCATCAAACGGTTTCTGGTGGATCTTCGGTTTTCCCATCACCCGCTGACCGAGAACATCGGCCATCGGGCTTCGATCTACATGGAGGAGTACGGGCTCTCGGCGTCGATGAGCATGGCCGATGCGCTGATCGCCGCGACCGCCGTCGAGACCGGACAGGCAGTCCTGACGGGCAACGTCAAGCACTACAAGGCCGTCCGCGACCTGGAGACCAAGCGCTTTCGACCTCGTTAGCAAGGGGCAGCGCAAAGCATCGGCCGAGGACGCGTTGAGAGGCGCCCCCGGCCGGGAGTGTGTTCGGAAATCGGCGTTGCTCAGCGCTTCACCCGCGCGTTTCCTTCCCAGATACTCCAGATCTGGTCTTCGTCGGCGGGTTGGCCATAGTCGGTGAGCATGGTGGTGACCATCGCGCCGCTGGCCCAGCCGAACTGCACCCACTTCTCGGGGTCCCAGCCGCGGAGGATGGCGTAGAGCATGCCGCCCACGAAGCCGTCGCCGCCGCCGATACGGTCCATCACGGGGATTTCACGCGGCTCGACGACGTGCCAGTTGTCGCCTTCCCGCATGATGGCGCCCCAGCGGTGAAGGTTCGTGGAAACCACTTCCCGCAGCGTCGTGGCGAAGACCTGGGCATTGGGGAATGCTTCCTTCACCCGCCCGATCATGCCCTTGAAGCCTTCGATCTTGGCGGCGAGGTCTTTCCCGCCGGCCTCGGGGCCTTCGATCCCCAGGCAGAGCTGGAAGTCTTCCTCGTTGCCCACCAGGATGTCCGAGACGCCGGCGATTTCGGTGAAGATCTCGCGCAGCTCGGCCTGGCGCCCTTCCCAGAACGATGCCCGGTGGTTCAGGTCGAAGGAAATCCGCGTGCCGTGCTTCTTGGCGGCCCGGGCGATCTCCAGGCAAAATTGGCTGCTCTCCTGCGACAGTGCGCCGACCAGGCCCGAGAGGTGAACCACCTGCACGCCCTCGTCGCCGAAGATGCGTTCGAGGTCGAAGTCCTTGACGTTCAGCGTTCGCCCGACTTCCCCGGCGCGGTCGTTGCACACGCGCGGGCCTCGCATGCCGTACCCGCTGTCGGCGAGGTTCAACTGGTGACGGTAGCCCCACGGGTTGCCCTGTTCCACTTCCGGGCCTTCGTAGTCCATGTGACGCCGGGCGAGATCGTCCTTAATGAACCGCGCCATCGGGCTGTCTTTCACGAAGGCCGTCAGGACTTTCACGCCGAGCCCGAGGAACGAGGAAATGCTCGCCACGTTCGACTCGGCACTGGTGGCCTGCAACTCGAACATGCGGGTGGTGTGGAACGGTTGGCCGTTAACCGGGGTGAACCGCCCGCCCATGCTGGTGGGTACGAGTAGGGCGTAATCGCAACCGCTGCGAAGTTCGATGCTCACAATATGCTCCTTTGCTGTGGGTGATCTTTCTGAACACTCAGCCTCGGCGGGATGTCACCATCGCCTCGACCGACGAGCCCCTTGATACCACATGCGTCCGCGACGTTCAATCTCGGCGGCGAAAGGACGCATACCTGACAGCGGCGCATAAGGCGGCCCGACGCGGGACGGGCGTCCGCGCCGGGCCTGGAGGGATTGGTGACGATATCCTTACCGTCTGCCAATCCGGGTGACTTTGACTTTCACCGAAGCCGTGTCGTCGTCGTCTTCGGTGCGGAGCTTGAGGACCGCAGCCCGGGTGACATTTCGACGGGCCAGGAAACCCACGTTGTGCGTGCCGTTGTCCAGGTCCATGCGTCGCACGCGTTGGAGGCCTCTGCCGTGGTCGATGTACAACTCGGCCTCGAGGTCTTCATTGGTCTGCAGGCGGAAGGCGTACGCGCCGTTGCCCTCGGGGACGAAGCGGATCGCACGGAAATTCTCGTCGATGCGGTAGTTCCGCGTGACGTTGAGTGTGACGTCCGCACTCGGCCGGGGTCGAGGTTGCCGGGGGCGGCCGGTATTGTTTCCACCGTTGTTTCCGCCACCGACGTTTCCCCGACGCAGGGCCGTCACCGTCAGACGGTATGTGCCGCGGTCGTTTCGCTCCTCGCCGTAGATGCGGACGAGGAAATACTTCGTCCGGCCTGTCGCGGTCAGCGTGATGCTCCCGCCGGTGCGGAGGTCCTTGAACGAGCCGGCTGCCCGGTTGGTTCGCCCGTCGTTCTCGTAGGCCTTGGCCCGCAGTTCGGTCGTCGTGCCAAGAATGTTGATGGTGTACCGGCCGGGCAGGGTGGCGGGAATCATGAACCAGTCGTGATCGCCGGCCGGGTTGATCGTATGCGTCTGACTTTGGCCGACGCGGAGCGTGGTCGCCTGCAGCAGATTGCCGTTGGGCTCGTACCGATCGCCTCGGGGGCGGGGGCGATTGCGGTCGTCATCATCGTGACTGTTCAGCACGCCGAATCGCCCGCTGGTGGCGCGGATGGCGGGTCGATCGGCGTCGACCACGCGGATTCGTGCGGTGCGGGTGACGAAACGCTCGTTGTCCGGCAGGGTGATCGTCAATCTGCCGTCGTCGGCGTCGACCGAGCGATTGCCCAGGCGAGTCCAGTTGCGCCCATCATCGAGGGAGTAATAGACCCACACTCGGTCGACGGCAGATCCGGCGTTCCATCGGATGCTCACGCGCTGCCCGATCCGCCACTGTTCGCGCGGGTCCGGCTCGGTGATGCGGATCCAGCGAGCCGCAACGTGGTCGTCGTCGTCATCGTCGTGTCCCCAGTCCCAGTCACCCTGGTCGCCCCAGCCCCGGCCGTCGCCTTCCTGCAGGGACGCGGTGAGGGTGACGTTGGCGAAGTTGCGGTAGCCGCTCAGCAGGACATACCACGTGCCGGCAGGAGGGTTGGCCACGCGGATCTCTTCACGGGTGTACTTGCCCACGGAGCGGTAGTGGTAGTTCGCCGTGGTTGCAGCGCCGCCGCGACGCAGGTACAGGTCGGCGTCGCCGGTTCCACCGGTGGTGCGGATTGTGAGCGCCTTGGTACCGCCGGGAACCACGATGCGGAACCGCCGATCGCTGCCGCGATGGCCGATAATGTTCCGGACAGTGCTGCCGTTGCGGAGCGTGATGACGCCGTGTTGGCCGTCGTTTCCGATGTCATCGCCGGTGCGGACGTCGAGCGTCACGCCGGCGTACCCGCGATAGGCGTGCAGCATGACATGCCACCACCCGCTTGTGGGACTGTTGACCTGGATGCGTTCGTCGGTGGCCTTGCCGACGCTGCGGTACTGGTAGGATGCCCGCGTGGGCCAACTCGCCTTCCGCAGATACATGTCCACGTCGCCCTGTCCGCCGACGGTGCGGAGCGTCAGCGCATCGGCCCCCGAGGGGACATAGACGCGGAAGTAGGCGGCGCTGCCGGTCCAGCCGCTCAGGCCGGAAACCCGGCCGTCCCGGCGGATGTCGTGGGCGGCGGTGGCATTCTGGGCCGGCAGGGGAGTCGCCAGGAGGCCCGTCGTGGCGATGAACAAGGCTGTGATGGTGTTGCGTGTCATGATCGCCTCTCCTTTACATCAGGTGAAACAAATAGTTGAGTGCTTTCTTTTTGTTTGACTGACCGGTCAGTCATCGCTGCACGGGTAGACAGACCGCCTTGGTGGGGGTTAGGGGTTTGGAGTATTTTCTCAGGATTTTTGTCATCAATCTCCGAACTTCCGACACCTGCTGGGCTTGGGCTGACGCCGGTTGGATCACCGGAAGACTTCTCTCCGCGTTGACACAGCCTCCGGGCGGCCATAGACTCGCTGCCGGTCCCCCCAGACCCTCACCGGGGACGCGGAGCAGGGCATGCAAGCACCGTCGGCTACCAAATCCGGAATGTTGCGCCGCTGGGGCGAGGGGGGAGGGCGATATGCCCGTTCCCTCCTCTGGCTGGTCCGGCGGGGCCTTGCCATCGCGCCGGTTCGTGTGGTGCTCATCGTGCTGACCAACGCTTTCGGCGTGCTGACCGCTGCCGGCTCGTATGGCCTCATCCTGAAATACGCACGCTGCATGCAGAGCGGCGACGCGCTTGTCATTCGCGGCGTGACACTCGCCCAGCCGGGCCAGTGGCAGGGGGTGTTCCTGGTGGCCGGTGGCACTATCGCACTGGGGCTCAGCAGTGCCGGGGCGATCTACGCAGCCCAGGCGCTGATTCTCTCGATTGCACGGGCCTTCGAGACGTTCTGCCGCTCGCTGCTGCTGGGCGCGCTGGGACCCAATCCGACGCGGCGGTGGTCGGCGATGCTGGGCGACCCGCGCGTCACGCCGGTGGTGGTGCGAATGATGAACGTCGGCGCGCGGTTCTGCGCGTTTTCCCTGCGGTTCGCGCTGCAGGGCGTGCTGCCGCTGCTGACCCTGCTGGCTGCCTCGGCTTTCATGCTCTGGCAGGCGCCGTTGCTCACCCTCCTGCTGGTGCCGTTCGCCCTGGCGTACCTGCCGGTGCTGTTCCTGATCAACCGCGCGATCGCCCGGCGGTATCAGCTCTACCAGGGGCATTACGGCGTGGCTGCCCTGCAGATCCGCCGGCAGGTCGAGGCGATGCTGCACACCAACAGCCCGTCTACCGAGGAGCATTTCACCGGCAGGGAGTTGCTCGACGGTGAAGCCCACGCCACCGGCCAGCGGGGGTTTTATCGTCACATGCTCTTCGGCGAGACGCTGCAACTGGCCAACTCCGGGTTCTTCATCCTGTGCATGATTTTTCTGTTCCTGTATTTCGCCGGCCCGTGGAAGGTGGCGGGCGGTTCGTGGGCCGAGTTGATCGCCGTGCTCATCGCGCTGCGGTTCGTGTGGAAGGGCGTGCGGCAGACCACGGCGGTGCTGGGAGGCATCAGCCGATACCATCCTGAGTTGCACCGGTTCGTGACGTTCGTCGAGGCGAGCAGGCCGGCCGTCGTCGACCAAGCGGCGGAGGACATCGAGCTTCCCGCGGAAATCACGCCGTCTTCCCCTGGAGAGTTCTCCGGCGGCAGGGCGGTTCCCATCGCCCCGTCCCGGCCGATCGGTGTTGTCATCGACGGACCGCCGCGCCGCGACACTGCCGCCGAGGCCGCCAACGTCCTGGCAGGGGGCGACGTTCGCGGGCGGCAATGCGCGATGCATCTTCGCAGCCGATACAGGAATTGGTTGACGCCCGAGCAGAACGCCCTCGGACCGGCGGCCGACTCGCATGAGGCACGCAAGGAACTGCGCGACCTGCTCGAACAGCTCTCCCTGGCCGATGAGGTCTCGGCAGGGGACGACCCATCGTCGACCGAGCCGACCTCTCCTGAGGTGAGATACGCGCTTCTGGCAGCCCACAGTTTCCTGGGCGACGCGAAATGGGTGTTTGTCTCGGCGGATGAGTTTCGCGGGCTGGGTGCCGATTTCCGCAAGACGCTGCTGAGGCAATGGGCCGCCCGCGCCAAGGCGGTGTTCCTGCTGACCGACACGCCGGGGTCGCTGCTGGAGGATGCACAGTTGGCCGACGACCTGACCGGGGTGGCCGTCGTTGCCGGTAAGCGACTCGTCGGCTGTGGCGGGACCGACTGGCTGGGCGAGCATCGCGGGCGCGTCGAAGAGATCACCGCCGGGGAGCACCGCCTGCCCCCCACCCGGCGCGAAGAGAACGACCTGCTCGAGCTGGAGATGATCTGACCGCAGCCACGCTGTTGACAATGCCTCCGGGCGTGCATAGCATTCCGTGTTCCAAAAACAGTGATTTGAAGGAGTGGCCCATGGCCTCTGAGAACGTGCTTGAACTGACGGACGACAATTTTCAGGAGAAGGTGCTCGACGCCGACCAACCTGCCCTGGTGGACTTCTGGGCCGAGTGGTGCATGCCCTGCAAGATGCTCGCCCCGGCGATTGAAGAACTCGCCGACGAATTCGCCGGAAAGGTCGTCGTCGGCAAGGTGGACACCGACAACAACCGCGAGATCTCCCTGAAATTCGGGATCAACGCGATTCCCACCGTCATGCTCTTCAAGGGCGGCGAGGTCGTTCAGAAGTTCGTCGGCCTGCAGCAGAAGGCCGACCTCAAAGCCGCCCTCGACGGGGTCGTAAGTTAGGGGCCCAAAGCCCATGAGACCACTCACGCGAGACGAGGTCCGCTCGGTGGACGCCTTTGCGATTGAGACGCTGGGCATTCCGGGGCTGATCCTGATGGAAAACGCCGGCCGAGGCGCCGCCGACGTGATCGTCGATCGCCTCGGCGGGGCAGGTGGCAAGCGTGTCGCGATCGTCGCGGGGGGCGGCAACAATGGCGGGGATGGCTTTGTCATCGCCCGGCATCTGGCTGTTCGGGGCGCATTCGTTACGACATTCCTGATCGCGTCGGAAGACCAAATCACCGGCGACGCGAAGACGAATCTCCACGCCATCCGCGCGCTGCAGCACGAGATTCGCCGCGTGGAGGAGCATGAGCTGCCCAAGCTGTCCAGGTTGCTGGACGGGGTCGACCTGATCGTCGACGCCGCCGGCGGGACGGGCATTCGCGGAGAGCTTCGCGAACCTCTGGCGACCGTTGTGGAGCAGATCAACGCTGCCGAGACGCCTGTGCTGGCTGTGGACGTCCCCACCGGGCTGGACTGCGATACAGGCTCGGGGCAGGGTGGATGCGTCCGGGCCGACTGGACGGTGACCTTCGCCGCCGACAAGAAAGGCTTCCACGGCGACGGAGCGGAGGCGTTTACCGGCAAGGTGGTGGTGGCCGATATCGGCATACCGGCCGAGTGGGTCTTCGCGCGGGTCAGCGACTGACCCGGGCCACGCGCTGCGGAATCCCCTTGCCGTGCCCGTGTGTTTCCGTATAATCCGTTCTCCGAAATGAACCCTCCGGGGTGTCGGCGGAGCGATCCGCCGGCGAACACTGAAACCACTGAATAGAAGGACGACCCGATGCCTCTGATTCCGATGCGAGTACTGCTGGACCACGCTGCCGAGAATGACTACGGCGTGGCCGCACTGAACGTCAACAACATGGAGCAGATCCAGGCGATCATGGAAGCGGCGAGAGAGACCGATTCGCCCGTGATCATCCAGGCCAGCCGCGGTGCCCGCAAGTACACCAACGACAACTATCTGCGCCATCTGATGCTCGCTGCCGCCGAGCTGAACCCCAACATCCCGATCGTGATGCATCTGGATCACGGCAACTCGTTCGAGACGTGCAAGAGCGCCATCGAGAACGGGTTCACCTCGGTGATGATGGACGGCTCGCTGTCTGAAGACGGCAAGACGCCCAACTCCTACGAGGAGAACGTCGCGGTCACCAGGAAAGTCACCGACGCCGCCCACGCCGAGGGCATCAGCGTCGAGGGCGAGCTGGGTTGCCTTGGCGGCATCGAGGACGGCCACGGTGCGGGTCTCAGCGAAGAGGAAGCCCAGGAGCACCTCACCGACCCCGACCAGGCAGGCCAATTCGTCGAGGAGACGGGCGTGGACGCCCTGGCTGTGGCGATCGGCACGAGCCACGGTGCCTACAAGTTCAGCAAGAAGCCCACCGGCGACGTGCTGCGGATGGACGTGATCGAGCAGATTCACAAGAACCTGCCCAACACGCACATCGTCATGCACGGCTCGTCGAGTGTTCCGCAGGAGCTGCAGGATATCATCAACGAGTACGGCGGGGCCCTCAAGCCCACCTACGGCGTGCCCGTCGAGGAAATCCAGAAGGGCATCAAGCACGGCGTCCGCAAGGTGAACGTGGATACCGACAACCGCCTGGCCATCACCGGCGCCATCCGCAAGGTCTTCGCCGAACACCCCGAGCAGTTCGACCCGCGAAAGTACATGGGCCCGGCCCGCGATGCGATGAAGGAAGTCTGCAAGGCCCGAATGATCGCCTTCGGCCAGGCCGGCCAGGCCGGGAATGTCCCCATCAAGACCTGCAAGGAAATGATCGACTACTACAAGTA
>JBKHCL010000050.1:0-23137 GCA_046541875.1 Phycisphaerae bacterium | reverse complement strand
TGATATACACGCTGTCTCCGGACCGCAAAGAAACAATTCCAATGGCTCCGCAAATCATGGTCTTCCGCCTGTTTGTGAAAACATCTCTCGCGATTCGATCAGGACTCCACGCCGCCGACAATCTCCCGGATGCTCCGATGGCCGTGACGACGGAGGTAGTCGGTTATCCCCTCGCGAATTGCCACGATGCACGCCGGGTCCACAAACAAGGCCGTCCCGATCGCCAGGCCTGTCGCGCCGGCCAGCAGGAACTCGATCGCGTCGCGGGCGTACTGGATCCCGCCCATCGCGATGATCGGCACGCCGGCGTCGCGGGCGACGTGGGTGTAGACCTGGTGCACCATGCGAACGGCGATGGGACGGATGGCCGGGCCGCTCAGCCCGCCGGTGGCGTTGGCGAGGATGGGCTTGCGTTTCTCGATATCGATCGCCATCGCGGTGAACGTGTTGATGAGGCTCAGGGCGTCGGCTCCGCCACGGACGGCCGCGGCCGCGGTGGCGGTGATGTCCGTTACGTTCGGCGAGAGCTTCACGATCAGGATGTTCTTGCCGCTGACGGCCTTGATCGCGGCAGTGATCTCCTCGACGGCGGAGGGGTCCACCCCGAACTGGATGCCGCCTTCCTTGACGTTCGGGCAGGAGATGTTCAATTCCAGCCCGCAGACGATGTCCACCTCCTGCAGCGCCTCGGCGACGGCGGCGTAGTCTTCCACCGTGGTGCCCGCGACGTTCACGAACACCGGCAAGCCCAGGGATTCCAACTGGGGAACTTTCTCATCGAGGAACCGCGTGAGTCCGACGTTCGCCAGGCCGATCGCGTTGAGCATGCCCGCCCGCGTTTCGACGATTCGCGGATACTCGTTGCCCAGGCGCTGCTCGCGAGTGATGGACTTGGTCACGAACGCCCCGAGCGTGCGGAGATCCACGAAGTCGGCGTATTCGTCGGCGTAGCCGCAGGTGCCGCTGGCGGTCATCAGGGGGTTGTCCAACCGCACCCCGGCGATGTCGACGGCCAGCGATGGCGATGTGAATTCGGTGCTCATGAGGCGTCCTTGCCCTGGATTCGTGCGATCGCGTCGGCGACTTGCCGGGCGTCGGTGTCTTCGACGATTTCCACCGCGCCCAGTTGCGTCGGCAGGATCATGCGTACCTTGCCCCCCATCGTTTTCTTGTCGTGCTGCATCAGCTCCCACAGTCGTTCGGGGTCCAGATTCGGCCAGGTCGTCGCCAGCCCCAGCGAACGCAACACGTGGGTGAGTCGGTCCACGAGCGATTCGTCGATGGTTCCCCGCAGCCTGGCCATCTCGCAGCAGGCGATCATCCCCAGCGCCACGCCTTGCCCGTGGGTCATACCGCCGTACCCCTCGGCCGTCTCGATGGCATGGCCGACGGTGTGCCCGAAGTTCAGATGGGCCCGTACACCGCTTTCCCGCTCGTCTTCGACCACCACGGCCGCCTTGATGGCGACATTCCGGGCGATCAGTTCGGTCATGACCTCGCCTTGGCAGGAGGAGATCGCCTGTGCATTCTGTTCGATGTACTCCAGCAGCGACGCGTCCCGGATGAAGGCGTGTTTGACGCACTCGGCCAGTCCGCTTCGCAACTCCTCGGCCGGCAGCGTCCCCAGGACGTCCACGTCGATCAGCACGCCGGAGGGTTGATGGAACGCGCCGATGAGGTTCTTGCCCGCTGCATGGTCGACGGCCGTCTTGCCGCCCACGCTGGCGTCCACGTCGGCGAGCAAGGACGTGGGAACCTGCAGGAATCGCATCCCCCGCAGTGCGATCGCAGCGGCGAACCCACCCATGTCGCCCGCGACGCCCCCGCCCAGCGGAATCACCAGTGTGCGGCGGTCGACCGGGGGGAGGATGGTGAACAGCTCGTCCAGAATCGCGCCCAGCGTGTCGAGGGTCTTGTGTTGCTCGCCGGCGGGAAAGTCGATCAGGGCGGCCCGCACGCCGGCGGCCTTCAGCGAATGCATGACGGCGTCTGCGTAGAGCGGGCCGACGTTGCTGTCGGTGATCACCACCGCCGAGCTGACGCGGTCGGTCTGGGAGGCCGACGGACCGACCAGCTCCAGCAGGCCCGAGCCCACGTGTACGTCGTACGACCGTTCGCCGAGGTCAACGCGGATCGTCTTGGTCATCGGTGTCCTCGGTGCGAACCTTTCGAATGTGCTCCTCCGCTGCCGACGCCAGGTCCGGGTCGACCGGCCCGTCGACGGGCTCCTGGTCTTCCTCGTCGTCCTGGTCCTGGTCTTGTTCTTCGCGGAGGGGGACGTACTTGGCCCGGTCCCGGCCCGACTGCCGGGCGTAGTTGCGGTAGCGTTTTACCATGCGGAACAGCAGCGCCAGGCCGATCAACCCGGCCACCGCCGCCGCGAATACCTGGTAGGGAGACCAGCCCGGCTCGACCGTGCCGCGGTCCACAAACTGCCACGCCACCACCGCCGGGTACAGGCGGGCTTTGCCCTCGCGGTCGGTGCCCTTGTAGACCTTGTAGAACAGCCCGGCGATTCGCGCCTTTCGGTAATGGCCCTGCGTCTGGCCGGTGTCCGACTCGATCGGTGTGCCGAGAAAATCGTTGGGATCCACCACGCTGAAGACCGTCAGCGGCATGGCCCGGGAGACGCCCATGTTCTTGCCGACGATGAAACAATTGAGCTGCCAGACGGTATCGCCTTCGGTTACCCCGGGCTTGATGGGCAGATTCTTACCGGCCACCAGCTTGTGGCGGGTCATCACGTACACGTCCAGGCGGATCGGTTGGCCCCGATACTGCTTCGGGTGGCGCCGCATCTTGGCGTAGCTGGGGCTCTCCAGGGCGGTGAGTTCCTCGGGTGAGTAGGGCTTCAGCGAGCGGGCCTTGTCCAGCAGGACGTACATCGCGTTGTGGAACAGGTAGCGATCGCCGTCGCGGGTGGCGCCGAGCACGGTGCGCTCGACGTCGGTCAGCTCGATGGCCTCGGTCGAGATATTCGCATTGGGGTCGTGTATCCGGTCCATGCTGGTCAGCACCGCCACGTCGTTGCCGTCGCTCGGCTGGGTGGTCGGGGCGTTGGCGTCCGGGACGGCCATTTCGGGTCGGACCGGTGCGGGCAGGGCGTTGGCATCCTGTCCGCGGACTGAGGTCGTCAGCATCGCCACCATGAGCCCGGCCGTCAGGGCAGCCATCCGATGGAACATCCCGCCTGGTGTTGGTCTGGTATGCATGCCGGGATTCTACCCGCTCGGGCTCGGCGGGTCAAAAGCCCACCGACGCCGATGGAACATTCCTCGATCCAGCCTGAATTGCGCCACTCCAGGTGCGAAATCGCGTTTTGACTTGTCACCGGCTGTGGGGGTGCTACCATCAACCCTTGTCTCGTGCCCAATCGCGGGCCTGCAGGAATTGACAGACCATACACTGAGAGGATGAGCAACCCCATGGCCAGGAAACGTTACGCCCAGGTCGGTGTTGGCGGCAGGAGCAAGATGTACACCAAGGCGATCTGCGAAGAGTACTCCGAGACCTGCGAGATCGTCGCGCTGTGCGACACCAACAAGGGGCGCATGGAGCTGAAAAACCGCGATATTGCCGAGATGGGTCAACAGCCCGTGCCGATGTACGACGCAGCCGACTTCGACAGAATGGTCGCGGAGACCAAGCCCGACTACATCATCGTCACGACGGTGGACGCCACGCATCATGAGTACCTCATCCGCGGGATGGAACTGGGCTGCGACGTCATCACTGAAAAGCCCATGACCACCGACGAGAAGAAGTGTCAGGAGATCCTCCGCACCGTCGACAAGACCGGGCGCAACTGCCAGGTCACCTTCAATTACCGCTACGCCCCGCACCGCAGCCAGGTCAAAGAGATTCTGGACTCCGGGCGGATCGGCGAGATACTGAGCGTGGATTTCACCTGGCCGCTGGACACCCGCCACGGGGCCGACTACTTCCGCCGCTGGCACCGCAATCGTGACAACTCCGGCAGCCTGCTGGTGCATAAGGCCACCCACCACTTCGATCTGGTCAACTGGTGGATCGCCGACGAACCGGAAGAAGTGTTCTGTCACGGCAGCAGAACGTTCTACGTGCCCGCCACCGCCGATCGGCTGGGCCTGACCGAACGCACCGAACGCTGTACCACCTGCCCCCATCGCGACGGCGACTGCCCCTTCGTGCTGAAACTCGAAGAGAGCGACAACCTCAAGGAAATGTACCTGGACAACGAGGACGAGGACGGCTACTTCCGCGACCGCTGCGTGTTTGGCGAGGCGATAGACATCTGGGATAACATGTCCGTCAGCGTGAAGTACGCCGGCGGGGCGGTGATGAACTACTTCCTGCACACCTACAGCCCGTGGGAAGGCTATCAGATCGCCTTCAACGGCTCGCAGGGACGGATCGAGCACGGCAGCACGCAGTTCTCGTACATCTCCGGCGAGCAGGAAAGCATGGCCCCGGGACAGATCAAGCGGGAAGGGCAGTACACCACGATCATGCCCCACTTCAAGGACGCCAAGGACTTCGAGTCCGTGGAGATCCGCAAGTCTGAGGGTGGTCACGGTGGCGGCGACCCGGTGCTGCTGGCGGACATCTTCGCCGAGAACCCGCCGGCCGACCCGCTGCACCGCAAGGCCAACCAGTACGACGGAGCGATGAGCATCCTCGTGGGCATCGCCGGGTATCACAGCATCGACCAGAGCAAACCCGTCAGGATTCCCGATCTGCTGGACGGCGCGCCGCTGGGACAACGCTGGTAAACCGCTTCGCCGAGACAGACGGTTCGGCTGTTCATGGAAGTTTGGAAACCGGCAGCCCGGCAGCCAAGGAGCATTTCATGCGCGACAACTTCGACATGGACAAGGCCGCCGAGTACACACTGGCCCTGATGGCGCTGACGATCTGTGATGAGACCAAGATTGAGGGCGAGCGATTTGCCCGGACTTGGAAAGGATACGACTGGGACGTGATGGACCACTTGCACGGGAAGGGGTACATCTCGAATCCCAGGAGCAAAGCCAGGTCCGTGGGACTTACGCCCGAGGGCCTGAAGCGGTGCGAAGAGCTGTTCGAGGAGCATTTCATGCAGGCAGGGGGCAAGCAGCCTCCTCCCGGCGATGCCGACTGAGAATGTCTGCTGTCCTGTCCAGATCGCTCAGCAGTCTTTGTGCTCTCGGTGGCCGATCCTTCTGTGGTGTGTTGAGATTCGGAAACGCGTGTTGATTTTCGGCAACATTCGGCGATAAAGTGCCGATACAGGTACCATGCACCCGAACCCCCTTCAGCTGGCTGCGATGGTGGCGAACGTGCTGCCGCGGGCGGTGTTGGTGGTATCCCGCCGCGGCGAGATCCTCTATCGCAACACGACTGCCGACGCGATGCTCCCGCCGGGGCGGCATCCCGGCGAGGTCCTTCGCCCCATTCCCCACGACGCCCGCGCGGGCAACGCGTCTCTGGACGGGGTCTGGAGCGACCCGCCGCCGCCCGGGCAGTGGTCTCTCATTCGTCGTCTCGCGCTGCAGACCCTCGGGGGTGGAAGCGTCCTCACCGACGTGGCGGTCTATCGGCCGGTCGAACCGCCCGACGATGCCGAGTCCTGTCTGGTGTTCGTGCTTGAGGACGTCACCGATCAGGTCGCGATGGAGCGTCGTCTCGAAGCGGCTGAGCGACTCACCACTGCCGGCGACGCCACCGCCCGCCTGGCCCACGAACTGAGCAATCCCCTCGATGGCGTGCTTCGCCTGGTCGGGCTGGCGATGCGGTCGGCCGACGACGATACCCAGCAACGCCTCCAGAGTGCCCGCGACGGCCTGTTGCGAATGGCGGACATTCTCCGCCGACACGCACCGCAACCCGACCGGCGCGGGGGCGCACCCAGCGAACCGATCGCCCAACTGCTCGGTGAGGCCGTCCGCGTGAACCAGCCCCTTGCCGACAGGCAGGGCGTGGACATTGCCTTGGACGTCTCACCAATCGACGGCCAAACGCCCGTGGACGCAGCCGTCTTCCAGATCGCATGCAATCTCATCCGCAACGCCCTGGACGTCATGCCCGATGGCGGCAAATTGCGGCTGGAGGTTTCCGAGGAGCTCGGATCGATCGAATTCTCGGTCACCGACAGCGGCTGGGGCGTGTCCGTCGAGAAGCTTGACGACATCTTCCTGCCGTTCTACACCACCAAGCCCCCGGGTAAGGGCACGGGCCTGGGATTGGCCATCTGCCGGGATATCGCCGAACGCCTGGGCGGGGAGATTCGCCCGTCCACCCCGGCTGAGGGGGGCATGCGGTTTACCGTCACCATTCCCGTCTCTTCCGATATGGACGTATTGGCCGGAGGAACCATCTCATGAACGACCGCGCCGAAATGAACCATTGGTCCTTCGAAGGCGTGCGCATTCTTCTGGTCGACGACGACCCGATCATCTGCGAGTCGCTCGGGGGCTTCCTCGAGATGGAAGGCTACCAGATCGACTGCGTTTCCACGGTGCAAGAGGCCCGCCGACGGATCGACCGCAACCACTATCGACTGGTGATTACCGACGTTCACATCCCCGAGGAAGACGGGATGGAGCTGCTCCGCTACGTCCGCGCCACGCAGCCGGACCTGGTGGTCATCGTCATCACGGGGTACGGCAGCATCGAGTCGGCCGTCGAAGCGATGAAGCAGGGGGCCTTTGAGTATCTCACCAAGCCGATCATCGACGACGACGTCCGCATCGCCGTTCGCCGGGCCCTCTCCCAGCAGGAGCTGATCGCCGAGAACCGCCGGCTCAAACAGCAGCTCCACCAGCGATACAGCTTCGAGAGTGTCCTGGGGCGCGACCACGCGATGACGAAGGTCTTCGACGTGCTCCACGCCGCTGCCGAGAGTACCGCGACGGTTCTGATCACCGGCGAGTCAGGCACGGGGAAAAGCCTCATCGCCCGGGCGGTTCACGCTCACTCGCCCCGGCGCGACGGGCCGTTCGTGGAGGTCGCCTGCGGTGCCTTGCCCGAGACCATCCTGGAAAGCGAACTGTTCGGCCACGTCAAGGGTGCGTTTACCGACGCCAGGCACGCCAAGGAAGGCAAGTTCGCCGCCGCCGACGGGGGAACGATTTTCCTGGACGAGATCGGAACCGCCTCCCCGTCGCTGCAGATCAAGCTCCTGCGACTGCTCCAGGAACAGCAGTTCGAGCCGGTCGGCTCCAACGAGACGCGCAACGTCGACTGCCGTGTCGTGCTGGCGACCAACTCGGACCTGCGCGAGGAAGTGGAGGCGGGCCGATTTCGCGAGGACCTGTTCTATCGCGTCAACGTGGTCACCGTCGAGTTGCCACCCTTACGGCTGCGGGTGGGCGACATTCCGCTGCTGGCCGAACACTTCCTGGACGCTTTCGTTCGTGAGAACGGCAAGGACATCGCGGGCTTCTCCGCCGACGCTGTGAACCTCCTGCAGCGCTACCCCTGGCCGGGGAACGTGCGCGAGCTGGAGAACTGCGTCGAGCGGGCCGTCGTACTCTGCCGACAGGCGCTGATCGGCCCGGACGACCTGCCGCCCGAACTCCTGGAGACCGCCGACGCAGCGGGGGGCGACGGCGAAACTCCCGGCCACCGCGTGGCCGTCCCGGCCGATCTCTCCGGCCAGACGCTCGATGAGGTACTTGCCGAGTCCGAACGGGCCGTCATCGTCGCCACGCTCGATCGCAACCGAGGCCAACGCCAGACCACCGCCGACGAGCTGGGCATCAACCGTGTGACGCTCTACAAGAAGATGAAAAAGCATGGCCTGATGTGAGGGGGCTCGTGCAACGCGACCGCCGGTTGGTGTATCGTCCCGCCGATTGATCCCTCCCCCCGGCGAGACTACACTGCACGCATGGCCAACGACAATGTCTATCTCAACGGGCAGATCCTGCCGTCCCACTCTGCCGCCGTCTCCGTGCACGACGCCGGGCTTCTGCTGGGCGCCTCGACGTTCACCACCATGCTCGCGCGAAACGGGCGGGTCTTCCGCATCGACCAGCACACCGATCGTCTGTTCGAGACGGTCGACCTGCTGGGCCTGGCGACCGACGCGACGCCGGAACTCATCGTCGAGGAAACCCACTCGCTGCTGCGGATCAACGAACTCACCGATGCCCGCTGCCGCGTGACCCTCACCCCGGGCGCGCCCGAGTGGAATCAGCCCACCACGCTCATCACGGCAGAGCCGCTTGTGATGTTTCCCCCCGAATGGTACACCGAGGGCATCATGGCGGTCGTCTCGTCGTTCAAGCAGATCCCCGGCCATCCGACGTTCGGCCACAAGACGGGTAACTATCTCACGCGCCAGCTCGCCCTTCGCGAGGCGCTGGAGAAAGGCGGGCAGGACGCCCTGTGGTACACGCCCGACGGCCGACTCGCCGAAGGCTGTACGTCGAACGTGTTCCTCGTGCTCGATGGCAAGGTACACACGCCGCCGCGGGACACGCCCGTCCTGCCCGGCGTGGTGCGACAGGCCGTCCTGGAGCTCTGCGACGATTTGGATATCCCCACCGACGCCGAGACGCCGCTGACCGTCCACGAAATGCTCGCCGCCGACGAGATCTTCCTGACCAGTTCCATCAAGGGCATTCGTCCGGTGACGAAGGTCGAGGCGCATTGCGTGGGCGACTCTGCACCGGGGCCGATCACCCGACGCATCATGCAGGCGTACACCGAACTGCTGTCCCGCGAGTGTCCGCCGCTCGATGGGGAGGGCGGAGAATGAAGGTCCGCGATGTTGCTGAGATGGTCGAGCAGATCGCCTCTCCGCGTTGGGCGGCCGAGTGGGACAACGTCGGGCTGCTCGCCGGCGACGCATCCGCCGAGGTGACCAACGTCCTGCTCTGCGTGGACGTTACCGCCGCGGTTCTGGAAGAGGCCAAGGCGCGCGAGGCGGAGTTGATCGTCGCGCATCATCCGATCCTCTTCAAGCCCGCCGCCGCGATCACCGCCCAGCGGACCCCGATCGTCCACGAGGCGATCCGCGCGGGAATCTCGCTCTACGCGGCCCATACGAATTTCGACGCCGCCCCGGGCGGGACCAACGACGTCATCATGTCCGCCGCGGGGGTGACCTCGACCCGGCCGATCCAGCCAGCCCGCCTGGTGGGGGCGAGCAAAATCGTCGTGTTCACGCCCGCCTCCGATCTCGTCGCTGTTCGGTCGGCCGCGTGGCAGGCGGGCGCCGGGCGCATCGGGGGAGGCTACGACCACTGCAGCTTCGCCGTCGAGGGGGAGGGAACATTCCGCCCGCTGGAAGGCAGCAACCCGACCCTCGGCCGGCAAGGCCGCCACGAGCACGTCCGGGAGCATCGCCTGGAACTGATCACGCCGTCGTCTCGCCTACCGGCGGTCCTGGCCGCCGTCCGCGAGGCCCACAGCTACGAAGAGCCCGCTATCGACGTGTTCTCCCTGGAAGACGTTCCCGCCGGCGTGGGCGATGGGCGAATCGGTGAACTTACGCAACCCACCGTCGGCCGGGCGGTTATCGAGTCGGTGAAGGAAGCCTTCGGCGTCGATGCCGTACGCCTCTGCGGGCCGGACGTCGAACGCGAGGTCACTCGCGTCGCCTGCTGCGCGGGCGCCGGGCGGAGCCTGCTGTCGGAAGCGGCGCGAGCGGGGGCGGAGCTGTTCATCACCGGCGAAATCGGCCATCACGACGCGATCGACGCACCGGGGCGGATGACCATCGCCTGCCTCGGCCACGGCGCGAGCGAACGACCGGCCATGGCAACATTGCGCGACACCCTGGCCGGGTTGACGTCCGAGGTGCGGTTTCACCTGGCCGATTCCCCGGCAGAGCCGTTCCGCACGGGCTGACCGGCGTCAGTCCTCCACGTCCAGATCGAACAGCCGTTCCAGGGCGGCCGCGTCCGCGCGGGCGGTTTCGCGTCCGGGCGGGTTTCGCAACGAGTCCGCAACGGGGTGCAGCGTGCGGCGGATCACCCGGTGGATCGCCTCCCGGACCACGTCGGACGGGACGGCGTCAGAGTCGGTGAGCTTCTTGCGGGCCCGGCGGAGTTCCTCGCTGCCGATGGTCTCGACGTTGCGATACAGCGCGTCGATCACCGGGGCGATGGTCCGCAGGTGCAGGTCGCGCAGGAGCCCGGTGACGTGCTCTTCGAGGATGTCGGCCGCGTCGTCCCGAGCCGAGCGGCGGGTGTGGATCGTGGTGCGGACCACGTGTTCGAGATCGTCGATGTTGAACAGGTGCACGCCGGGCAGTTCGCCCGCGCCGGGGTCGATATCGCGCGGGACGGCGATGTCCACCAGCACCATCTCCGCGCCCTCACGCCGGTCCATCGCCCGCAGGACGGCCGACCGCGAAAGCACCGGCGCCGATGATCCCGTCGAGGTGACCACCACGTCGAATTCCGCCAGATGGTCGGCAATGGCGTCGAACGCCACGACCGCTGCTTCGTGCTCTGCCGCCAGGGCGTCGGCCTTGTCCGGCGATCGGTTCGCCACAGCGAGCAACCCGGCGCCGGCCGACCGGAACGATTCGAGCATCCGCCGGTTCATCTCGCCGGCCCCGATGCTGAGAACCGCCGCCGAGGACAGTTCGCCCCTGGCCCGGCGGGCGCAGTCCACCGCGACCGACGCGACCGATACCTTGCCCTCGCTCACGGACGTCTCGGAGCGGATGTGCTTGGCTGTGTGCAGGGCGGTGGCGAAGAGGTCGTTCATCGCGCCGCCGGCCGACCCGCTTTCTCGGGCCAGGGCGACCGCCTGTTTGACCTGCTGGACGATCTCCGCCTCGCCCGGGACGAGGCTGTCCAGCCCGGCGGCCACCAGGAAGAGGTGCTCTGCCGCTTCGGCGTCGGCGAGCGTGTAAAGGCTTCCCTCCAGCGACTCGGACCGGACACCGCGGGACCGCCCCAGCCAGCGGGCCAGCTCATCGCTTCGCGGATGGCCGTGCACCGGGCGGATGTTGTAGATCTCCGTGCGATTGCACGTGGAGAGCAGGGCGAACTCGGCGTCGGGCCACCGGCGACACAGCCGACGCAGCGCGTCATCGGCGGAGGCATCATCGAACGCCAGACGTTCGCGCAGCTCCACGCCCGCGGTCTTGTAGCTCACGCCGAGGCAGAGAATGCGCATCAGCCTGCCTCCATGGTTCGCCGGACGGCCTCCCGCAGGCCCGCCAGACCGTCGCGGCAGAAGAGTTCGTACCCGGCCGGGGTACACAGCGGACGGATGGCCGAGATGCGCTTGGCCTCGTCGGGACAGGTCTCCCGCAACCGGTCGCGCAACGTGCCCAGCGCGTCGGCAAATTCGTCCAGGCGTTCGGGCAGGGCGTCGGCGATGAGGTCCCGCAGCATCCCCGAAAGACCCGGCGCCCGGCCGCCGGTTCCCACGGCGATGCGGATCGGGCCCTTCTCGAGCGTGGCGGGCATGTAGAAGTCGCAGTCGCCGGGTTGGTCGGCCACGTTCACCAGCAGGCCGTCGCGGCGGGCGTCGTCGGCGATCCGGGCGTTGAGGGCTGCGTCGTGTGTGCATGCGAAGACCATCGAAACCCCGGCCAGGTGGGTCGACTCGTACGGTTCGGCGAGAATCTCGGCGTCCCCCAGCCCCTCGATGTCCGCTGCTCCCTCCGGGGCGACGAGGCGCACCCGAGCGCCGGCTGCGTCGGCCGACCTCGCGCGGCGCAACCCGACGGGCCCGGCACCGACCACCAGCACCGTCTTGCCCTTGACCACCAGCATGATCGCAAACGTGTCCATGGGTCTCTCAGCGTTCGGGGCAGGCCGTCGGGTTTGCCGAGGCGACGGCCTCCAGCAGGGCCCGGGCCTTGTCGAGCGTTTCATTGTACTCCGCCTCGGGCGTGCTGTCGGCGACGATGCCCCCGCCCACCTGCAGCGACGCCTGCCTCCCGGCGTAGACCACCGTGCGGATCGTGATGTTCCACTCGGCCCGCCCGTCGGCGCCGACGATTCCGATCGACCCGGTGTAAGGCCCGCGGGCGGTGGGTTCCAGCTCGTCGATGATCTCCATCGCCCGCACCTTCGGCGCGCCGGTGATGGATCCGCCCGGGAACGTCGCCCGCAGCAGCGCCGCCGCCCCGACGCCCTCCCGCAGCCGACCGTCCACCGTCGCCACGAGGTGGTATACCGTCGGGTGCGTTTCCAACTCGGCCCGGCTGCGAACCCGCACGCTGCCGTAGGTGCATACGCGCCCGAGATCGTTGCGGAGCAGGTCCACGATCATCGCCAGTTCGGCGTTGTCCTTGGCACTGACGACGAGATCGTCCCGGGCGGCGCGGTCGGCGGATTCGTCTCCGGTCCGGGGGCGGGTGCCCTTGATCGGACGCGTGATCACCTCGCCGCCGCGGACGCGCAGGAACAGCTCCGGCGAGGCAGAGACGATGGCGCAGGGCTCGCCGGCCGAGGGAAATTCCAGCCAGGCGCCGTAGGTCGACGGGTTCCGTCGACGCAGCCGGCGGTACAGCTCCAGCGGTGCCGGCGCGTCGGGCAGGATGATGCGATGGGAGAGGTTCACCTGGAAGATATCCCCGGCGGCGATGTAGTCGAGGCAGCGTTCCACCGCCCGGAGGTACGCCTCGCGCGAGACATCCGGGCGGTACTCGCCGAGAGTGCGGGCAGCCGGCGTGTCGTCGGCCGATCCGCCGTTGGCGGCAGGACGCGATCGGGCATCATCCCAGATCGCACGCATGGCGGCGATCGCCTCGGCCGTTCCGGAAGGTGGATCGTCGTAGTCCAACCACGTCAGGGACCAGGAACCTTCGGCGTGGTCTCGCACCAGCAGGGCGGGATACATCGCCAGGTGAAGATCCGGCAGGGCGGTGTCGCGTCGGGCTCGGCCGGGCAGACGTTCCACCCGTCGGCCGATCTCGTAGCCGACGAACCCGATCCACCCGGGGGCATAGGGGGCTTGGGCCGATGCTTCGGCCACCGGCGCGATCGCCCGTTCCAGGGCGTCCCAGAATGTCTCGTCGGGGTGATCCGGTGCGTCGGCGAGCCACTTGTCGGCGTCCCGCAGGAGTTGCCCGTCACGAACGGTGAGCGTGGCGGTGGGCTCGCAGGCGTACAGGCTGAATCGCCCGAGGGGCTGATGCTTCTGGGAGGACTCCAAAGCAGCCGGGCATCGCCGGGCGCGCATCGCCTCCAACACCGCGGCCGGGTCGATGTCGCCCTCGAGCGGTTCGGTGCGGACGCGGGCCCGCGGGCCGGGTTGAATGCTCTCAGCCATGGTCGCCTGCCCACACCGGCGGGCGCTATTCCACCTCGATTGCGTCAAGTCGCCGGAATTCGGTAATCGGGAAATCGGCGGCCGACCGGGCGGCGGTGCGGATGTACGGGTCGTCACTCTTGGCGTACTTGTCCAGCAGCTCGGCGATGAGCTCCAGGTCGGGTTCGTGTCCCTGGGTGTACTTCAGCACGCCGAGAAAGAGGATCGCCTCGGCCCGCCAGGCGCGGTCTTCGTCGTTCCGGGCGATATTGAACACGTCCCCGGCGTACTTGCGGGGCTCGGCCTTCCAGATGAACTTGAGCTTCATGCGGTAGAAGTCCGAAAGGGCGTCCATCTGGTCGACGTATTTCTGCAGCGTGTCGAGCTTGGCCTGGTCGCCGGCATCCTTCGCGACGGTCACCAGTCCGCGGATGGCCTCTCGCTGGTTGCCCACGCCGGAGGTCACCATGTGGTAGCGGCTTCGCTCGTGAATCATATGCCAGCCCAGCAGGAAGTAGTCCTCGTACACCTCGCGGGCCTTATTCATCTTGTCCGTGGCGATGTAGTACTGTCCGAGCTTGTTGAGGGCTGTGCCTACACGCTGGAGGCGCAACGCCCCGAGCAACTGGTGGGTCATCAGGAACGTCTTGTCGCTGTGCACGGTCGTGAATCGCATGTCCTTCTTCCGCGTTCCGCGCGAGACGTTCTCGTGGATGCTCTCGATGATGTTCACGCCCTCGCCAGGCAGGTTGGCGATGTTGCCGTTCGCCTCGCTCAAGGCGTCGAGCAGTTCTTCTTTCCGCTCTTCGTACAGCGTAGCCGCCTCGGCATAGTCGTCCCCGGCGTTGCCGGATTGGCTTGGAACCTGGTCCACGATCTTGCTGATGGGCACGTCGATGGTCTTCTTGTCCAGCCGACCGGGCCTGGTGGTCGCGTTGGTGGGGGGAGTAGGGCCTTCGGGCCAGAGCACGAGCGTGACGATCAGAACGACAAACGCACTCAGCATGGCTCCGGCGATGATCCAACCCAGTTTATTGCCCACGTCTGGTCTCCTTCATAGGGGTGTTCTCGTCGTCCGCGTCCGGATCGTAACGGCCGCTATGGGACGTACAGTGTTCCGAGATTCAGCGGACTGTAATAGTATCGTTTGCACTCGGCCCAGTTGGAGGCCTCTCGCGAGGCCGGTCGAAACCGGGCCACGTTCAGCCCCCAGATCTCCGAGTTTCCGTCGGCTCCGAACGCCGAGCGGGGAATACTCATTTCGATGACCCAGCTGTCCGGGCCGCTCTCGACGGCGACCTGTGCCCCGGACGACCAGGGCGTAACCTTGCCCAGGGGCGGGGTGCTGCGGACGCCGCGCGTCGCCGAGATCACGCCGTTGGGCTTGATGACCATATGATAGAGGTCCGACGCCCTGCGCCCGCGTCGACCCGGGTCGAGCACGATTTCGACGAGGTCTTCTCCGCACGCCAAAAGCTGTTGGTAGCGGACGAAGTTCGTCCGCCGGGTCACCATGGATGCGGCGTTGGGCTCCTCGCAGCGGATCGCGATGTAGAGTGTCTCGTCGTCGGCCAATACGAACGCCTGACTCTGCCGGGTGGCGTGAGGTCGGTCGGATCGGCCTGGCTTGCCGATCAGGCGGAAGCCCCCGGCCACGTTGCCCGCCCGGATCGGCCAATCGCTGAGATTCCCGTCGATCGTCAATCGCTTCGACGCCGCCGCGGCCCGGATGATCGGCAACTGAACCGTGTACTGTCGCGCAGGTCGGCCGCTCGAACCGATCTCGAATCGCACGGGCACCTTGCCGATCTTGCTGAGGGGGACGGTGCTGCCCTCCATCAACAGCGTGATCTCGCCGCGTGAGTACGGCGCCAGTCGTACGCTCACCTCCTCGTCTGACAGCTCCCAGCCGGCGGGCAGGGCGAGGGGGCGGACGATGCAGTCCACCTCCTTGCCGAGCTCGTTGTACACTTCGAGTTGGATCGTCGCGCCGAATCGCCGGTCGACCGTGCCGTCCTCGCGCCGCGCGAGCACCGGACGAACGAACGTCCTCGCCCGCTCCAGGCGGATGCGTCGATTCGTTCGGAGGAACTCATCCCAGCGCCCCTGCATGCGGATCATGTCGGCCGACGTCGCAGCCGTGGGACTGACGACGGACTGGATCTCCTCGGCGAGCATCTCCCTGGCGATCTGCCAGGCCTCGGGGTTCCGGGACCAGCCGTCCAGGCGCGCGTCGAGGTAGTGGTCGCCCGATGCGCCCTGACCGCCGTAGTGGGTGAGGGCATCGGTGATGGCGCGCACCACCGCCCGCCGGTTCCGCTCACGGAGAATCCAGAAGTACGCCAGGTCCTGCAGACCTCGCCGCAAACGCTTCAGCCGCACCGAGGGCAGGACCACGTCCTCGTCGACGATCGTGCCCGGGTAGAACAGCTTGGCCTGGGCGCCGGCCGGTGCGGCGAAGGGGTCGTCCGACCAGTCCAGCACCTCCGGCAGGAACAGTCCGGTTGTGCGGTATTTCTCCACGAACCACGCCAGCGCTCGCGGATCGACCCCGTCGGCCAACACGCCCAGACTCGGGAAATACGGGGGCTGACCCGGTGAAATCCATCCGCCCGAAAGCGGATTGGAGGGCGAGCGTTTCACCGCGGCCACACCGGGAAGGAACCAGCGTCCCGGGGCGGCGTGGATGTCCGTCAACTCGTCCATCCCGTCGGGAACCGCCCAGCCGGTGGCCTGCGGGGGGTTGGTCGGGAGCTGGGAGAGAACGGGCAGTTCGCGCCGCGTTTGACGAAGCAGGTCCGCCATCCGGAACTGGTCGTCGTACGCGCGCTGGCGAACGCTGCCGCGATGCAGCCAGGCAAAGGTGCGTTCGCCGGCGGAGAGGTCCTTGAGGAAATGGTCGGCCGAGAGCTTCGCGACCTGGTGGAACGTCCGTCCGTAGAGATCGGTGGCCCGCCCGCCGTAATTGGACGGGTCCGGCCAGTCGTCGCGGACCGGTATCGGCCAGGCCGAGACCCCCACGCGCGATTCCGGGCGGAACGCGCTGCCATCGAGGTAGGGCTTGACGATGCGATCGTACTGGTCCCAGTGGAGCACGGCGTTTCCGTCGCGGTCGCGTTTGAGCACCGGGCGAATCGTCCGTTCGAAGAGGTCCAGCCGGTGCTGGTGTGCCAGCCGCATCATCTGCCGCATGATCGTCAGCCCGCGACGGACGCGCGGATTGTCCGGATCCAGATGCGTGGGACGGTAGGGTTGCCCCTCGGCACGGAGGAACGCGGCGAACAGCGTGCGGTAGTCGAACCCGCCCACCGCAGCGATCGGGCGGGCGTCGGGCAGGACAAAGTCGTAGACTTTCACCCGCAGATCGACGCTCCAGGTGAGTTGCTCCAGGTTCCGCGTTCGCATCCAGTCCAGCTCGCGGGGCAGGTCCATCGCCGGTCGAAGTTCGCTTCGGAGCGTGAGTTTTCCGGTGTACACGCCCGGCCGGGTTCCCCGCGGAACGGTGATGTCCACCCAGTAGGCCAGGCGCTGGGGCAGATTCTCACGGCCGCGCTGGGACGGGTCCAGCCCGATGGGGACAAGGACGTCGTAGGTTTCGGCGGGCTCGGGCGGACGGTCGGCCAGGCGCAGCGTCCAGGCGGGATAATCGGTGATGCGAACGGGTTTCATTCGGAACAGCCGAACGCGGGCGCCCTCGATGCGATCTCCGGAAGGGCTGCGCAGATCGGTGGTTTCGGCGCTCAGTCGCCCGATCGCGCGGCGTTGCTCGGGCGTGAGCTCGACGGCGATCTGGAAGCTGAGCGTTTCGTTGGACCCGCCGAACAGCCCCACCGTGTGATGGCGGGCGTTGTAGATGAGCGGATCGTCCTCGCGCGGGGTCGAGCGGGTCAGCGAGGTCATCTCGCCGGTGACCCAGGCGTCCAGGCCGGGCTCCGAGCAGCCCACCAGCAGCAACAGCGTAGCCCCGGCGGCAGCGGCCCATACATGTCGAATTCGTCGTGGCATGCGAACGGATGATTCTAGCGGATTTCCCCGTCGGCGGGAAGGGCAGTCATCGAGCATTGACGTCACCGGCGAAGGGCGGGAAGTCTGTAGATGCTGATGCTCGGCGGCGGGCCCTCGACGGATCCGGGACGGAGCAGGCCGTCCGGACCGACCCCGCCGATGGGATCCAGACCGTGGCGCATGAGCGTGTCCAGTATGTCCAGGCCGATGGGCTTTCCTTCGGCGAGGCGTGCTCTCTGGTCGGCCTGCAGCACTGCGGGGTAGCCCGTCGTGCGGGCCAACGTCTCCAGGCGCGACCAGTTCACCCAGATGTGCGTGACCTCCAGGTTCCGCAGGCCCCGCAGGATCGCCTCGGGCGAGTCGGGATATCGGGCGACGAGTCGCTCGAGGGGATGCACATCCCAGCCGGTGGCGTAGAGCGTGTCCGGCGGGAAGTGGTACGGATCGTCCTGGCCGATGAGCAGAAGCTTCGAGTTCGACGGGAGCTGATGCGCCAGCGACCACGGAGCCGCCGTCTTGGCGATGTCCTCGCCGTCTATTCCGTGGATTCGCAAGCCACGGGTGGCCGCCGGATAGGTCTGCAAGGCGCCGGCCAGGCCCATCGACGCTCCGAGGACGATCGCCACAGCCGGGATGATCGCCGCCACGCGCGCGACCATGCGGATGTCCTTCTCCGGGGTGTCCGGGGAGACCTTCCCGCCGAGCAGTCGCTGGAGCGTGAGGCGGGCATGGTCTGCCGCCAGCGCCGCCAGCCAAGCCAGCGGAACAAGCGCGGGGGCCAGGGCGGCCGGGGGCAGGGTCCGGGTCAGCATCGCCCACGTGCTGATCTGGAGAACAACCAGTGTCACCAGGGCGATGTTCCACGGCGTGCGCCTGCGTCGACTGACGATCGCGACCGCAGCGCCGCCGACCGCGAGGAGCACCAACGCCAGTCCCAGCCAGTCCAGGCCCTCGGTGGTGGCGAACCGACGGGCCAACAGAACGGCCTTGGGCGGGGCGGAGCTGGTCTCGGTCGATTCGCCGGTCGGCAGGGGAACGGGAGGCTGGGGGCCGGGTTGATGGGCCTGCTGCCGGCGATGGACCTGCACCTGGCCCCACGGCCCGGCCCCGAAGGTCTGCGTCGCGTGGGGAAAGACGGGATTGCCCGTGGCGGCGTGAGTCCGTGCCAGCCAGGGTATCGCCGCCGGCGCGACCACCGCGCCGGCGAGCACGAGGCCGAGGAGTTTCGCCGGCAGAGCGGCCCCGTGGGGCAGGTCGTTCGGGTCGACGTTGAGCTCATCGGAGCGGGCAGGGGGCCTGCGAGAGCTCGGCCACAGCGCGATCAGCAGCATGGCGGCCAACACCGGTCCGGCGACGGTGGCGGCTGCGAGGTAGCTCGTGGAGACCGCGATTCCGCACGCCAGGCCGATCGCGATGCTCGCGCCGGCCGACGGACGTCTGCTGAAGATCCTCAGCCACGCCAAAGCCAGGGCGGCAGCGAATACTCCGGCCAATTCGATTTTCGCCATCCATGAGAGGTACAGGACGATCGGCGAACCGGCCAGCAGGACGGCTGCGTATCGGCTGCGGTTGGTCGATCGCGGCAGGGAGGCCCAGACCACCCCGACAGCCATCACGCCAAAGATTCCATGGAGCAGCTTGGCGACGTACATGCCCTCCCATCCGCCGCCGCGGATAATCATCGCCAGCAGGGAGAGCATCTCCACGCTGCAGGGGCGATGGCTGTGGACGTTGTGGGCGAGGGGCATGGTGCTGCCGCGATGGAGGTACTCGCGGGGCAGTTGCAGGTGGACCTGCAGGACGCTTCGGATGTCGTCGCCCGAGCCGATCAGCCCGGCCGGGAAGGCCGCCCCGCTCAACCAGATGGCTGCGGCGATCGCCGGGAGGATCCACCACAGCTGCGCTCGTCGAACGCGCCACGGGATGTGCAGGTCGTCGAGTTTCTCGCGGAGACCAGCCGATTCGTCGTCGCTGAAGCTCGTCAGCCAACGGGCGATCGGCCAGAGCGACAGCACGGCGGCGGCACTCAGCAGAACCAGCCATCGCCAGGCGTCCAGCCCGCCGGGAACGAACCAGCCGGCGAGCATCACCACCACTCCCAGCAGCGCCAGGCCGACGCCGATTTCGGTAAAGGTCCGCAGGGCGGTCGGGGCGTCCTTGGGCAGCAGCCAGCCAACGCCCGCCCAGCCGAGCCCACCGGCGGCAAGGACGATCCATGCGGCGTGGACCCCGTCGATGGTGACGACGGTAAGCACACCCATCCACACTCCACCGCCGAAGGTGATCGCCAGGAGCATGCCCAGCCCCGCCAGCGCGACCAACCCGGCCACCGCGGGCAAAGGCCACAGTACCGAGGGCGTCGTCCCGTCGTCGACGGTCACCCGGGGGGTATGGTCGTTGTCACTTTCGTTACGCGTGTGGATGGCGTGCCCCGTTTCTCATCGGTGCCGATCGGTCTCGGTGACGGGTCGATCAGGACCCGGCTGGGTCGTCGGCAGCGACGGCGCTGTCGTCGTCTTCGTCGGCCTCGATGAATTGCGTTTTGTACAGGTGGCGGTACAGCTCGCAGGTGGCCAGCAGCTCTTTGTGCGTGCCGGTCGCCTCGATCTGTCCGGCGTTCATGACGACGATCTGGTCGGCGGCCATCACGGTCTGGAACCGGTGGGCGATCATCAGCGTCGTCCGATCGGCCATGAATTCTTCCATCGCCTGGTGGATCCGTCGCTCGCTGTCCGGATCGACCTGGCTGGTTGCCTCGTCGAAGATCAGGATCGCCGGGTCCCGCAAAATCGCCCGGGCGATGGAGATTCTCTGCTTCTGTCCGCCCGAGAGCGTCGCGCCGTGTTCGCCGACCATCGAATCATAGCCGTCGGGCATCTGCTGGACGAACTCGTCGACGAAGGCTTTTTTCGCGGCGGCCAATACGTCCTCGTCGCGCGCACGGCGTTTGCCGTAGGCGATGTTCTCGGCGATGGTGGCATGGAACAGGACGGTGTCCTGGGTGACCAGCCCGATCTGAGATCGCAGCGAACGGAGCGAATGTTCATGGATGTCGCGCCCGTCGATGAGGATCGTGCCCTCCGACGGATCGATCAACCGGGGCAGCAGGGAGACCATGGTGGTCTTCCCGCAGCCGTTGGGCCCGACGATGGCGACGGTCTGGCCGTGCTTGATCTCGAGATTCAGGTACTTCAGCGCGTCGTCTTCGGCGTTGGGGTAGCGGAAGCAGATATTGCGGAACTGGATGGACTCGCTGTGTCGTGGCAGCGTGGGCGCTTTGCGCCGGCGGACCTCCTGGGGGGTGTCCTGCAGGTCGAAGATGCGTTTGGCGGCGGCATCGGCGCGCTGGAAGCGCGTGGCGACTTTGGCGAGCTTGCGGACCGGGTCGAACATCGCCGCCAGGCAGGCCATCAGCGCGATGAACACCTGCGCATCGAGTTCGTTGTTGAGCACCCAGTACCCCGCCAACGCCACGGCGCCCATGGCGGCGGTCAGCCCCAGCGCCTCGACGGCCGGCGAGGTGGCTGCGTCGATGCGGCTCATGCGGCGCTGCTGTTTGACCAACCCGCGGTTCACACGCAGGAAGCGTTTCCGCTCGGACGACTCCATGGTGTACGCCTTGACCACACGCATTCCGGTGAGCGTCTCCTCCAGCACAGCGAGCATGGCCGACCAGCTCTCCAAAGCCCGGCGGGAAGCGCGTTTCATGATCTTGCCGAACTTGCGGATCAACACGTACGCCGGGGGGCCGGCGATCATCGCCAAAAGCGTCAGCTGCCAGCTGAGCATCATCGCCAGGACGATACTCGCGATCGCCTTGGCCGGCTCGACGAGCGTCTTTCCGAACAGCGTCTGCTGTCCTCGCGCGAGCTCACCGGTGTCCTGCACGAAGCGGGACATGGTGTCGCTCACGCCCTTCTCGGAGAAGAAGGTCGTCGGGAGGCGCAGCACGACGTTGTAGTTGTCGCACCGCACGTCCATGATTCCCTGCCAGACGGCTGTGTTGACGAGGTACTCCTGCGTGAAGCGGAGGATGTCTCGCAGGTACGTCACGACCAGCCCGGCGATGAGCACCCCCAGCAGCAGGGGGAATCGTCCCGCTCGCGAGTCCGGCTCGGGAATCCGCATCGCCGCCCAGCCGAGCGTCTCGGATTTCAGCTCCAGTTGCCCCATGCGAACCTTCACGGTTCGGCTGGTGGGCGGTCCGCGGTTCTCGGCGTCCGGGCGATAGATGCGAAGAGGCAGCAGCTGGTTCGCGTCGGTCCGGGCGATGCGTCGGGCGAGCACGTCGCCGCGGATGGGTAAGGCGTTGGCGTCCGGGGTGTCCAGGCCGATGATCCAGTCACCGGCGCGAATGCCCGCCGCGTGGGCCGGCTGGTTCTTCTCGGCATGTACGATCGAGAGCACCATCGACAGGTCGCGGTCGTCCACGCGCATTCCCGCCGGGACGCGCTGCTGCACCACGCGCGCCCCGACGCGGTCTTCGGTCATGGAATTCCACGCCCAGCCGTGAAAGCCCTCGTCGGAGATGAGGATTTTCATCGCCGGCAGCATCATCGCCAGCCCGCCGCCCCAGAGGATGGCGATCACCAGCGTACAGGCGATCGCGATCGCGAGGCGCTTGCGATAGGGTTTGAGGTACTGCAGCGATCGAAGAAAGTCTTTCATTCGTGTCCCGTCGTCCTTGAATTCGGGAGTCCGTTATAGGCCGGTCCGTCGGTTGGGTCAATCGCTCGTGCGGGGGGCTCACACCCGCAGCGGTGCTCCCGAGAGGCAGGTGATCGCGACGTTGTCCCAGAGCGTCTTGGGGCTGACGTTGCGCCAGAGCAGTCGTTCGTACTCGCTGAGCTGTTCGATGATGTCGGCCAGCACAGCCGGTGCGAATCGCGAGGCGGTCGCGTGGATCTCGCCTTCCTGGTCGGCGTGGATCAGCCTTGTGGTCGCGTTCACGGCGGCGCTCATCGCGTCGCGGTAGAAGCTCGCGAGGATCTCCAGCATGTCGCCGGCGACGCGGCGCGAGGCGAGGGTTTTGGCCATCGTGGGCGAGTCGGCGTCCTTCTTGCTGTCCTTGACGGTGTTCTCTGCCAGGGCATCCATGGCCTTGTGGAGCTGCTCGCCGAACCCGTCGGCATCGGGGTTGGCGGCTTGGGCGACCATCTCGCGCTTCCGCTTGTACATGCCCGCTTCGCTCATCGCCAGCGCCCGGCCGATGGACCCGGCGGTGAAGCGTGCCCAGAAGTCCGCTTCGGTGGCATCCAGGCCGGCGTCGGTGAGCTTCTCCTGCACGAAGCCCGCGGGAAGGTAGCCGAACGGAACGCGGCAGCAGCGGCTGAGCGTGGTGGCCAGCAGGCGATCGGGCTTGGAGGTAATCAGGATGATCGTCACCCCCGGCGGCGGTTCTTCCAGCGTTTTGAGCAGCGAGTTCTGGGCGGCGCTGCTCATCAGCTCCGCTTCCAGCACGAGGAAGACCTTGCCGCGAGCGCGATTGGCCGACCGACCTGCCGGCGCGATCAGGAAGTGGCGGATCACGTCGATCCCCAGCTCCTGCATGGTCCGGGCGCGGACGTTGGCGTCGGGGTGGAAGGCGGCCAGTTCCTTGGAGACAGTCTGGAAATCCGGATGCGAGCCGGCCTGGAACATGCGGCAGTTATCGCACGCCCCGCACGCCTGGACGATGTCCGTTTGGCCGGTCTCTTCGGCGCCGAACAGTGCCGGTCCGTCGGCGGATCCGGGCGGGCCTGGCTTTTCGCAAAGCAGCGTCTTGGCCAGCGCCCTGGCGGTGGTGCGGCGCCCCACGCCTCGCGGGCCCGCGAAGAGCAGCGCATGGTGCGGCCGTCCGCCGGAAAGCTGATGCCCCAGCAGGGCGATCGCTTCGTCCTGACCCACAATGTCCGAAAGTTCCAGCATGCGAACCTTGTACCACATCCGGGCGCAGAAACCAACGGGG
>JBKHCL010000153.1:0-5903 GCA_046541875.1 Phycisphaerae bacterium | reverse complement strand
CCGGACATTTCCCTCTGGATGCTCAACCGGGGGACCACATCAACCAGCCGTCGCGATGCGGAGGCGGGATTCTCCGGTGATATCGGCTACGCCGCCAACCACGACAATTACCGCAACGCCAACCTCACCGCGAACGTCTGGGAGAACGACAAGATCGATTTCATCGGCGTGGACGCCTATTTCCAACTGGCGAGCAACGCCCAGGCCGACGCCTCGGGCGCGCACCCCGACGGCAGCTTCATCGACACCGTCGAGGACAACTGGAACAACCTCCTGGACGGGCAGGTGCTCCCCTTCGCTCAAGGCCGAAAGAGCGGCGAGGGCATGCCCGTGATTCTCACCGAACACGGACTGATCCCCTGGAACCGCACCACGGTTCAGCCGTACTCGGAAAACCCGATGTGGTCGGGTCAGCCGGTGGACATCGACGAGCAAATCAACGGCTACGACGCCCTGCTCCGCGCCCTGGACGGCCGGGCCGAGAACGACGACCTGCTCGAGGTGTATCTCTGGCAGTGGGGCATGCCCGGAGCACACGACAGCCTGTGGTTCCTGCACCCCTACGCCGAAGACAACGAGCCGGACAGCAAGTATGACGAAACGCTCAGCCGCGCTGCCGCGCGATTCCTCAGCCGCTTCGCCACCTCCGCCCTGATTCCCGGCGACGCCGACCGCGACGGAGCGGTCGAATTCGAAGACGCCTGGACGCTGCTGGAGCACTACAAAAGCGGCGAAGATCAACTGGCGTGGACCGACGGGGATTTCAACCTCGACGGCGTGGTCGACGAGTTGGACTACGACCTCCTGCTGGCCAACTGGAATCTCCCGTCCAACCCGCCGGCCGTCCCCGAACCGATCAGCATCCTGACCGTTCTCGCCGGGGCCGGCGTACTGCTGCATCGCCGACAGCGCATCTGAAAACCGGCGCCGGAGGATATGGACTTTCGCCGTTCGATCGACACCCACTGTTTCCCGGACACCCACAAAACCCGGCATCCGGCCAATTGGGTTTACTCGTCGTCGGAGGCAGGTCGGCCCCACCCGTCCGTCTGGTCGGTGGAGTCTTTTTCGTCGTCGGGCTTCTTTGCGTCTTCGTTGGCGTCGGAATCCAGGGACACCGGAATCGATGACGTATCGGGCGCCTTGACGGGCACTTCCTTCGCGATGGCCGCCAGGAGTGGCTCGGTGAGATCGACGGTCTTCACGTCGGCCTTCTTCCAGGCGACCTGCCCCTGACCGTTGAACGCCACAGCCACGCCTTTGGCCTTGCAGACGGCCGGCAGGACCTTCTCCAAGACCTTCGCGAAACTGGGCTTGAGATTCGCCGTCGCTTTGTCGTAGGCCGTGTGGATTTTCTTAGCGGACGCCCGGTCGCCGGCCTTGTTGGCGGCATCCAGCTGCGCCTGCCACGCGTCCACCTGGGCGTTGAAGTTCTTCACCACGGTCGACTCGTTGAACACCTTCGCGCGCAGAAAGAACCCCACGGCAAATTCCGAACTCGACGCCGACGTGGCATTCGCGTCGACAGGGCGAGCCTTGGCGTTGGGGTCAATCTGCTGGGCGTCGGCCAGGCCGATCGCAGCCAGCACCGTCACAGCACAACTCATCGCAGCCAGTCGGATTCGCATGGGTTCATCCTTTCGATTCGTGGGCGTCTGGGCGGAAGTGCTTGGCCCTCATCTCCTTGGATGCGCGCAGCGGCTGGAAGTTTCGCCGATTCGTCGAGAATCGTCCGCGTTGTGCGGTCTTCACGAAGCGGACGCATCTTCACACAAGTTGAGTAAAGTCTGAACACCGCTCGCGCACGCTCGCCCTACCATACCCCCAGAGAAGTCAGTCGTGACGAACGTTCCCCCGGAACACCGCATGGAGGTGCACGATGGACCACTCGATTCGCGCCGGCAGGCCCAGCCGCCACGGCATCGACCCGGACATGGTCGCCGAGGCCATTCACGCCAAGGAAACGGCGATTCGGCTGTATCGGCAACTGATCGAACGCGGCCTACCGCTCTTCGAGCAACCCGGCGAACTGCCCGACACGCCCAGCCCCGACCGACCGATCACACTATTCCCCGACAGGGTCGAGCAGACGCCCCAGCCGGAAGGGCAGTTGATCGGCGCATGACCGTCTCAAAGGGGTTGCATGGATGGCGGCTGATTCGTACAATTGTCGCTTTGCTAACCCCTGACAGACGAGGTCCCCATGGGTCAACGAAGAGAACGGCTGGATGGCCGACTGAAGAAACAGGCGGAGACGCGCCGCAAGAACGCTCCCCGCAAAGCCAAAGAACGTGCCCGACGCGAAGCCCGACGGGCCGCCGTTGCCGAACTCCGCAACGACAACGACCAGACGGAAAAGGCCGAAAAGAGCGAACAGAGCGAAGACTAACCCCGCTCGCTGCATCCCGGGCGGGACACAGCATCGTGGACCTTTCCTCCGGCGAGGGAAGGTCCACTTCCATGCGCAGCGGCGTTACCGGTCGGCCGAGCCTGCCGGGCTGACCTGCTCCGAATTCGCCCGCGGCGGAGTGAGTACGCCCACATCCTCCATGAAGGTGGTGACCATCCACTCGGCCTCGGGCACGGTAAGCCGGCCGTCCTCGTCGGCGTCGGCGCGGGTCATGTACGTAGCGAACCGCTTCTCGATTTCCGCCCAGATCAGCTTTCGCTCGTCGGCGTCGAATCGGCCGTCCTTGTCGCGGTCGTGCGGGGTGATCATCTTCTCGACGTAATTCTGCATCGCCTCACGAGAACGGCGGTCGAAATCGATCTTCTCGACCATGTCCGCCTTGCCATCGCCGTCCATGTCCATCTCGTTGCGGAAGCGGCTCTTCACGCGGTTGGCCGCCGCGACGAACTGAGCGTTCTTGATGATGGACATCTTCTCCATCCGCGAGACCTCGCCGTCACCGTCGGAGTCCATCACCTTCGTCATGATCTGCTCGCCCAGGTCGCGCATCTTGTCGCGATACTCCTCGCGCACCGCCTTCTCCTCGTCGGAGAATTCGCCGTCCCCGTCGTCGTCAAACAGCAGCAGCTCCCACTTCCGTTCGCGCTTGCGCCGGGTTCGATGCAGGTCGCGCCACACCTTGCGGCGTTCGTCGCGGGTGAGCACGCCGTTGGCGTCGGCATCGTAGCGGTCCAACAGCGTCTTGTACCGAAGGCCGTTTTCGATCCGGTACGCGGTCCGTCGCTCGCCGGGCGAGAGCGTCCCGTCACCATCCGCGTCGTACTTCTTCAGCAGTGTCTTCTCGGAGGGCATCGGCGGCAGCAGCGGAGCATTGGAATCGGCTTGGGCAGGACTCCCCCCGCCGTTTGCCGGCTTGGCCGGGCCGACCTTCTTCCGCCAGGGAAGCTTCCCGGCGCGCATGGCGGCGTTGGCGGCAGCGTACTCTTTCGCCGAGAGCTTACCGTCCTTACCGGTGTCCCAGGCAGCGAGGATTTTTCTGCCCAGCGCGCGGCGGTAGGCGTCGGCTTCGAACCAGCCGATCTCGCCGTTGCGGTCCTTATCATACGCGGCGATCTCACTCCAGCGGTCGAAGACGCGGGCGAATCCGTCCTTTGCTTTGGCGCTGGCGAGGAACTCGTCTTTCGAGAGTTCGTTGTTCTTGCCGGCCGACTTGAGAAAGCGTGCCCGTTCCCGCTGCGGCACGTAAGGCTGCACCAGCCCCTTGAGGACGTCGTTGGCGTCGGCGGCCTCTGCCCTGCCGGCCTGCCCGACCAGCGCCGCCACAACCGTCGCGATGCCGAGAAACACCATTCGTCGCCGAGTCATATCACTCTCCCTTGCCCGCCCGCATGGTCGATGGGCGAGCCTATGCATTGTACCGTATGTCTGCATCTCTGCAGCCCTTTTGTCCGATGAAAGATACGTCCCCTCCGGGCGGCCCTTGTCGGGGTGCGCCTACAATACTTCCGGGTCGCACGCCGATCGTCGGCACCCGCCAGCCGAGATATTCGCACCACCCGAGGTGACAGATGGGATGCCTTAAAGGAAAGAAGAAGGCCAAAGACAAGCCGGGCAACTACCGCTGCAAGAAATGCGGCGCAATCCACGAGAAGAAGAAAAAACTTTGTAAGCCCAAGAAGATCAAGGACAAAGACAAGGACTGACCCCGCTCCTTCGAAGGAACGACGGGCGGACGGAAAGGCGATGCATGCTCGAACACATTGATCTGGCCCGTCGGGTAAGCAAGAAGGACTTCAAGGCCGCCGAGGACGAATGGGACATCCGCCTCGGTCAGCTCCAACGGGCCGCCCACGAGGCGAACATCCCCATCGTGATCGTCTTCGAGGGCTGGGACGCCGCGGGCAAGGGAACGCTCATCAACAACCTCATCCTGCCGCTGGATCCTCGCGGGCTGAAGGTGTACTCCACGCTGGAACCCACCGAGGAAGAATCTCTGCGCCCGTTCCTGTGGCGTCCTTGGATTCGCACGCCCCCCCGCGGCCGAGTTGCCATCTTCGATCGGAGCTGGTATCGCCAACTGCTCACCGAACGCGTCGAGGGCGGCCTGGAGGACGCGCCGCTCCACCGGGCAATCGAGGATATCCAGGCGTTCGAGCGTCAACTCGCCGACGACGGCGCGGTGCTGGTCAAGCTGTTCCTGCACATCTCCAGAGACGAACAGGCCAAGCGGTTCAAGAAGCTTCGCAAGAAGAAGACCACCGCGTGGCGCGTTACAAAAAGCGACCTCGCCCGACACAAGAAGTACGACGAGTACCTCACCGCCGCCAACGAGATGCTCACCGAGACCGACGCCGAACACGCCCCGTGGACGATCATCGAAGCCCATGACGAACGCTTCGCCACGCTGAAGATCTTCAACACAGCCGCCCTGGCGATCGAACGGGCGCTGGGGCAGGCCGGCGAGCAACCGGCATCGCCGTCGACCCCTCCCGCAGCCGAGAAGGCGGAGATGCCCGACAAACTGCGTTCCAGCATTCTCGAAGGCGTGGATCTCAGCCAATCGCTGGAGAAGCCCGAGTACAAGGACCGTCTCGACGCCGCCCAGAAAAAGCTCCGCAAGCTCGAACACCGTATCTACATGGAGCGAATCGGCGTCGCGATTGTCTACGAAGGCTGGGACGCCGCGGGCAAAGGTGGCAACATCCGCCGCCTCACGCGCGAGTTGGACCCGCGAGGCTACGAAGTGGTCCCCATCGCCGCACCGAACGACATCGAAAAGGCCCATCACTACCTCTGGCGGTTCTGGACGCAGATGCCCAAGGCCGGTCACATCACGATATTCGATCGCAGTTGGTACGGCCGCGTGCTGGTCGAACGGGTGGAGGGCTTCTGCTCGGAAACCCAGTGGCGCCGGGCGTACCGCGAGATCAACGAGATGGAACGCCATATCACCAACTTCGGACATCTGCTGCTGAAGTTCTGGCTGCACATCTCGCCGGCCGAGCAACTCGCCCGCTTCGAGGCACGCCGGCAGACCGAGCATAAGCAGTGGAAGATCACCGAGGAAGACTGGCGGAACCGCGAGCGATGGGACGACTACGACGCCGCCGTCGAGGAGATGCTCTTCCGCACCTCGACCCCGCAGGCCCCCTGGACCATCGTCGAGAGCAACTGCAAGCGGTTCGCCCGCGTCAAGACCATCGAAACCGTCTGCGACGCCATCGAAACCGCACTCAAACGCTGACTCACACAAGCCTTCGGCCGGCAAGGCGTCAGGCTCGCCTGCCCCACCATTTGGGTGCTACCGGCGTGTCCTCACGCCGGTGCGTTCACGTGCCACGAAACACCCTCTGAGGGAGCCCCCACCGTCAGGTGGGGGATAGAACGCGCATAACCGTTTGCAGGAGCCATTCCGCCCGCAACAAGTTGCGGGCCCTACGACTCCAGCCGCGAGTACATCACCAACGGATCGTCGGCGACGCTGCGGCCTTGC
>JBKHCL010000152.1:0-5981 GCA_046541875.1 Phycisphaerae bacterium | reverse complement strand
GCATGTATTGGAAGTGTGGGGTGACTTCGGCTGTTGGAGTCGCCCGGAACTGAAGGTTGAGCGGTGGAGCTATCCGTGCCCCACACCGAGCGGGGCGCGGGGCATTTTCGATGCGATCTACTGGAAGCCGCGATTCTACTGGCAGGTCGACCGCATCGAACTGCTCGAAACGCCCAGCTACATCGCGCTGCGGCGGAACGAGGTCTCCGCCAAGGCACCCAGCGATCGGACGATCAGCTCTTGGATGAAGGGCACGAAACAGCCCGAGCCGATCATCGCCGACTCGCCCAGCCGTCGCCAGCAGCGTCAGACGATGGCCATCCGCCAGCCGCGATACCGCATCCACGCCCACATCGTCCCGCGCCCCGGGGCGGAGAAGGAGAACAAGGCGCTCAACGAGCAGTTCCTTCGTCGGGCGCGGGCGGGCAAATGCGCCTGGCAGCCGTACCTGGGCTGTCGGGAGTTTGTCGCGTTCTTCCGGCTCGTCGAGGACCTCGCCGGCGAGCCCGACCCTGCCGATTTCTCGCAGGACATCGGCTGGATGCTGTACGACGTGTTCGACCTGGGCACACAGAACAAGCCCGGGGTCGCCAAACCCCGGGTGAGCGTGTTCCGCGCGAATATCGAACGCGGCCTGCTGGAGATTCCGCCGTTCGACGACGACCGGGTCAAAAAGCCCGGGGAACGGAGGGCCGGTTGATGCTTCACGCACTGCTGGAATACGCCGAGCAGGCCGGCATCGACGCCGAGCCCGGCTTTGCGCCCAAACACGTCCGCTGGCTGCTGCAGTTCTCCCCGGAAGGCGAATACCAGGGGCTCACGCCCGCCTCGGATGACAAGAAAGGCCGCGAGTTCGCTAAGGTCCCGCACCTGAAGTTCTCGGGCGACACGCCCATGCGGCAGTTCCTGGTGGATACCGCCCAGTACGTCGTGCTTTACGGCGAGGACGAACCGGGCGAGAAGCTCCTGCGGAAGCACGGGTTCTTCCTGAACCTGCTTCGCGAAGCAGGCCAGGCTGAGCCCGTTCTGGCGCGCATCGCCGATGCGCTGGAAGACCCCGACGAACTGGCGAAGATGCACAAAGAACTCGACGCAGCCACGCCCAAGGTCAAGCCCTCCGACAACGTCACCTTTGTGGAGATGTCGGCCGACGGGGCTCGCATCCTGGTCGAGCAGGGCACCTGGCACGACTGGTGGCGGGGGTATTGGCCTGGGCTGTTCAAGAAGAAGGGCAAGAAGGGTAAGGTTGCCGACGAGATGCGATCGCTGCTGACCGGCGAACTCGTGGAACCGGCCACGACGCACCCGAAGGTCAAAGGACTCGGCGACGTGGGTGGCAACGTGGAGACCACGCTGGTGGGGTTCAACCAGGACACCTTCTGCTCCTACGGCTTGGAGCAGTCGGCCAACGCAGCCGTCAGTGCCGACACCGCCGAGGCGTACGCAGCCGCGCTGAACCAACTCATCGCCGGGCACTCTCGCCGCCTGGCCGGGGCAAAGGTGGTCTACTGGTACACCCACGACGTGCCGCCCGAGACCGACCCGGTAGCGAAGCTGTTGAACGGGGTCGACCTGGGCGAGGCAGAAGTCCAGGAGGAGGCGGCGGCCGGGAAGGACACCTCCACCGTCGCCCAGGCCAACCGCCGGGCGGGGAAGCTGCTGGAGGCCGTCAAGTCCGGCAAGGCGAGCGACCTGCACGGCCTCGGTGAGTGTCGCTACCGCGCCCTGACGCTTGGCGGCAACGCCGGCCGGGCCGTCGTGCGCGACTGGATGGAAGGCTCCTTCGAGGACCTCGCCGCAAACGTCACACAGTGGTTCGAGGATTTTTCCATTGTGAATCGCCACGGCGACGGTCTGGCACCCGAGCCGAAATTCCTGGCCGTCCTCGGGGCGATGGTCCGCGACCTCAAGGAGGTTCACCCTCCGCTGGAGACGGCACTTTGGAAGTCGGCGATTGCGGGGCTTCCCATTCCCTACGAGGCGATGGCCCGCACACTCGCGCGGGTCCGCATGGACGTTATCAACGGTGAATCCCCCCGGCATGCCCGCCTGGGGCTGCTGAAGGCTTATCTCATTCGAAAGGAGATCACAGAGATGCAACCGGAACTGAACGAACACGAGAACTGCCCGGCGTATGTGTGCGGGCGAATCATGGCGGTGCTGGCCGACATCCAACGCGCCGCGCTGGGAGATGTCGGCGCCGGCGTGGTCCAACGATACTACGCCGCCGCCAGTGCCACGCCCGCCCTTGTCCTGGGGAAGCTGGTTCGGGGTGCCCAAACCGCACACCTCCCCAAGATCGACGGCGGACTGAAGGTCTGGTTCGATCAGCAACTCGCCGACCTCTGGGACCGTCTCGACCAGGCGCCCCCGGCCACTATGTCACTGGAAGACCAGACCCTCTTTGCCATGGGCTACTACCAGCAGAAAGCCCTTCGCAAGAAGAAAACCGACCTCAAAGAAGACAGCACCGACACCGAATAACCCACTCAACCAGACAAGGAGAACAACCATGGCAGAACCGATCACCAACCGTTACGAGTTTCTTTTCCTCTTCGACTGCGAAAACGGCAATCCCAACGGCGACCCGGACGCAGGAAACGCCCCGCGCATCGATCCGCAGGACATGCACGGCCTGGTCAGCGACGTCGCAATCAAACGACGAATCCGAAACTACGTCCAACTGGCGCATGAGAACACCATGCCCAACGCGATCTTCGTCGAGCAGGCGACCAACCTGAACGCAAAAATCTGCAAGGCCCACGAGGAAGCCGGCCGAGAGGCCGACGGAAAGAAGGCCACCAAGAAGCAGGTCAAGGATGCTCGCCAATACATGTGCGAGAACTTCTACGACGTCCGCGCCTTCGGGGCCGTCATGTCCACCGGGCCCAACGCCGGGCAGGTGCGCGGCCCGGTGCAGATCGCCTTCGCACGCTCCGAGGACCCCATCCTGCCGATGGATCTGTCCATTACGCGGATGGCCGTCGCCGATGAAGCCAAAGGCGCCGCCACCAGCGAGGACTATCAGAAGTGGGAAGACGAGCAACCCGAGGACAAACTCCGCACCATGGGCCGAAAGTCGCTCATTCCGTACGGCCTGTTTGTCGGGAAGGGGTTCATCTCGGCCCACCTGGCCGGGGACACCGGCTTCTCGCGGGAGGACCTCAAGCTGTTGTTCGAGTCTGTCCTGAACATGTACGAACACGACCGTTCCTCCAGCAAGGGCGTGATGACCGTTCGCACGCCGATCTTCGTGTTCAAGCATGTCGGTACCGACGGCGACGAGAAGCAGCGAGTCCGCCAGGCCAAGCTCGGCTGTTGCCCGGCGCAGGTGCTCTTCGAGAACGTCGTGTCCATCGAGAAGGACGTGGACGCCATGAACGCCGACGGCGCGCCCAGCCCGCGGAAGTTCGGCCATTACACGGTGAAGGCCGATGCGGAGAAGGTGCCCGCCGGGGTTGAGCTCATCGAGATCACCTCCGTCGGCGACCTGGAGAAGCTGTAAGCTTCCGGCCATGTTCGCCGAAGACGATCTGCTTGCGATTTCGGCATTGCAGCACTGGGTGTTCTGTCCGCGTCAGTGCGGGTTGATTCACCTCGAGCGCCTCTGGGCGGAGAACCGCTTCACTGCCCAGGGGCGCCGGCTGCACGCCCGCGCTCACGAGGGCCCGTCGGAGACGCGCCCCGGCGTGCGCATCGCCCGGGGCGTCTCTCTGCGCTCACTTTCGCTGGGGCTGGCGGGAGTGGCCGACGTGGTCGAGTTCCACCAGGCCGACGAGAATGCCGAACCGGCCGCCACGTGCGTCATCCCCACCTGGCCCGGCCGATGGGCGCCCCGCCCCGTCGAGTACAAGCGGGGCCGACCCAAACGCCACGACGCCGACCGGATCCAGCTCTGCGCCCAGGCAATCTGCCTGGAGGAGATGCTGGATGTACATCTCCCCCTCGGCCTGCTGTTCTACGGTCAAACGCGCCGCCGCGAGGACGTGGAACTCACCCCGGCCCTGCGCAAGGAGACGGCCGAGATCGCCGCCGCCATTCGCACCATGCTCCAGGAAGATGTTTTGCCCCCACCCCAGCCGGGTAAAAAGTGCAAATCCTGCTCACTGCGTGACGCCTGCCTGCCCGACCGCGCCGGGACGGCCCGGGCGGGGCGATACATGGACCGCATGCTCTCGGCCGCACTCCGCCGGACCGACTCCGAAAGTGACCTGCCATGAAGACACACGCAAACACGCTCTATATAACCATTGACGGCGGCTACGTCGCCCGAACCGGCGAAACGCTCCAGATCCGCCGAAAGAAGGAGACGCTCCTGTCCATGCCGATCCACACCCTCGAGGGCCTGGTCTGCTTCGGGCGGGTCTCCGTGACACCTCCGGCCATGGCATTCTGCGCCGAGAACAACGTGACGGTCACATTCCTTTCCACCCATGGGCGGTTCCTCTCGCGCCTGGTCGGACCCACCAGCGGAAACGTCCAGTTGCGCCGTCGGCAGTATCGCGCATCGGACCGGCCGGGCCTGTCGCGCAATATCGCCGCCAATATCGTCATGGCCAAGGTCGCCAACGCCCGCGCCGTGCTCCTGCGCGGGGCTCGCGACTCAGCAGACGCGGGGTCGACCGACCGCCTCCGCGCTGCTGCCGGCGCGATGGCTCCGCTGCTGGAACAACTCCCCCTCGCACCGGACACCGACGTCGTGCGAGGCATCGAGGGAGAGGGCGCGAAGCACTACTTCCGGGCGTTCAACGATCTTCTTACCGCGCCGGAGGCCGAGATGCGCTTTACGGGTCGATCGCGCCGACCGCCGACCGACAACGTCAACGCCGTGCTCTCGCTGCTGTATACGCTGCTGATGCACGATTGCCGCTCAGCCTGTGAGACCGTCGGACTCGACCCGCAGGTGGGCTTCCTCCATCGCGACAGGCCCGGCCGATGCAGCCTCGCCCTGGACCTCATGGAAGCCCTGCGGGCTCCGCTGGTAGACCGCCTCACCGCCTCACTGATCAACCGTCGACAACTGCAGGCGAAAGACTTCACCGCCGAGCCGGCCGGCGGCGTCTCCCTGACCGACAAGGGACGCAAAACGCTGCTCAGCGCCTACCAGAAACGCAAGCAGGACGCCATCACGCACCCTTTCCTCGCGGAGAAGACCACGCTGGGCCTCGTGCCGTTCATCCAGGCCCAACTGCTCGCCCGCTTCCTGAGGGGCGACCTCGACGCCTACCCCGCCTTCTTCTGGAAATAGGAGACATCATGCTCGTGCTCGTGACCTATGACATCAAGCAGGACACCAAGGCCGGTAAGAAACGCTGGAAGTCTGTCGCGCGGGCCTGCGAAGATTTCGGCCAACGGGTGCAGCACTCCGTCTTCGAATGCCTCCTTACCCCCGCCCAGTGGGAGAATCTGCGATCGACCCTCGTGGAAACCATCGACAAGGACACCGACAGCCTGCGGTTCTACCTGCTGGGGAAGAACTGGCGGCGGCGGGTGCAGCACGTCGGGGCGAAACCCTCGTGGGACCCGCAAGGCCCGCTGATCGTGTAGACGCCCGATTAACCAAAACGCAGACCGGGGCTGAGCCCGACGGATGAGTCCATCCGAACCAGCCAACGCGAACCACCAGCGCGCAGAGAATGACCCGGAGGTCCGCGATGGATTATAAGTTAATACTTTGGTTTGACTTACAAGGTCCTGCGAGCATGGACGACTCGTCAGAACCCCCACCGGAGAGCCGGTTCGCGAAAACGCTTGCCCAAACGCCTGCTATGCAGTATCTTAAAGGCCTTACCATCGCCCCCATCACGGGGGCGCGGATTGAAACTGATGCTCATCGTCACGGTGGTGTTGACAATCTAATCGCCCCCATCACGGGGGCGCGGATTGAAACGCCGACCCCGTCGCGCAGGTCGAGGCCATCGAGCGGATCGCCCCCATCACGGGGGCGCGGATTGAAACGGCGCGTCGTACTCTGAGTCGGG
>JBKHCL010000151.1:0-6016 GCA_046541875.1 Phycisphaerae bacterium | reverse complement strand
TGCCTCGCCACGGTTCTGCTGCGCGCTTTACAACCGAACGGCTGACCCGCCCGCGGCAGCCCCGCACATCTGCGGGGAGAATCCTGCACAGGCCTGTTCTACTGTCCGGACCCGAATACGATCTTCCCGTCGCGGTAGCGGACGGTCTGGTTGCCGACGGTGATGACGGCGTCCTTGCCGGACCCGCCGACCTCTTCGGCTGAAACCCGCGGCGGGGTTCCCTTCTGCACGGTGATGACCACAAAGAACCGGGCGTTCTTTGCGTCGGTCTCGGCCGCGATGAAGTCATACTCGCGGGTGATCGTGCTGCCCTTCTTGCTGCCGCCGCGATAGATGAAGTGCATCTTCTCGTTCTCGTGAAACTTCGGGGTGATTTTCGCCGGCGAGACGAAAGTTCCCTTCAGCGTGGCGTCCGGATACTTGATGGTAAAGGTGTTGTCCTTGGTTTCGGCGGTGACGTTCTGGTCGGGAGGCATATGCCAGAGCCACTGCTTGGATCGGCCTCCGCGGACCTCGTCCACCAGGACCATCAGGCAGGGCGCCCCGGACTTTCCGCTGTAGTCGAAGGCAATCGCGCGTTCGCCGTCGATGGGCGACTGGTAGTCGATGTCCGACCTGCGCTCGGCGTATCGGTCGTAGAGCTTGGGAAGCTTGCGGCGGAGCTTGCTGCGTTCCTTCTGCTGGTAGTAGTCGGTGACGGCCTTGGGAATGTCCGTGATTTTGTCCGGCAGGTGGATATCATCGACTCGCGAGTCCATGTCCGGCCCCTCGTTGGGTTGGCTTTCGAGGTCGTCGGCCATCGTCTCCAGTTTGCTTTTCTTCTTGGGCTCGGGCACGGCCAGGTACACGTCGGAGAGGTCAATCGCCAGTGAGCCCGAACCGTCTTCCCTGGTGCTGTGGTGGTCCACCTTTCCGCAGGCCGACTCGTTCATGACGTTATCGGGCAGCAGCACGATGCACTCTTCGGGTCGGTAGCCGCTTCGCTCGATGGGGGCGGCCGTCCAGCGATGCCCCAGCCCCCACAGGCGGAACGCTCCGGCGTTGGGGTGGTTCCAGGCGCGAATGGGAATGCTCTTGGTAAACACCTGGGCGATGAACTCGTCGGAGCCCTGCCACCCACTGCGGAAGACATAGAATCCAAGGGTGTCGGCCTTCCAGGTACGGGGCATGCCCTTGGACGGATGCACCGGGTCGGTGGCGAGCGGGTAGTTGACGTACGTGGCGGCCAGCGTGTGTCCGCTGAGGGGCTGGAGCATCGCGTCGGCGGTCTTGCGATCGATCTCGTCGGTCGAGGCTGCCGGGATTCCGAGAACGCGGTTCCAGCCCCACAGCAGCGAGGGCTTGAACTTCTCGGGGACCATGGGAAACTGGTTGGCGACCCAGCGGGGGTCGAAGTGCCCCTTGACGTTCAGGTTCATGATGATCGGTCGCGAGTCTTTCAGGAAGGCCTGCATCATCTGCCGGGGCAGCACGTGTGTGGCGTCGGGATAGGTCGAGACGTCGCGCCCCATCCCGGTGCGGTGGAAGGTGGCGTACAGCAGCGGATAGTAGGCGGCGATGTTGCCGTAGTGGGTCGCCTCGGCCTGGAAACCTCCGTCGCCGATCCCGAACCGCAGGTGCTGGTACATCTGCTCGCGGCCTTTGTGGTACATGCGAACACAGGAGAGGTCCTCTTTGTCCCGCGCCTTCCACTCGGCGGTCTCGGTCTTCCAGTAGGCCAGCGCCTGGCGGTAGCGGGCGCGGATTTCGTCGTTCACCTCGCCGACGGTCCGCTTCCTGACCTTGCCGTCCTTGAGATGCGTAAAGCGGGGGGCGAGCATCTCGCGACCCCAAGGCTCGGTCTGGCCGATGCGGACTTCGATGAGCACCGTGTAGAGCCCCTTGTCCAGTTGCATCACGTCGCCCTCGCGGATCTCGATGCCGTTGAGGAACGTCCGCGATTCCTTGTGGTCGCTGCCGATGTTGAACTCGTACCAGCCGGGCTTGCTGTTGCGGACGACCGTGTAGAACACGCTGTAGCTGTGATAGACCCGCCCGATGGCGTTGCTGACGTCCAGCACCTTCCGCCCGCCCCACTCGAAGTAGCCTTCGTCTTTCTCGCGGGAGACGCGGGCGAACCGCACCGTCTTGCTGCCGTCGGTCAGTTCGTCGCCCAGCATCGGCTTGGCCTTTTCGCCGCCACCGAGGGCGTCCAGCGGATCCTTTCCCTCCCGGGGCTTAAGCCCGCCGGCGTAGATCCAGTCGTCGGGCAGATTGTCGTCCACCAAGTCCACGAGGGGCACGCCCTGCGGCGGGGTGTAGTCCTCCAGCGGAGCCACCTTGCAGTCCTTGAACCGCACGCACAGCGGCTTGACCGGCTCCTCGGGCGCCGGGCCTGTGCGCTTGTGCAGCAGAAGCGACGCGATGGCCGACGACCCGAACGCCGGGCCGTAGTAGTTGCTGACCTGGTTGTAATTGGCGTGGGGGATGAGCAGGTCGTACTGCCGCTTGGGCAGGCGTGCCTTGACATGCTGCAGGAGGTCCTCGCGGTAGTCTTCAGGCCAGGCGTCGTAGCAAAGGTCGATCGTCAGCACGGCGCGCACGAGTTGATGGCCGATATCGCCGGTCAGGGCGGGGTTCCCGTCGATGTCGGAATAGCTCTTGAGGATCCGCAGCGCCTCGCGGGCGTAACGCTCCTCACCGGTGAGCTGATACAGCAGGCCCATCAGCACGGGGTCTTTGGTGTCCTTCGCCCGGGCAAGAAACGCCTGACCGAAGGGCGTTTTGAGCCGGGCCTTCAGGGCCGGCAGATCGGCCTTGCGAAGAAGGAGCCTGGGGTGCTCGCCGCTTTCGATGGGCTTGTGCTTCCGGGCCGACTTCTTCTGAGGAGGGGTTACCTCCGCCCGCAGCGCGCCCTCGGCTTTGTCTGTCCCGGCGACCTCGGAGAAGGTCCCCTCGTAGCTTCCGTCGTCGCGGCGGGTGAAGGACATCTCGTAGAACACGTGCCCGCCGGTTCGCGGCCCGGCGTCTCGCTGCAACTGCACCGAGACCGAGAATTGGTCGGCCGATCCTTCGGACACAGTAACATATCCGAAGTCGACGTGTTTAAAGGACGGCTTCGAGCGGCAGACCGGCTGCCACTCACCGTCGATCGCCGCCAGGCGCATCGTCCAGTAGTTGCCGATGCGGACGCGCAGCTCAGCGTCGGAGAAGGGCGCCTTGACGCCGGCGAGCGAACGGTCGGGCCAGAGCACTACCCCCGCCGAGGCCAGAAACAGAATGAAGCCAAGTGACTTTGCGTAGCGAACCATAGGGTGAATCCTTGTTGAGGAAGTCAAGCGGACAGCCACTAGTTAAACCAGTCCCGGCGCCAAAGTTCCCCGCGTTCCGGGAGGAGAAGACCATGCGACGTAAACAGTGCTTGATGGCCTTGGGTGCCTGCCTGCTGCTGGCTGCCGCCGCCGGTGCCGGACAATCGAAAAACCTCGCGAACGTGCGCACTTCGACCTTCCTGGGGAGCAAGGGCACCGAGTGGTTCACCGGGGCAGCCTTCCCCGGGGATGACAGCATCCTGCTGATCGGCGTCTCGCTGGATCCCGAGCTGACGCTCCGCGGCGTGAAGGCGAAGGTGCTGGGCACCGACGCCCCCGCCCGGAAGGCCCCCAAGGAGTTCCGCCTGCTGGCGCTGACCGATACCGGTAAGATCGACACCCCTGATGCCGACGACCTGCCCACCAGTTTGGGCGGCGATCTGGGCGGCGACCTGGAGCTCAAGGCCAAACCCAGCCGCGAAGAAATCAAGAAGCGCGAGGACGCCGCGCGGAAACGCCTTGCGAGCGTGCCTCGTACGTTCCGCTTCACCGTGGGGCGAAGCATTGAAAAACAGGACGCCTACGCCCGACTGGTGGGCAACGAACCGTCGGCCACCGGGTTTATCGCACGGTTCGACGGGAATCTGGACAAGGTGCGCTCGCTGCACCGCCTGCCCCGCGGGGCAGGGACGATCCACAGCGTCGTCATCGGCAACGAGGGAGAAGTCTACATCGCCGGGGCCGCCACCGACCGCATCGGGCGGGTCTGCAGCGACCGTCGCACCGAGTCGATCGAGGAGATACCCGCCCCCGGGAAGGATCCGTTCCCGTTCGGACACGTGTACCTCGCCCGCCTCTCGGACGACCTGTCCAAGGTGCTGTGGGTGCGCGACCTGAAGGCCTGGAGCTACGCGCCGAAGCTCACCGCCCTGGACAACGGAAACGTCGCCATGCTGGGCCCGGGCTACCTGGTGTACGACCCGTCCGGCAAGCTGGTCCAGGCTACACGGATCAAGCGAAAGCGCGTGGTCAGCGGGTCGGCCGTCTGCCCTGTCACCGGCCGATATACCCGCGTGGGCGACTGGATGAGCCCCACCGGCCGCGAGCCCTATCGCTGCCCGCGCCTGATGGTGCATCGCCCCGACGGAAGTGTCTACAAGTACCTGGTGGGGTGGCGTGGGCCGTTCTTCGCGCCGAAGCATTTCCACCTGGTCGCCGACTCGGCCGTGCGACGAAGCGCATTCGACAGCAAGGGCAACCTGTACTACTCCACCTGGAGCCACGGCGGAAACAACTGCATGGGGCGCCGACCTTACGACCCGTACCGCCGCATCCCAAACGCGATGAACACCGTCGGCAGCAGCACATACTGTTTCGTGGTAAAACTGGACCCCGAACAGAACGTGGTGACCTCCACACTGTGGACCAGCGCCGGGAACGTGCAAACGCTGGACGTGGCCTGCGACCAGTCGGTCGTCTGGGCAGGGCGAGGCAACGTAACTCCCGACCTGCCCAATACACTCCGGAAAGACGGCGGAAGCCTCCTGGTGGTGACCGAACCGAACCTGGGGTCCTATCGGTTCCTCTCGACCATGCCCGCCGTGGGCACACGAGTGGCCGTCGGCGGCTGCCAGGAGCGCGTCAACGAGTGGGCCTTCGCCAGCGGAACCGTGAACGGCAAGCCCATGCTGCTGTGCCTCTCCGGGGCCGTCGCCGAGGAAACCTACAAGCAAGACACCGTCACCCCGCCACTGAAGAACCCCGTCCAGAAGAGCTTCGGCGGGGGGCTGATGGACGGCTTTGCCGTGCTGATGGACCTGACTGCCAAAACCGAGTTGGCCTACAAACCGCCGGTGCATCGACGCAAACCCAAGCCATTCAAGCCATACGATGGTCCGCGAAGGCTGTGGCCCGCCGAGGGGCAGACCTGGAAGATCGGCACCGAAGGCTGCGTGACCGTGACGGTGACCTTCCGCGACCCCAACGACGAAATGTGGCCGAGCTTCTTCATGGGACGCGGCGTCCCGGGCGGCAGGTTCACCTATGGCACCGAGCAGGCCGACGCCAACTTCACCCTGGACTGCCCCACCATCCTCCAGCAGCCAGGCGTTCAGCATCAGCGAGTACTGGGGCAGCTTGTCGGCTCGCCTCAGAAAACCGCAAGCGGGCTCGACCCCAACGCCCGTGTCCCGGAAATGAAGCTCCACGTCACCGCGATGTCCGCGTGGAAAGAAACCGGCCTGAAACACGGCAATCAGGAATTCCCGGTCGGCAAGTGTACCATTTCCGGAACGCTGGAGTTCAACGGCAGGAAGATTCCCTTCCGGGATGCCCCGTGCAAGGCGTCGTTCTCCTATCCCTACAAAGAAAAGCAGCTCAAGTACCCAGCCCCGACGGACGCCTTGCCCTCGACGCATTTCACCGTGCCCGGTAAGGCGTTGGGGCTCGAGGGCCCGCTGGCCAGCCAGAACATCCGCGTCCACGTGGCGTGGGAAGCAGTCTCCAAGGTCAAACCCGAGAAGATCGAAGACCCGCTGGGACCACCGCCCAAGATCAACGACGACGAACGGATCCAGCCACTCGAAAAGGCCACCGGCCTCTGACGCTGCCCACCGCGAACTGCGATTCGCCTTGGAAAAATGCCGCCACCAACGGCCTGTCTTCGCCCACGCCATCCATGCCCCGGCAGGATGCATCGTTGCTTCGGCAGGCAGGCCCGCAACTTG
>JBKHCL010000150.1:0-6020 GCA_046541875.1 Phycisphaerae bacterium | reverse complement strand
GTGAGAGTTTCTGTCTACGAACAGGGCTACCCGATCAATTTGCCAACGGGCCACCTGACAAATCGCCCCCGGAAAATCTCGCACACCCGCCGCCGGGACGCTGCGGGACATATCCCAGCCGATTGGTCGGGTCCCGGGTGTCGCTTGCTCGGTGTTTGCCCCGGGCATCGGCGAAACGTACCTTCCAGAAGAGGAGTACTGCCTGCACGGGAGGTCTGCCGGATGGTCCGAGGTGTGTCATCGTCGCATGAGAATCGCCGGGAAGTTCCCGAGCCCGGGTTCGACCTGAGACGGTCTGCATGGCAGGCTGCGGTGGGCGAGCGACTGCTGACTCCCCAGGAGTTGGCCGCCCGGGTACGATACTTCTCTCGGGAAGCGGACCGCGCCATCGCGCGGGCCCGACGAACCTGCGCCTGAGCGTCTGCCGTGGCGGCGGCCGGGTTGCTCCGTTGCCCGCTCTCAAGCCCCGCCGGCAGCGAGAGTCTCGGGGCGCTATTCCTCTGCCGTCACGAAGCATGAATCGATGATTTCATCGAGCGCCCCGCTGGCGACGCAGATGGACGTGTCTGCCGCCCCGTAGTAGACCTTCACCTCACCGTTGGGCTCGACAATCGCGCCGCAGGCGAACACCACGTTGCCCACGTCGCCGACGCGTTCGTAGTCCTCGCGTGGGCTCAGCAGCGGGGCGAGGCATCGACCGACGATCTTGGCCGGGTCGTCCTTGTCGTGCATCGCGGTGCCGATCCGGTAGATCGGGCCTGCCGAGGTCATCTTCACGCCGTGGTAAATCTCCAGCCATCCGCGATCGGTGAGAATGGGCGGCGCCGATGCCCCGATGCGGAAACTGTCCCAGAACCGCGCCCTGGGCCCGAAGCAGAACTCGCTCTTGCCCCAGTTGATCAGGTCGGGCGAGTAACTCACCCAGATGCTGCCCACGCCGGCCCCGATCGGTCGATCCAGCCGCGCGTAGAGCCCGTTGATCTTCTCGGGGAACAGCACGCCGTCCTTGTTGCCCGGACGGGAAATCACCGCGATCCGTTCGTAATGCTCGAAGTCCTCGGTCCTGGCGATGGCGATACGCCCGCCGTATCGACCGACGGCTGTGTAGAGGATGTAATGCACCCCGTCGATCGTCGTCAGGCGCGGGTCCTCGATGCCGTGCTCTTCCCAGATCTTGAACTCCCCGGTCTCGGCGGGGACCATGCACGGCTCGGGGCGCACTTCCCAGTGCAGCCCGTCGTGGCTGTGGGCCAGCGCGAAATATGAGTATCCCTGCTGACCCTCGACACGGACGATCATGTAGTAATCGTTGTCGAGTTTCACCGGCGTGCCGTTGAACACGGTGTTGCAGCGGTATGGCACGTCCAACTGGGTCATGATCGGGTTCCGCTCCCAGCGGTGCAGCAGGTCAGTCCCGTGGCGACGGATCATTCGTGAAACTCCTCTGTCTCGAAGCAGTTCTCGAGGATGTCCTCGAGCGGTGCGGTCCCCAGGGCGATGCAACTGTCCGAAGCGCCGTAGTAGATCTCCAGCACGCCGTCATCCTGCAGCAACGCGCCGCAGGAGAACACGACATTGGGAATGTCGCCGATGCGTTCGTACTTCTCGCGCGGGGCGAGCACGGGGATGTCCGATCGCCCCAGAACCTTCGACGGGTCGTCGCGATCCAGCACAGCCGCCCCGAGGCGAACCAGCGGACCGGCCGATGTGTGTCGCTGGCCGTAGTAGATCAGCAACCAACCGTCGTCGATCTCGATCGGCGGGCAGGCCGCCCCGATCACGTGAGTATCCCAGTGACCGCCGCGCGGGGTCATCACCGGCCGCCCGTCGCCCCAGAACTCCAGGTCGTCCGAGAAGACCACCCAGATGCTTTTCCCGTCGTCGGGGCGCTCCAGCAGGGCATATCGGCCGTTGATTTTGCGGGGGAAAAGCGCGCCGTTCTTGACGTCCACCTGCGAGATAAGCCCCATCCGCTCGCACGTGACGAAATCGCTCGTACGCGCCAGGCCCAGACGCAACCCGTGGTAGCCCATGGCTACATAGGTGATGTAGTAGACGCCCTCCATCTCGGTGATTCGCGCATCGCGGATGCCCAGCGTCTCGTACATCTGGTCGCCATCCGTGCGGGACGAACTCATGAAGGGCTTCTCGTCGACGGTGAAATGCAGGCCGTCCTGGCTGCGGGCCAGGTAGAGACGACATCGCCCCTGGAGCCCTTCGACGGTGACCAGCAGAACCGTTTCGCCCTGGAATTGCACCGCCGCGGCATTGAGGATGTCACTGCACTGGAAGTTCAGGTCGTCCAGGGAGATCACAGGGTTTCCCTCCCATCGATGCAGTACGTCTCTGCCGGTGTTTTCGGGCATGGTGCCTTCCTTCGTGCTCGATAGAGGACGCCCACGTCGGCGTCAGACCCTCTATCGGCCAATCGGGGGGCAACTCTTTGATCGCACTGCGAATTGCGCCGGACTCCGGCGGGTGACGAACGCCTCAGCGTTCCGTCGCGTCGCGGACGATCACGCGGATCTGGTGGATATCCCCCAGAATCACTGCCGAGGAGACGGTCCCGACCGGAACGGATTTTCCCAGGTAGGTATCCACGATCCAGTCGGAGAAGACCATCACGTCCTCCGGGCCGGCGCGAACGATGAGTTCCACCGTCACGCGGTACTCAGCCTTGTTCCCCGTCGGACGGATGCGGACCCCGCCGCGACGGAAGGTGGCCACCCCAGGCCGACCCATCGCCACGAACCGGTCGATCCAGTCTTCGATGGGTTTGTTCTGGTAGGTGAAGGTCATCACCATGCGTCGTCGAGCGTTGGGGGAGAGCCCGGCGATGCGATCGAACCGCTGGCCGAGCGGGTCGGGCAGCTCGTTCGGATCGACATGCGGGATGGAAAAGTCGATGGGCGAGGGGTAATTGGCGTCGCCATTGATCTCGTCGTCGGCAGAGACAGCCGTCGGATCGATCCGGCGAAGGGCCTGCACGCCGACCCCGAGGGCGAGGACGACCGCCGTCACCAGGAACAATCCCTTCAGCCAGACTGGAGCATCTGCAATCATGCCGTTCCGTCGTGCTCCGGGCATCCTGCCCATTCGCTGTTCGCGGCAGGGGCATCCTGCCGGCGTTGGATCCTGTTTCCCCCATGGGCTGCGTCACGGTTCGCGCAGGAACCGCCGACGGAGCTTCCAGTGGATGTATCGGCGGAATCGGCCCCTTTCTCAGCCAGAAATCGCCTCTTTGGTGCTGTCTTTTCCATGATCGCGGGGAAGTCCCCGCCAGCCGGTCACTTGCCCCGGATCAGCCGACTTCGGAGATTCACCCACGTCACCGCCCCGCGGGGATGGATATACCGCCAAGGCCTTCTCAAACGCCTGGGCCGACCGAGCACCCACGCGAACACCCTGGCATACGCATCGCCACCTCGCCAGTAGCGCTCGGGGGCGCAATGCAGGTGAGCATTGCGCCCCATCGCCCTCTCGCTCAGCGGGCCCAGGCAATCCACAATCTCACAGACCCCGCGGATCCGCGGGCTGCCCACCTCAATGAGAGCGACCGGTCCGCGAATGCGAACCGGTCGCCCTCGAATTTCCCAACGTTTTGTCCCGCGGAGGATCTGCTCCACAGCCGGCGGGCGTATCACCAGGCCCCGGGTGATCTCATTGTGAAGACCATCCACCGCTCCCGGAACGTCCGCCGCCATTGCCGCCACACCCTACTTCAGGGCGTACTTGCCGCGCCCGACCTTCTTGAATCGGGGGTCCTTGCTCAGCGTCTGGTTCACGATGTTGCGGAACTGCTTGGACTTGCTCTTGTAGCCGGCCTGCTTGGCCAGATCCATCGCCTCGCCGATGCCCACAGCTCCCTTGCCTTCCAGCGCCTTGACCAACACGTCGGCCAACGGGACCTCATTCTTCGCTCGCCTGCGGGTCTTCTTCTTACTGGTCTTTTTCTTGCTGGTCTTCTTCTTGCTGGTCTTCTTCGCCTTGGAGACGGGCTTGGTCTCCTCGCCCGAGATACTCTCCAGCAGCGAGATCTGTTCGTTCAGCGAGGCGAGGTCGGATTCGAGCTTATCCCGCTTCTGATATAGGCGGGGAAGCTTCTTCGTGCGGCGGGTCAGCTCCGCCTCCAGCTCGTCCAGCGACGCCGATGTCAACGAGTTACCTTTGGCCATAGTCAGCAACCTTTCATAGAAAGAGAAACATACCGATGTTCAGTTCAAGCAAAGTAGCCTAGTCACCCATATAGTAGGAATCAAGACACGACCTTTGGTATTTTTATCTAATTCTACCCCCCCCCGGTATAGACTCTCCTGCCGCCTGGCGAGTTCCCGATGACCTCAGCTCCGGCGCCGAGGGCGCCGGTCGAGGATGCGCGCTGGCCGGCGATCGGGACGAGTCGCGCGGCCCGTGGCGCATTTTTGCCGGATTTCGCCGAAGGTTCGCCCGTCCGATCCGATGGAAAGGGCAGTGCGTATGGAATCACTCTGGACCTGACGGGGACTGGACCCATGACCGAACAACAGACATCGGCAGCCGCCGCCCAGGCGGACATTGACGCAATCGAAAAGATGATGCAGGCCCGCAAGGCCCAGACCGACGATGCCACCGGCGCCCCGGCGCCGGATGCCGCTGCCGTCGCCCAGCAGGCCGAACAGCTCGCCGCCGCCCAGCGTCAACAGGAAGCCGCCGCCGGGCAGGCTCCCGTCGAGCAGGCCGTCGCGCCCGAGGCTCAGCCCGCCGACGCCCCCGCCCCGCCGGCAGAACCCCCCGCCACGGAAGAGCCCGCCGCCGAAACGCCCGCCGACCCGATCGAAGAGCCCATCAAAGCCGCCGATACCGCCCCGGCAACCGCAGCGCAGGCCGATTCGCCCCCTGCCCCCCAGGTCGAACAACCCGCCCCGGCGGCCGAACCCGAGCCCGAGGCCGCCCAGCCTGAACCTGAACCTAAACCTGAGCCCGAGCCCGAGCCCGAACCAGCGCCCGTCACCGCGCCGGTGCAGGATGTCGAGCCCGCCGGGAAGCTCGAACCAAAAGAGCCCCAGGCCGCCGCGGGAGGCGAGTTTACCTTCAAGGACGCCATCGTCGATCTTGTCGAGGCTCACAAGCAGACGCTGGAAGAACAGACCTTCGAAGCCAACTGCCAGGCGGAGAACCTCGCCCAGCAATGGCACAACTTCATCAAGCTCAACGAAGACATCGCGCAGCTGGGGATGGTATTCCGCAAGGAAGCTGCCATCGCCTTGGAAGAACTCGGGTTCGCCCCCGAACCGGACGACATCTAGGACATCCCCTAGCCCATCACGCGCAGCGGGCCGAAACGGTCGGCTGCGCGTTTTCTATGCGCCCCCCCCCGTCAAGCGAAACAAATTCCCCTTACCGGCCTGTCGACCGATACAATCCTGTGAACGAAGGTGTTCCGGCAGGAGAACCAGTATGACGCTTTCCAATGAAGACAGGCAGCAGCTTCTGGACCTCGCCCGACGAAGTGTCGAGGCAGCCGTCGCACGTCGCCCCAGACCGATGATTACCGGGCTGGACGGCGTGCTGGCCGAGAAGCGGGGTTGCTTCGTGACGCTCACCAACAAGGGTCGGCTTCGGGGGTGTATCGGTACGTTCGAGCCCCGCGGTCCGCTGGGCGAAATGATCATCGAGATGGGCACCGCCGCCACGCGCGACCCGCGTTTCACCATGGATCCCATCACAGCAGGCGAGTTGGAGAACCTTACCATCGAGGTCTCCGTGCTCACTCCCCTGACCAAGACCGACACGCCCGAACAACTCACCGTCGGGGAAGACGGAATCTATATCGTCGGGCGAGGCCGATCGGGCTGCTTCCTGCCTGAGGTCGCGACCGATCAGGGCTGGGACGCCGAGGAGTTCCTGGACTACTGTTGCGCTCACAAGGCCGGCCTGCCGGTGGGTGCGTGGCGCGAGCCCGATGTGGAAGTTTATCTGTTCCAGAGCGAGAAGTTCTCGGAGTAACCACGCTTGCCCTTGGGTTTGTGGCATGGGCTTCC
>JBKHCL010000149.1:0-6143 GCA_046541875.1 Phycisphaerae bacterium | reverse complement strand
TCGGCGGGCTCAGCGTTCGCTTCGGCGGGCTCGGCTTTGGCCTCTTCGCCTTCAGCGCTTGCTTCGGCGCCTTCGGTTTCGTCGGCTTTGGCCTCTTCGTCGGCGGCGCGGGCTTCCCGCTGCTTCTGGACTTCGGTTGCCGGCGTTTCGGCGTTGATTTCCTCGGCACTGAGATCCTCGCGACGGAGCACCTGCATGCGGATGATGCCCTCATTGAGTTGCGCGTCGCGATCGAGCTCAGCCATGTTCTGCGGGTCGGCCTTGAAGTACGTCAGCACGTACAGGGCCCGCTTTCGCCCGTCGATCTCGTACGCCAGGCGACGCTCGTCCCAGGGCTTCATGGACAGCACTTCGGCTTCGGCGCGATCAAGTACGGTCTTGATCGGTTCGCTGGCGTTGCCGAAATCGCGTCCGGCTTCGACCAGGAACATCCCTTCGTAGGTCATGGTGTCATTCATCTGTTCGTCCTGTCTTCCCGTTACGGAACTCAGTGGTTTTCCACCCGTTCGCATGCCCGGTGATCCGCGTGGATCATTCCTCGGGCCTGCGGTTGTATTTTTCCATTACGTTCTCTGCCGGCGCGGTGAGCCAGTCTTCCACGGCGTCGGCAGCCTGTTGCTCGGCGACGTCGATGATCTCCCGTTCCTTGGCGGTAAATTTTCCCAGCACCCAGTCGGCAGGGTCCATCCTTCCCGGGGCCGAGCCGATGCCCACCCGCAGGCGAGGCACCTGGTCGCTTCCCAGTGCCCGGAGGATGTCGGCCAGGCCGTTGTGTCCGCCGGCCGACCCGGTGAGGCGAAACCGCAATCGACCCGGTTCCAACGCCATGTCGTCCATCACTACCAGCACGTCCTGCGGCGAGGCCTTGTAGAAATCCACCATCTGCCTGACCGCCTGTCCGGAGCGGTTCATATATGTCTGCGGGGCCAGCATCGTCACCGGTGTTGCATCGGGTCCGATGCGTCCGTCCAGCACCCAGCCGTTGAATCGCTGGGCGGGCTGGCCGAGGTTCCATCGTTGCCCGAGCAGACCGACCACGTCGAACCCCACGTTGTGCCGCGTATCGCGGTACTGTCGGCCGGGGTTTCCCAGACCGACCACAAACTTCCGGGCCGAGGGCATCGCCGGGGGTTACTCTTCGCCTTCCGGGGTGCCTTCGCCTTCCTCTTCGGCCTCGACTTCGCCGATGACTTCCGGCTCGGCCAGCGAGACGCCTTCTTCTTCCTCGCCCTCGGCGACCTCTTCCTCGGAGATGAACGTCACCGAGGCAACCGGCGTCTCGGGGTCGTCCATGATCTTGCCGTCTTCCACTTCCAGGTCACGAACGAACAGCGTATCGCCGATTTCCAGGTCGTTGACGTACACGCGGATGTCCTCGGGGATATTCCGCACGAGGCATTCGACGGTCACCTCCGCGGTGATCTGCTGGAGCATGCCGCCCTCGTCGGTGCCCTTGGGCGTACCGCGGAGCACGACCGGGACCGTGACCTCGACCGACTCATTGAGGTTCACGCGGACCAGGTCCACGTGCAGCAGGATCTGCCCGAACGTGTCGTACTGCACGTCGTGGATCAGGGCGTTTTCCGTGTTGCCGTCGACTTCGATGTCCAGCACGCGTTCGCCATGGAGCAGCGCCAGCTCGATCTCGTGGGTCGGCAGCGTCAGCTCGGACGTCGCTTCCCCGTGGCCGTACAGGACGGCCGGGACGTGTCCCTCGGCCCGAAGCCGGCGGGCGGCCCGGGTGCCTTTGTTCTCTCGTTTGGTTGCTTTCAGTGTCGGCATGTGCAGTGTTCTCCCATGCGGGTCCGTCGGTTACGACCGGTCCAGCAGGAACAGGCTGGAGACGGACTCGTTGTTGTGAATACGGTGGATCGTCTCGCCGATCAGGGCGGAGACGGACAGAATTTTCAGGTTGCCCAGTGCGTCGATGGTCTCCTGGGCGACGGGGACCGTGTCGGTGACGACGATCTCGTCGATCGGCGCCTCCTGCAGGCGCTGGACGGCAGGGCCGCACAGCACCGGATGCGTTGCGCCCACCAGCACCTGCCCGGCGCCTTTCTCCTTGCACAGTTTCGCCGCCGAGGAAATCGTGCCCGCCGTGGAGATCATGTCGTCCACCATCAGCACGGTCTTGCCGGCTACCTCGCCGATCAGTCGCCCGACCTCGATGTCCGATCCGCTCACCCGACGTTTGTCGATGATCGCCAGGTCCCCGCCGAGACGTTCGGCATACACCCGCGCCCGCTTGACGTTGCCCACGTCCGGGCTGACCAGCACGAGGTTTTCCAGGTTCAGTTGCGAGTAATAGCGGCTGAGGACGGGCTCGGCGAAGAGGTTGTCCAGGGGCACGTCGAAAAAGCCCTGGATCTGGGCGGCGTGGAGGTCCAGCGTGAGGATGCGGTCGGCCCCGGCGCCCACCAGCATATTGGCCACCAGCTTGGCGGTGATCGGTACGCGACCCTCGTCTTTGCGGTCCTGGCGGGCGTAGCCGAAGTACGGAATCACCGCGGTGATCCGCTCGGCCGACGCGCGGCGGGCACAGTCGATGAAAATCAGCAGCTCCATCAACGTATTGCACACCGGCGTGCAGGTCGGCTGAATCATGAACACGTCCTTGCCGCGGACGTCTTCTTCGATCTTGACCATCAGCTCCCCGTCGGGAAACTCCTGGAATTTCAGCGCCCCCAGGGGCATACCCAGGTAGTCGCTGATTTTCTGAGACAGCATCGGATTGGCTTGTCCGGAGAAAATCTTCATGGTCAGGTCGCCGTTTCCCGGCGGGTTTTCATGATCTCGTTGACCGTCGCGAGCTCCTCGACGGTGTTGATGCTCACCGTGTCTTCCGGCGGGACTGCCGCGACGGCCGAGAGCGTCTTACCGTCCTCTCGCAGGACGTCCAGCACGTCGGTGAGGTAGTATTCGCCCTTGGCGTTGTCGTTGTCGATGCGGTCGATCGCATTCAGCAGGTCCGCGGCGTCGAAGCAGTACAGCGAGACGTTCACCTCGTCGATATCGAGGATCTCGGGGGTGGCTTCCTTCGCCTCGACGATGCTCTGGAGCTCGCCGTTTTCGTCCCGCACGATGCGCCCGTAACTGCCCGGATCCGGCAGAATGCTGGTCGCCAGCGTGCACGAGGCGCCCTTCCGGCGGTGGGTTTCGATCAGCTCCCGCAGCGTCCGGGCCTGCAGCAGGGGCCCGTCGCCGGCGAGCACCAGCACCGGTCCTTCCATCGTCGCCAGCTGCTCCTTGGCCACCATGACGGCATGGCCGGTGCCCAGTTGGGGCTCCTGGAGGACGTATTCCAGATCGCCGCGATCGTCATTCACCGTCGCTTTGACGAGGTCGGCCTTGTGCCCGACGACCATGACCACGCGGGTGGCCCCGGCGTCGCGGCAGGCGTCCAGCACGTATTCCACCATGGGTCGGCCACAGACTTCGTGAAGGACCTTGGGCAGATCGGACTTCATCCGCGTGCCTTTGCCTGCTGCCAGGATGATCGCAGATACGGACATTATCGCTCCGGTGACAAACGCAAATCGCCCGAGGGCGTCTCTTCTCTAAGCGATCGCGAAACCGTTCCGCGGCACCGCGCCCACCGGCGGGGTCTGCGAGAAGGCTTCTTAACCGCTCTGACGCTACCCGGCCAGGACTTGAACCTGGAACGGAAGGACCAAAACCTTCTGTGTTACCAATTACACCACCGGGTAGTGGGGTTTGCTTTGACTGGTTCGACGAGCGCCCGGCGAAGGGGGCTACGCGTCGAAAGCATGTCGCAGCAGTGGCTCGTTCGGAGGCCTGAACCGGCGGCTGCGACGTGCCGGCCCATTCCCTTGCAGGGCTGCCCCGTGCGAACGAGAATCGCCAAGTCGGATCATCCTACGTGCGGGCGGGGAACCCGTCAAGGCAATTCAGTGTGCTTTTTCGCCCCGCCGCAGCGCACAAAGCAGGCCCACGGGCGTGGGGTCCGCAGGCCTGCGAGAGCTGACTGCATGAGATTCACACAGTCGATGCACTATTCAAACGGATCAGCGTTTCGGAGGGTTCGCTTCTTTTACCACCGCTCCGTGTTTTTCGCTGAGCACCAGCACCGAGAATTCCTTGACGTGCGAGAGCAGGTCGAGGTTCAGTGAGGTGTAATCGAATCGGCCCCGCAGGTCGGTGTAGCCGTCCTTGTAGAATTTCACCTGCCCGTTGGTCATGCGGGCATAGACCTTCACATACACCTTCGCCAGCGGCTTACGGGTGGCGTCGTGAAGCACCTGCAGTTGTCCGTAGTTCTCGATCATCCGGACCGCCAGCGAGTTGGCGTAGTACGCCTTGGACCGGGTCACGCCGCCGCCGGTGACTTCCACCAGCACGTTGGCGGCGCGGAACGCCTTGGGCAACTCGAAGGTGGACATCGGCTGATCGGCATCCAGGTCCACCGTCATCGTCGCGTTGGGCTTGATCAGCGAGAACTGCCCGGCGAACTCCCCGGCGAAAGGCTGGCGCGAGAACAGCAGCTCCACGTCCATTCGATAGAAATTCACCCGGACGCGCTCCAGATTCGCCGTCGCCAGGGCGACCGTCCCATCGGCGATCTTCTTGATCTCCAGTTGCGGAGCGTCGGCCGCCAGCTTGGTCTGCACCTGCGTGCGGTCCTTCTCGTCCACCAGGGCGGTCTCCTTGCCGTCCAGCTCGTCCAGTTGCGATTGAACCGCCGCGAAGAGTTTCCGCCAGCGGTCCACCGGGTAATCGGCGTATTTCTTCGCCATCGCGCGGGCGGCGGTGAGCTTCTCGGGCGAGTCGCTCAGGAAGTCCATGTAGGCGGTGAAATAGTCATACTGCAGCCGCGTGGGCAGGTTCTCGGGGTCGACCCTGGCGAAGAATGTTTTCGCCTCGGTGATGCGGTCCTGCAGCAGCAGGTAGTACGTCACGCTCATGTTGTACTCGTCGTCCAGCTGGGGTACGTACGCCAGGACGGTCAGGAACCGCTGGTACTGGTTGAAGAACCGGTCGTTGGTGATTTCCCATTTCTCGTGCAGCCGGTGTTTGCGGGGGTTCACCAGCGGGCGGTACTCGAGGTGCTGATACCACCGCCGTTCGACCGGGTCGACCGTCAGCAGAGGCGAGTCCAGCTTGGGGCCGACGCTGCCGGCGAAGTTCTGGTCGTGCTTGAGATATTCGCGGATGAGATCGGGCTTGTGGTGCTTCAGGCCGTAGCTCCACAGCACGTGGCTGTAGACGTGCCGCCGCTTGAGGATGGTCACGACCTTCTCCAGGAAGTCGGCCGGTCGGGGGCTGTCCGAGGTGGTGCGGTTGCACCGCCAGGCGATCTTCGAAAGGTCGATGCGATGGAGATTCGCCGATCCGAGGTAGTCCAGCACCTGCTTCTCTGAGCCGAACTGCGAGATGTACGCCCAGGACGTGGTGTCCTCCCGGGAGAGTTCCTTGACCACCTTCAACGTAACCGGCTTGGCTGCGGCGATGGGCGATTCATCCATCGCCACGTGTACCGGGAAGTGCTCGTATTGGCCGGTGGTGGGGAAGTAGAAGCAATAATCGAGCGTGTGGGTGCGGTAGGGCTCGATGTTCACGTGCGTGGCTCGGGTGGCCTTCTCGCCGCCCACGGGCATCGCACCGCGCGGAATCTGCAGAAGCACTTCCAGCCGCCGGGGGGCCGAGGTGGGATTCGTGATGACCACGTGACAGCCGTACACCACGCCCGGGAGGAATTCGGTGACGTACTTGTCGTAGCGTTGGCCGTCTTCGTGGCGGTAACGGTCGCCGTAGCGGTAGAAGTTCTGGCTGACGAGGATCGGCGGGGCATCGTCGGCGAGCTTGGCCGGTCGGATCTCCCGATGGAACACCACCGCCGGCGAGGCCGTCGTGACGGTCTTGCGGTTATCTGCTTCTTTGACGGTGTGCTCGCCCGCCTCGAAGGGCAAATCCAGTACCGCCAGGGCCAGCATCATCTCGGCGAAGGAGCTGTTCGCCTCAGGCAGATGGGTAGACAGGAACGGCCCGTCGTCGTCGTGGTGGGCGTAGTCATCCCAGAACCCGTTGACCTCGATCAGCTTGGCCGTCTGCGCCTCGATGGGCAGGTGGTAGTAGTTGTTCTCCGCCCATTCCCTGGTCTTCCCGAGCTTGCGGTAGAAGCGGGC
>JBKHCL010000049.1:0-23981 GCA_046541875.1 Phycisphaerae bacterium | reverse complement strand
TTCCGCCCGCAACGAGTTGCGGGCCCTACGACTCTGCCTGCAGGAGCAGGTGTGGCTGCCCCGAAAGGCACGGGGCGGGTCGGTCAGTGGTTGAAGTGTCTTGCGTGGGTGAAGATCATCGCCAGATCGAGTTGGTCGGCGCGGGCGATGACGTCGTCGTCTTTTTTGGACCCGCCGGGTTCGATGACGGCCGACGCGCCGGCCTGCACTGCCCAGTCGAGGCTGTCGGGGAACGGGAAAAACGCGTCGCTGGCGAGCACCGACCCGCTGGTGTCCACGTCCGTCCCGCCGCCGTACGCCTTGGCCAGTTGCACCGCCAGGTGCGCGGAGTTCACGCGGGACTGCTGCCCCGCTCCGACGCCCAGCAGCGTCAGGTCCCGCCCGAGCACGATGGCGTTGCTCTTGACGTGCTTGCAGACGATCCAGGCAAATCGCAGGTCGTCCAGTTGGTCGGCGGCGGGGGCGATTTTCGTGACGGTTTCCCAGTCATCCTCGTTGAGACCCAGCAGGTCGCGGTCCTGCACGAGCAGGCCTCCCACGACGTACTTCAGCGCCTTTTCGCGGTTGGTTTGGCCGATCCATTCGCCGGTGTCCAGCAGGCGCACCCGCGGGCCCCAGCCCTTCCGGGCGCGGATGACCTCGATGGCGCCCTCCTCGAAGCCGGGGGCGATGATGATTTCCGCGTAGAACCCGCCCGCGCCGCGAGCCTTGCCCCAGCGCTGGTAGGTCTCGGTGATGGCGGTGGCCAGTTCGACGGTGACCTTGCGGTTGGTCGCCACGATGCCCCCCATCGCCGCGTTGACCTCGCCGAAGTAGGCTTTGCGGTAGGCCTCCACCAGGTCGTCGTCAATCGCGCAGCCGGCGGGGTTGGCGTGCTTGATGATCGCCACGGCCGGTCGGCCGAAGGCGGCGTCGAGATCCTTGACCAGCTCCAGCGCGCCGTTGGCGTCGTAATAGTTGTTGTAGGAAATCTCGCGCCCGCCCAGCAGCAGAGAACTGCCCACACAGGCTTCGTCACCGCCGGGGGTTTCGTTGGTGTAGAACGCCCCCTGCTGGTGGGGGTTCTCGCCGTATCGCAGGTCGGCCTGCTTGCGGTAGCTCAGCGTGAGCTGATCGGGCAGCCCGTCGGGCTCTTCGAGGGACCCGAGGTAGTTGGTGATGGCGGTATCGTAGCGGCAGGTCAGGGCGAACGCCTGGCGGGCGAGCTTGCCTCGCAGCTGATCGGAGACGCGTCCGTCGTTGGCGCGCATCTCGTCGAGCACCGGGCCATACTGGTGCGTATCGGTCACCACGGTGACGTATCGGTGGTTCTTGGCGGCGGCGCGGATCATGGTCGGCCCGCCGATGTCGATCATCTCGATCGCCTCTTCGGGCGTACAGCCGGGCTGGGCGATGGCCTCGCGGAAGGGGTAAATCCCCACGCACACCAGGTCGATCGGCTCGAGGCCATAGGTTTCGATGTCGGCCTGGTGGTCGGGGTCGTCGCGCAGGGCGAGGATGCCCCCATGCACCTTCGGATGCAGCGTGACCACGCGATGTCCGAGCATTTCCGGAAAGCCGGTCCACTCGCGGACATCGCGCACCTCGATACCGGCGGCCTGGATCGCCCGGGCGGTCCCGCCGGAGGAGAGAATCTCCACGCCCATCTCGGTCAGGGCGCGGGCGAACGTCTCGATGCCCGTCTTGTCGTACACGCTCAACAGCGCCCGACGAATCTTCACGCCTTCCATGTGGTCCTGCTGTCCTTCCCGGTTTGTGGATCGGCTCTGACGCGGCGAAGCTCTACTCCGCGGCGACGACCGACGCCTGGTCGGTCGGGCTGATGCAGAACAGCCGCCCGTCGCGCGTGGCAGTGAATATCGCCGGCGTTTCGGTGTTGGGCACGAAGAAGTCGAACCCGGCCAGCGGGAGCGTTCCCTCCTGGGAGCCCATCACCTCGTTGACGATGCGGAGATTGTCCGACGCGTCGCGGAGGTAAACCTTCCCGTCGATCACCGCCAGCACCATTCGCGCTTCGGGCATGGTCCATCGCACCGAGCCGTCAATGATGTTGATGGCGTAGAACTTGTCGTAATCGGCGTACTGGAACACCGAGTTGGACGAGACCTGCACCGGCGTGGTGAGCAGCCCTTCCATCGAGACGGTCGGCCAGAGCGCATCGCCGCTGACGACGTCGAACGCCTTGAGTACGTTCCGTTTGCAGGGCACGAAGCAGCCCCGCGAATCGACATGGAAATTCGCCGCCACCGGCCCGGGCAACTGCTGGCGCCACATGACCTCATACTCGTCGCCCGAGCGGAGACAGTAAAAGGTGTTGTTCGCCCGAGCGGTGCCCGCGACGTAGATCAGGCGGTCGTGGGCCTCGGGGCGGGCCTTGACCTGTGTGCGAAGGTCGAGATCCCATCGCGGCACGGCCGCCCCCAGCAGCACGGCCTGGCAGAACCCGTCGGTCGAGCCGATGAACGCGCTTTCACCGTCGGTGGTCGCACCGGTATTGGCGGCGAAATCCAATTCGATGTTGCGATAGACCTTGGGGGTCCCGGTGCTGTCGCGGTCGATCACCAACAGCCGCGAGAGCGTATTGACCAGCACGGCGTCGAAGGGCTTGAGCTGACCGATCCGCACGGGATTCTGGATCTGCTCGAGGGAGAGAGGCTCTTCGGTCATCAACATGCCATCGTAATGGCTGGGCTGAAAGACGTTGGCTTCCTCGTCCGGAAGGGCGATCGACCAGCGGATGTGGCCGATTTCGGCATCCACACAGAACAGCTCGCTGTCGGAGGTGAGGCAGTAGACCTCGCCGTCCATCTGCCAGATCCGCTCCAGCGTCACCCCGTCGGCGGCGATCTGCAGGTCCAGCGTCCAGTGGTATTTCAGGTCCACCCCGGCCAGGACCGTTTCCTCCGTGACGGCGACCTTCTCGCTGCCGCAGCCCGCGGCGACCAACACCAGACCGACCATCATCGCCAAGCCAATCGTTTTACGCATGTGACTACTCCTCACGCACTGCGTCGGGCCCGTTGTGGTCCCGACAGGGAATGACGCACCAGCCAGACACGACCCGGCCGACCGTCACGACGCCACGTGGTCGGCGAGCTCGGTTCCCAGCTCTTTCTCCAACTGCCGAAGGCGCTGGATCCGCAGCAGGTCATCCTCGATACGGGTCGCCAGTTTGAATATATAAGGCTTTCCGCTGAGGCGTGCCTGCATGTCGACGATCATCTCGTCCCAGTCGCGGTCGTACAGTTCGCGGCAGACGACCACGAGCATGCGTTCTTCGCGGCTGAGTGTCGCCACCGCATGTTCGATTGCCTCGGCGTCGGCCGATTGTCGTTCGGTGTTCACGGCATCGCCACCGGCTGGGACCTCGATGCGCTTCTCGCGGATACACCCACGTGCGTCAACCGGCGGAGTCTACGCCGCGACGGTCCGGTTTGCAACCGCTTTCCACCCTCGGACCGGCGAGGAGAATCCGCTTGCGAAATCGCCGATGGTCTACAATAATGAGCTCGACGGGGTCGTCTGAACAGGGACAGTACTCACAAGCTAAAAGAGCGATTCACATGAAAAGGTTGCTTCCGGTCATTCTGCTGTGGCTGGCGGTCCTGCCACCCAGCCCGGCGCGAGGCGAGGACAAACGCAAAGCCGTTCCCTCCAGCGATAAGCAGGCCAAGGCGATGGCCTCCATTCGTGACGTGTACGGCGAGGAGATAGGGAACGCCGACGCCAAAGGACGCCGGCAACTGGCTGAGTTGCTTATCAAGCAGGCCGAGGACGACTCGATCTCAGAAGCCATGCGCTACACCTGTCTCAAGCAGGCCTATGAGCTCATGCTCGCCAGCGACAAACCCCTTCGAGCCCTGGAGGTGATCGGGACCATCACGGACCGATATCGCGTCTCCGGTCTGACCAAGGAACACAAGCTGCTGACCAGGCTGTGGAAATCGGCAGAGCATCCCGAGCAGTTCGAGGAGATCGCCGAGGGGTTCTGCAACCTGGCGGTGAGAGCCCTGAGACAGCAGGAGTTCTCGCTGGCTGACGACGCGATGGACAAGTTTTACGCAGCCGCCCGAGGAGCCAGACACAAGGGACTCATCAGCCAAGCCAAGGCCCTCAAGAAGATCACCGCCCCCTACACGATTCTGACCAACAAGGCCCAGCGGTCCCGCCAAATCCTGAATAACTCACCGAATGACGTCACGGCGCACCAGGCAGTGGGGGAGTACCTCTGCTTCCTGCGGGACGACTGGAAAAAGGGACTGCCCCACCTCGTCAAAGGCTCGGAGGCCAACCTGGCAGGCCTGGCCCGCGCCGACCTGACCAGCCCAACCAGCGTCAAGGAGCAGGCCGACCTGGCCGACGCCTGGTACAAGGAAGGCATGGACGCCACAAGCGATATCGAAAAGGCCGCCTTGCTGGGCAGGGCGATGCACTACTACCAGAAGGCACGCCCACAGGCCAGCGGCCTGCTTAAGGGCAAGATCGAGCTGCGTCTGGGAAAGGCCCTCAACGCCCGTCGCAACGCCCTGCCGTACTTCCGAGGCCCCGTGCCCGGCGGGGCGAAGCTCTTGCTCACCTTCGAGCCCGCTTCGACCGTCACCAAGGCCAATATGGTCGCCGTGAAAGACCGGTCCGGGAAGGGCGCAATCGCTATTGTCAACAACGGCAAACTGGTCGACGGCGTGCTCGGACGGGCGCTTCAGTTTGACGGCAAGTCAACCTTCGCCACGTTCAAGCCCCCCGCCGGGCCCCTGAACAAAACAACCGAATTGACCATCGCCTGCTGGGTGCGCACCAAGCAAGCAGGCGGATGGATCATCGCCCAGCGCAGCCCGTACGCCAGGGCCTACAGATCGGGCCCCAAGTCCGGCGAATTCATGTTCGGAATCGACGAAGACGGGAAACCGCACTTCTGGAACTACTCCGGCAGTTACGGGATCAAGGCTTCGGCCACGAAGGCCGTCAACGACGGAACGTGGCATCACGTGGTGTTTGCCTGCAAGGAGGGGAAGTATGCCTTCTACGTCGACGGCAAGCTGGTTGGCAGGGGCAGCGGGGCAGCCAAGAGAGTCATCTGCCGTCCGCTGACAATGGGCTACGACCACCAGAGCAACAGAGAGTACTTCTCGGGGACGATCGACGATCTCATCCTCTATGACGATGCCCTCTCCGAAAACGAGGTGCTGCAGACGTATCGCGCCTGCAAGCCGTAGGGCCCGCCGCCCTCTCTCCCGCGCTTGACTAATCGGCCCCGGTCGCCGATCATGCCCGCTTTGACTTTCCGAGGTGCACGACCATGCTGGAAAAGGTACAGGCAGACCGACTGGCCAAGTTGGAGAAGATCCGCGAGCTGGGGATCGACCCCTATGGCGGGCGGTACGAAACGAATCAGCCCATCGCGAAGATCCTCGCCGCCCACACCGAAGACGAACCGGGCAAGTCCACGCCCGGACAGACCGCCGACGCGGCCGGCCGATTGGTGCTGATCCGCGATATGGGCAAGATGATGTTCGCCCACATCCGCGACCAGAGCGGGCAGATGCAGGTTGCTTTTCGCAAGAACGCCCTGGACGAGACCGGCTGGGCGTTGGCGAAGCTGCTGGACCTGGGCGACCTGATCGCGTGCAGTGGCGACCTGCAGAAATCCCGCACCGGCGAGATCACCATCTGGGCGAATTCGCTCACGCTGCTGAGCAAATCGCTCAACCCCATGCCCGAGAAGTACCATGGCCTCCAGGACGTCGAGGCCCGCTACCGCCAGCGATACCTGGACCTGATGACGAATCCGCAATCGCTGGGCGTGTTCCGCCGGCGCAGCGAGATCATCAACCACATCCGCGGGAAGCTCACCGATCGCGGCTACCAGGAAGTCGAAACGCCGGTGCTCCAGCCGATTTACGGCGGTGCGGCGGCCAGGCCGTTCACCACGCATCACAACGCCCTGGACGCCACGCTGTACATGCGAATCAGCCCGGAGTTGTACCTCAAGAGGCTGCTGGTGGGCGGGATGGAGCGCGTCTTCGAGTTCAGCCGAAACTTCCGCAACGAGGGCATTGACACCAGCCACAATCCCGAGTTCACGCTGCTGGAACTGTACGAGGCGTACGCCGACTACAACGTGATGATGGAAATCACCGAGGAACTGGTCTCCTCGGCAGCGGCGATGTACACCCCCCACGTCGCCGGCGAGGCCGACCGTCTCGAAGAGGAAGCCACCCGCCTGAATGAGGCGGCGGACAAGCTCGACGAAGCCGACGAACCCACCCGCGCCCAGGCGCGACGCGAGGAGGCCGACCACTGCCGGGCCCGAGCGAAGGTCTATCACCAGGCGGCCGAGCAGATCGACGCCGGCCGAGTCGCCCTGCCTTACGGCGAGACGGTGATCGACTACACCACGCCCTGGACCCGAAAAACCTACGCCGAACTGCTCAAAGAGCACGCCGGGGTCTCGATGGCCGAGATGGACGCCGTCCGCGCCAAGGCGCGGGAGTTGGGCATCGAGGAGGCGAACAAGGACGACGCCGTCGTGGTCAATGAGGTGTTCGAGGAGACGGTCGAGCCGGCGCTGGTTCAGCCGACGTTCGTGAAAAACTATCCCGCCGAGCTGTGCCCGCTGACGCGTCGCGACCCGGATAACCCCGAAATCGCCTTGCGATTCGAAGCCTTCGTCGCCAACATGGAACTGGGCAACGCCTACACGGAGTTGAACGACCCGGCGATCCAGTTGGAGAACCTCTCGGGACAGGTGGCCGGCGAGGCAGAGAATGAGACGATGCGCGTGATGGACGAAGATTTCATCACGGCGTTGCGTCACGGCATGCCGCCGGCCGGCGGGCTGGGGATCGGCATCGACCGGGTGGTGATGCTGCTGACCGACACCACGAGCATCCGCGACGTGATCCTGTTTCCCACCCTGCGATCGACAGCGGCAGAAAGCCCCATTCAGGCACCCCGACCCGAGTAACGCCGGGCGAGCCGCGGGAGAACCATGTACCGCATATTTCTTTCTCTTCGATACCTTCGCACCCGCCTGCTGGCGGTGTTCGCAGCGATCGCCGTGATGCTCTGCGCGTTCATGCTCATCGTCGCCATCAGCGTGATGAACGGGTTCGTGAACAAGCTGGAGGACGCCGCCAAGGGCCTGTTCGGGGACGTCATCATCGAGGCCACCAGCGCCAGCGGGTTCGGCCTGTACGATGAGTTCATCGCCGAGATCACCGACCCCAACACCGGTGTGGAGGGCGTGGAGGCAGCCTCGCCGTTCATCGTCACCGAAGGGCTGCTCCGCGTACCGGCGGCGTCGGATTTCCAGCGGGTGGTGAAAGTCGCCGGGATCCGCCTGCCCGAACGCATGGACGTTACCGACCTCCGCGACGGGCTCTGGACACAGCGAAATCTGCAGGCCCCCTCCTTCGACCCCAACCTGTCGACCCCGATCACCCGAATCCGCCGGGAGATCAGCCGAACGCGCCGGTTTGCCGATGAGTTGGCCGAGATCGTGGATCAGAAACGCCGGCGCGTCGAAACGCTGCGTAGCCAAGGGGCCAACGCCGGAGATCTCCAACCCGCCCTGCTCGAACTCGCCGAAGCCGAACACAACTTCGAACGGGCATCCCGCGGCGTCAACCAGTTGCACCACGGGATGCAACAGCTCCAGCGTGGCCGACCCTATCAGCAGCGCATGCGGGAAACGTGGGAGGCAATCACCGAGCTGCGCGAAAATCACGCTTCGCCGCAAGACAGCAACCAGATGCTCGACCTGCTCGACCGCCTCGATGAACTCGTGGAGGTCTCAGGCCTTCAGCCTCCCGGGGAACGTGCCATCGTCGGGGCACGCATTCCCGGGTTCAACTGGCGGGCGGACTTCGGCCAGACCGTGCGGTTCATGGCGCCCGGCCACGATCTGACGCTGATGGTGTTTCCCATCGGCAGACAGATCAGCCAGACGGATATCTCCCTGCCCAAGCGGCGGTTCACCGTGATCGACGAGATCGCCACGGACATTTACCAGATCGACTCGGAGTACGTATTCATCCCGTTCCGCACCGCCCAGATGCTCAACGAGATGACCGCCCGCTACAGCGTGGAGGACCCCAACCGCGTCGCCATCCCGGCCCGTTGCTCCAGCGTACACGTGAAGCTCGCTGCCGCACTGGCCGAGAACGAACCGGCCATGCAGGAAACGGTCAAGGACATCCAGTCCCGCTGGATCGCCTTCCGCGAGGAGAACCCGCTGGTGTACGCCGGTTCCGACGTGAACATCACCACATGGCGACAACGCCAGGCGCGGGTGATCGCCCCCATCCAGGCCCAGCGGACACTGGTGGCCATCATGTTCACCATCATGTCGGTCGTCGCGCCGTTTGCGATTTTCGTGATCTTCTACATGATCGTGGTGCAGAAGACCAAGGACATCGGCGTGCTCAAAGCCATCGGTGCCTCGGACCTCGGGGTCGCCTCGATCTTCCTGTTCTACGGGGCGCTGCTGGGCGTGGTCGGCTCGCTGCTCGGGCTGGTGGGGGGGTACTTCTTCATCCGTCACATCAACCCCATCCACGAATGGATGGGGCGGGCGATGGGCTTCCAGGTCTGGACGCCCGAGACGTTCCTGTTTACCGAGATCCCCAACCAGGTGGACTGGTCAGCCGCTTTGATGATCGTGGTCGGCTCTGCCGCCGCGGGAATCCTCGGAGCGGCGATCCCCGCCATCCACGCCGCGCGAATGCAGCCGGTGGAGGCACTGCGATATGAGTAAGCCCCCTCCCCTCAACCTCGCCGTCGACGCCCGCGGGCTGAGTAAGTCCTACCGCCTCGGCAAGGTGGACCTCCACGTGCTCAAGGAGGTGGACCTCAAAGTGCGCCACGGCGAATTCCTCTCGATCACCGGGAGCTCCGGCAGCGGCAAGAGCACGCTGCTGCACCTGGTCGGCCTGCTGGACGTGCCCGACGCCGGCGAATTGAGCATCAACGGGGAAGACACGCTGCGCTACTCTGCCGGCAGGCGAAGCCACCACCGCTGCGAGGAGATCGGCTTCGTGTTCCAGTTCTACCACCTGCTGCCCGAGTTGACCGTGCTGGAGAACGTCCTCATGCCCGCCATGGTGGACACGCCCCCGCTGGGCTGGCTGTCTCGGAGGACGGGCGCCCGGAAACGCGCCAAGGAACTGATCGACGAGATGGGCCTCTCCGGGCGCATCGGCCATCGCCCCAAAGAGCTCTCCGGCGGCGAGCGGCAGCGGGTGGCCATCGCCCGCGCCCTGATGAACAGGCCGAAGCTCCTGCTGGCCGACGAGCCGACCGGCAACCTCGACACCCGAACCGGCGCGAAAATCATGGACGTGCTCACCCGCTGCAACCAGGAGCACAACCAGACCATTATCATGGTCACCCACGACGAGGATCTCGCCCACCAGGCCAACCGGTACGTCGTCCTCCGCGACGGCAGGTTGGTGGGGTGAGCAGACGACCTTGACCCGCCCGGCGAGGTTGGCTAGGCTTCTTCCATGCCACAACGGCACGGGAGACCCCATTATTCATGGATGAAATGACTCTGAGCGAATTGGCCGACCACCTGGGCGGAACCCTCGAAGGCAACGGCGACGTGACGGTCACCGCAATGGCGTCGCTGACGGACGCCGGGCCGGGCGAAGTGGCGTTCCTGGCCAATGACAAATACATCCCGCAGATGGCCGAGACGAAGGCCGCCGCCGTCATCGTCGCTACCGACTACGACGGGCCCGGCGATACGCTGATCCGCTGCGACGACCCGTACTTCGCCTTCCGCAACGCGATGGTCGCTTTCCATGGCTTTCGTCAGCCGGAGTTCGAGGGCATCGACGATCGCGCAAGCATCCACCCGACCGCGACGCTGGGCGAGGGGGTTTCCATCGCTCCGTTCGTGACCGTCGGGCCAGGCGCCCGCATCGGTGATGGCTGCGTGCTGTACCCCGGCGTGTACGTGGGCCCGAACGTCATCATGGGAGAACGCTGCATCCTGCATCCCAATGTGACGCTCTACGACGAGACGCACCTGGGCGACCGGGTAACGGTTCACGCGGGCAGCTCCATCGGCCACGACGGGTTCGGCTACGCCACCCACCAGGGCGCCCACCACAAGATTCCCCAGGCCGGCCACGTGGTCGTCGAGGACGATTGCGAGTTCGGCGCCTGCTGCGCAATCGACCGGTCCGCGATGGGCGAAACGCGGATCGGGACGGGCACGAAGTTTTCCGACCTGGTCACCATCGGGCACGGAACGAAGATGGGCAACCACTGCCTCGTGGTCGCCCAGACGGGGATCGCCGGGTCGACCACGATCGGCAACTACTGCGTGTTCGCCGGGCAGGTTGGCGTGTCCGGGCACATTCACATCGGCGACGGAGTCCAGGCCGGCGGCCAGGCCGGCATTATCGGCGACACCCCCGCCGGGCAGAAGGTCTGGGGCACCCCGGCCATCCCGTTCGCCAGATCCAAGCGTGCCTACCAGTGCCTCGCGCGTCTTCCGGAGATGCGCAAGGAAATCCGACTCCTGCGGAAGCAGCTGGACGCCCTGGAAAAGCAGGTCGGCGGCGCGGAGGAGGACCAGTGAGCGAGAACCGCCCCATCGGGCTCTTTGCCGGAGCGGGGCGCACGCCCTTCCTGGTAGCCAACGGCATCCGTGAGATCGGCAGGCCGGTGGCCGCGGTGGGTCTGACGGAGTTCGCCTCGCCGCTGCTGGAAGGTGTGGTCGATCGCTTCCGCTGGGTGGGTCCGACGCGCCTGGGGCGGGCGATCGCTGCCTTCAAACATTGGGGCGTGCGAGAGGCCGTCATGATCGGCGGGGTCAAGAAGCGAAAAATCTACTCGCCCCTGCGGTTTCTGCGGTATATTCCGGACTATCGCACCGCCCGGCTGTGGTATGTGAAGGTCCGGCGGGACAAGCGCGACAACGCCGTGCTGATGGCGATTGCCGATGAGCTGCGAAGCGAAGGGATCGAACTGGTGTCCTGCGTGAAATACTGCGAAGAGCATCTTGCCGGCGAGGGCCTCATGACCGAGACGCCCATTCCGCGCCACGCCGAGGGCGACGTGGAGTTCGGTCTGCGGATCGCCCGGGCATCGGCAGAGCTGGACATCGGCCAGACCATCGCCGTCAAGGAGCGGGACATCATCGCCGTCGAAGCGATGGAAGGGACCGACGCGATGATCCGCCGGGCCGGGCGCGTCTGTCGCGTGGGCGGCTGGACCATGGTCAAAGTCGCCCGCCCCCACCAGGACATGCGATTCGACGTGCCCACCATCGGGCCGGGAACCATGCGCTATCTCAAAGACGCCAAGTGCGTCTGCCTCGTGGTCGAAGCGGGACGAACGCTCATCGTGGACAAACCCGCCACGCTCGCGTTGGCCGACCGACTGGGAATCGCCATCGTCGGGCGAAACAGCGAACGGGGAGAGTACCAGGGCAGCTCGTCCTTGGAGCTGCCGTGAGACCGCTCAGGACTCCGCGCGGCGGAGTTCCTGCAGCCGGGCCGCCAACACCAGGTGACGCAACTCCTCCAGATCCAGCTCGAAAAGGTAATCCGACGTGAAGTCGACCGGAAACCCCACCCGCACAGTGCGGATCGCGACCATCAGGGCATCGCGCTCCATGGCGGCAACTTCCGTGACGATGGTATCCACCGCGGCTTGCAGCACCGTCCACCTCCAGACCGGCAAGGGACTTCCTCCATCGACGCGTATCGGCCGATTCGGCGGCAACCTTTGACATCACCGCGCCCAGCAGGCAGAATTTGCAGGTTCCGTGCCAATCAACCGCGAAAATGATAAAGATGCACTGTGGATAACCCGTGCATAACCCGGATTCGCCATGACCAACCCCCCCGAAAGACAGGATTTATCCGGAAATCACACCGCTTCAGGAATGTGAGCACATGCAGATTTACCAATACAGGATATTGAGCGTATTTAGACAAATGAGACTTTCGCCAAGCCCCTTCATGCCGCTCCTCCAAGCCGATCTCGTGCGAAGGAGAGGGCGATGACGCTGCGCACGAGTGACTTCGACTTTGACCTGCCCCCTGAGCGGATCGCCCAGACCCCGCTGGCCCGCCGAGACCAGTCGCGGCTGGCGGTGCTTCGACGCGCCGCCGGGTCGCTGGAGCATCGCCGTTTCGCCGACCTGCCCGACCTGCTCGACGAGGGCGATCTGCTGGTGCTCAACGACACGCGGGTGGTTCCCGCCCGCTTCCACGCCCGGCGAAAAACGTCGGGGCGCATCGAAGGGCTGTTCCTGCGCGAGTCGGTCCCGGGCGTGTGGGAGTGCATGCTCCGCAACGCGGGCCGATGCACACCGGGCGAAACGCTCGCGCTGGTGGGCGCCGGCGAGAAGCCCGTCTCGCTGACCCTCGCCGAGAACCACGGCCAGGGACGCTGGACGCTGCACGTCTCACCGACGATCGCCGCCTTTGAGATCCTCGACCGCGCCGGGCAGACGCCCCTGCCGCCTTACATCCGCCGCGACGAGGACAGCGGTGAGGCCGACGACCGCCGGACCTACCAGACGGTGTTTGCCCAGCGTCCCGGCGCGGTGGCCGCCCCGACGGCCGGTCTGCACTTCACGCCCGAGCTGCTGGAGCGGCTCACGCGGCGCGGCGTCCAGACCACGCACGTCACGCTGCACGTGGGGCTGGGCACGTTCGCACCGGTAAAGACCGATGAACTCACCGATCACCCGATGCACAGCGAGTGGTACGAGCTGAGCGCCCCAACAGCCGAGACGCTCAACGCAGCCCATCGGGCGGGTCGACGCATCATCGCGGTGGGAACGACCGCGGTCCGCGTGCTGGAGACGGCCGGGCTGGGGGGTTGGCCTCTGCGAGGCGGGGAAGGCTGGACGGACATCTTCCTGTATCCGCCGGCCGACTTCGCCGTGGTCGACGGGCTGATCACCAACTTCCACCTCCCGCGCAGCACCTTGGTGATGCTGGTGGCCGCCTTCTGCGAGCCCGGCGGGCTCGCAGGGCGCGAGATGATTCTCGACGCCTATCGCACCGCGATCGAAGCCGAGTACCGCTTCTACTCCTACGGCGACGCGATGCTGATCCTGTAGCGATCGGCCGAGCGGTCGGGGAAAACCGGCTGACCGGCGGCGATTGGTCTGGTATTCTGGTCGTCGAGGCGTGTTGTATAAAAGAGGTATCGGTCCCGTCACGGTCTGTTGAGGAGAACCGCATGGAACCCGCCGGCAGCAAATCCGCGGATGTTCGCATCATTGAGAATCTCAAGGTGGCCCGGGCGAAGATGCTCGCCGAGTTGCACAAGGTCATCATCGGGCAGGACGAGGTCATCGGCCTGCTGCTGCAGGCGATGTTCTCGCGGGGTCATTGCCTCCTGGTGGGCGTACCGGGTCTGGCCAAGACGCTGATGATTTCCACGCTGGCGAAGGTGCTGAAGCTCTCGTTCAACCGCATCCAGTTCACCCCCGACCTGATGCCCTCGGACATCACCGGCACGGACATCATCGAAGAGGACCACACCACCGGCAGACGGGAGTTCCGCTTCGTGAAGGGACCGCTTTTTTCCAACATCATCCTGGCCGACGAGATCAACCGCACCCCGCCCAAAACGCAGGCCGCCCTGCTGCAGTCCATGCAGGAATATCACGTCACCGCCGGCGGGCAGACCTACGAGCTGGACCTGCCGTTCTTCGTGTTGGCCACCCAGAACCCCATCGAGCAGGAAGGGACCTACCCGCTGCCCGAGGCACAACTGGACCGGTTCATGTTCATGGTGATGGTCGATTACCCCTCCCTGGAGGAGGAACGGCTGATCGCGCGGACCACCACCACGCTGCACGAGGAAACGCCCCAGCCGGTGCTCAGCGGGGAGGACATTCTCGCCCTGCAGCGCGTGGTCCGGAAGATTCCGGTCTCCCAGCACGTGGTGGACTACGCGGTGAACCTCGCCCGCGCCACCCGTCCGCAGGATGGCAGCGCGCCGACCTTCGTGAAAGAGTATCTCACCTGGGGCGCCGGCCCGCGGGCGGCGCAGTATCTGCTGCTGGGCGCCAAAAGCCGGGCCCTGCTCAACGGGCGGTTCCAGGTGGCCTGCGACGACGTCCGCGCCGTGGCCAAGCCGGTGCTGCGACACCGGATGTTCACCAACTTCAATGCCGACGCCGAAGGACTCACCTGCGACGATATCATCGACCAGCTCATCGACGCCGTCCCCGAACCCAACGTGGACGACTACCGCGATCAGCCGGCCGGCAGCGAAGCCTGAGACGGGGCGCCGACGCCCACCGTCCTGTCGATATCGTCGATTGGCTGGACTCACCGCGCGGGGATCCGTAGGATACATCGATCCTCGGTCGACGGGTCGGCCGACACGCTGAACGCACCGACGCCCCCAGCGGGCCAGGAGATTCCCATTGCGACCAAATGCCCGCATCGCCCTTTCGCTGGTGGCTGCCCTGTGGACCGTCAACGGGCTTCCGGGTCCGGCCCGCGCGCCCGGCCAGCAGCGCAAAACCTGTGACGCGGTGGGCTATCTCTCCACCTGCCTCAAAGACCCTGAACGCGTCATGATCGCCCTGGCCACGCTGAAATCCGCCGGCGAGGACGAGGCGCTGCCCATCTTCCAGAGGGGGCTGCAAAGCGCCCACGAGCCGGTCCGCATCTATTGCCTCGACGCCGTCGCGGACATCATGGAGGACAAGGCGGTCGGGCTGCTGACCGGCTCGCTGAAGAGCGACGAATCCGCGAACGTCCGGGCGGCTGCCCTTTCGAGACTCATGGAACTCGACGCAGCCAAACCCGAGATGCTCACCGGTCTGCTGAACCACAAAAATGAGAAGCTCCGCTGCCTCACCGCCTGCGCGCTGGTTCGGCTGGGCAAAGGCGCTGCCAACGGTCTGCGGACGACGCTGGAAGGATTGACCGAGTCCACCAACCCGGCCACGGAGATCATGGCCCGCGTGAGCCTGGTGAAGCTGGGGGACACCACGCAGTTGGCTGCCATCCGCCGAAGGATCTCCAACCCGCGCGTCCCGGAAGTGGTCATCGCCCTGATGTGCGAGCAGATCAGCGACCAGAACGTCACCGAAGCCACTGGGTTACTGACCGACCTTGCCGGCTCCCGGCGGTCCATGGGCATCCGGGCGCGGGCTCTGGACGCCCTGGCGGAGGTCTCGCCGGCAGCGCCGGGTGTCCTGCTCAAGGAGATCACCGAGGCGAAGAACCCCGTCTACGCAGCCCGACTTATGAAACTGCTGGCCGACCAGGACGACGCCACCAAGCAGCTTCTGACCCTCGCCCGGGCGGACGGATCGATGGCGCCGCTGGCCCGGTTCGAGCTGGCCCGCAAGAACGATCATCGGGCGCTGGCCGGTGTGACCCGCCGTGCCATCGCGGGCGACAGCCTCCTGCCGGCGGCGTACATCATCGCCCGGGCCGAGCAGGACGCCAACTCCCAGACGCTCGCTCCGGCGTACGTGCCCGCCCTGTCGGAGTGGTTGACGTCCCTGGACGGACGCAGCAAGACCTTCAAGCCCGAACACCTCCACGCCGCCAAGGCCACCACCGTACTGGTGGACATCGGCCTGGGCGAAGGGCTGCAGACGGTACACTCGCTGCTCAATTCGCGATACAGCGCCCGCACGCAGGCCGTCGCGATGGGCCTGGTCAAAGCCGAGAATTCCAAGGCAATCGCCCTGGCCGGTCCGCTGCTGGACAGCGCCTATCCCAAGCTGGTACGGTCGGCGGCAATGACGCTTGGACGGTTCGGCAGGGAGAGCGGACGAGAGGAACTGGTGCGAATCGCCACCGCTCCCCAGCGCGAGGGCGTGCCCACCGCCTGCCTGGCGAACTGGTACATCCTCAAGATCGACGGCGAAACCAAGGTCGCCGCCCGAACGCTCGCCGGCGTCCTGCCGTAACCAACGGATCAAGCGGTGGATCCCTCCTGCCGGGCGGCAGTCAGGTCTTCAGGTCGTACATGTCCGGTGAGATGGTGTGTTTCAGAGGTCGCCCGGCGGCGTAGGCCCGGAGGTTCTCGATGCAGTGTTCGGGAATCGGCAGAGGCGGCAGCTTGGCGCGCGGGTGCCTCACTCCCATGCCTACCCGGTGCCGCGTGAGAACCGCCCCGTCAAGCCCCGCCAGCGGCGAGCCCGGCCAGTTGCCCTCCTCCCGGACCACGTCGCACCCGGCGAGAATCCGCCCGGCTGAGACAAGCTCAGCCAGGGCGTCTTCGTCCACGATCTCTCCGCGGGCGGTGTTGATCAGCACGCCGCCGGGGGGCAACCGCTCCAGCAGGTCGCGGGTGACGGAGTTGCGGGTATGCTCGTTGAGGCCACACATCACGCAGACGGCGGGCACGGAGCTGAAGAGTTCCTCGATCGTCGCACAGAGCTTCACATCGCCGGGCGGGGGCGAATCCATGTGCGGATCGTAGATCGCCAGCTTCGCGCCCAGGGCCACGAGCATACCCGCCAGTTGCCGACCGATCGGCCCGCATCCATAGAGGCCGACGCGCATCCCGCGCAGCTCCACGTTGTACGATTGCGGGATGCACTGATCGATGTCATCGGTGCAGCTGTAGCGGTCAAGGCCGGGAATCTGGCGGATCTGGCACATCAGCAGGGCGAGCGTTCCCTCGGCGACGGGGCGGATCGTGTCGCCCCAGTTGCTCAGGGTGATGCCCGCCTCGATGTGCTCGCGTCGCAGAAGGTGTCGCACCGTGCCATAGAGGTGGCAGACCCACTTCAATCGGCCGGCGTTCTCGATGAGTTCCTCGGGCAGCCTGGGCGAGCTTCGCCCGGTGACGATCACCTCCGCCTCACGGCAGGCGGCCAGTAGTTTTCCGTAACTCCAGTCGCGCCAATTGCGTCCGTCACGGACGTCGTAGCCGTCGGGGATGGCCTGGAGGTTCGACGGATCGTGGATATTGTCTTCGGCCGTCAGCAGAAGTAAGGTGATCATGGTACTTTTCGTCAACTTTCCGGGTGAACGTCTATTGCATAAGCAGTTAGGGCGCGATACAATTCGTGATATTCGTAACACCTACAGTATATTTTGACGCATTTCGCATTGGGCGACCGGGCCGGAGCGTCCGTCTTGTCGCCGGATAGCTGTTGGGCTGTACTGTATTGAGTATTGGGAGAAAGTTCCATGGCTGGTTCCTGTTTCTGCACGATCGCATTTCAGAGCGACAAATGGGGCTCGAATCGCGTCGTCGAAACGCCCATCGACGAGATCTGGCCTCTGCTGTCGGAGGCTGGGTACGACGCCGTCGAGTTGTGGTGGCCACACGTGGAGCATCTCAGCGACGACGGGCTGATCGATCTGGGGCGTCGGTTGGCCGAGGCCGGCCTGGCTGTGGCGATGCTCTCGCCGTACTTTGATTTCACCACCGACGAGGGATCGGCCCGGAACAGCATTCAACTGGGTCGGCGGGTTCTCTCGGCGGCCCGGCTGCTGGGGTCGCGCGGGGTTCGCGTGTTCACCGGGAAGGTCGGTTCTGTCGACGCCGACGACGAACAGTGGGACCGGGCGACCGAAAGCATTCAGCAACTCGCCGATGATGCCCGCGACCTCATCTGGGCGCTGGAAACCCACCCGCGGAACCTGATGGACACCGTCCCGGCGACCCGCAAGCTTCTCGAACGGATCGACCGGCGCAACGTGGGGCTGATCTTCCAGCCCAGCACGTTCACCCCGGACGAGTTGGCTGCCGCCGACGCCCTGGGAGCCGCCACCCGCCACGTGCATGCAACCAACCGAAACGATGCCGGTAAGTGCCTCCTCGCCGAAGGCTCGATCGACTACCCAGCCATTCTCGAACGGCTGGAATCGCTGGGGTTTGACGGATTCGTGTCCGTCGAGTGGATGGGAGAGAACCCCGAGGAGGTCGCACGCCGCGAAGCGTGGTACCTCCGGAACCTGCTGGCCTGAGGGTCGAAGCGACTACTCGCCCGAGATGGCCGATCCGCCCGCGCCCGGCTGACCGATTTGCGCGAGGAGTCGGCTCAGCTCGTCCAACTGAAACGGCTTGGCCAGGAAGCCGGCTGCCCCCGCCTGCGTCAGACGATCCACCGCGACATTCCGTGCGTACCCCGACGCGATCAAGACCGGCACGTCCGGGTCGATCTGCTCGAGCCGGTGGAACGTTTCCTCCCCGCCGAGGCGGGGCATGACCATGTCCAGGATCACCACGTCGATCTCCTCGTGGGCGCGGGTAAACGTTTCGATTCCATCCGGGCCGTCAGCGGCGGTGAACACCTCATAGCCCAACTCGCCCACTGCCCTGGCGAGCATCTTCCGGACCGCCTCGTCGTCGTCGATGACCAGCACGGTCCCCTCGCCCCGGACCACACCCTCGCCCCGGCGACGGGGCAGATGCCTGTTTCGGCTGATCGATGCGGGCAACAGCAGGCGGAAGGTGGACCCCTGACCCGGAGCGGATTCCACCCGAATCGCCCCGCCATGACTCTGCACGCAGCCGTAGACGCCGGCCAGCCCCAGCCCGGTTCCCTCGCCCTCGGGCTTGGTGGTGAAGAACGGCTCGAAGATGCGAGTCTGCAGGGCTTCGTCCATGCCCACGCCGGTATCCCGCACCTCAACCTGCACATATTCGCCGGGGACGAGGTCCTCGGGCCAATGCTCCAGCTCCTCGCCAGAGAGGGTCACATTGCGGGTGGCCAGGGTAAGCGTTCCGCCCTGGGGCATCGCGTCGCGGGCATTGACGCAGAGGTTCAGCAGCGCGTTCTGCAACTGCGTCGGATCGCCATGCACGATCGGGCGATCGGCCTGGAGGTCGCAGACGATCTCGATCCGCCGATCGATGCTCCGCGTAATCAGCCGATGGACTTCGCCCACCATCTCGTGAAGGTCCACCGAGGTGCTCTGCATCCGCCCCTTCCGGGAGAACGCCAGCAGTTGCTTGGTCAGGTCGGCGGCCCGTCCGGAGGCCAATGTGATCTGTTCGACGAGACCGGCTTCCTCGTGGTCCTCTCCCAGCCGCATCGCCAGCAGGGCTGCACTGCCCATGATCGCGGTCAGCAGGTTGTTGAAATCGTGGGCTACGCCCCCGGCGAGTTGCCCGACGGCCTCCATCTTCTGGGCGTGACGGAGCTGCTCCTGCAGCTGCACTTCCTCGCTGATGTCCTGGAAGACCACCACCTCGCCGAGTTCGTTGCCCTGCTCGTCGACAATCGGCGACTCGCTGGCAGCAACCCGGCGCCGCGTTCCATCGCGAGCGATCAGCCAGACTTCTTCGTCGAAGGCGGCCGACTGGTCGTCGTCGGGATCTCCCAGATTCAGCCGATAGACCTCTTCCACGTCGCGTCCCTCTGCTTCCCCGAGCAACCAGCCGGTCAGTTGCTCGGCGACGGGATTCATCTGCGTCACCCGTCCCTGGGCGTCGGTGGCGATCACGCCGTCGGCAATGGAGTTGAGCGTGATGCGGAGGTTCTGCTCGTTGCGCTGCAGCGCCTGCTGGGCCTGCTCGCGCTGGGCGATTCCCTCGCGAAGCCGACGGCGCATATCGTCCAACGCCCGGATCAACCGCCCGATCTCGTCGTCGGGAATATCGCCCAATCCGTCCGTCTGTCCGAATGGCTCGTCGAGACGATTGAGGTCCACTCGGTGCAGCACCTTCACGGTGGACTGGAGCGAATGCACGATGGACCGCCCCAGCCGCCAGCCGATCAGAAGGGTTGGCAGGAGGAACGCCGCCCCGACGATCAGGCTGAGCACCATCACTTGATCGTGCGTCCGGCGGCTTTGGCGTTGGATGGCGATCGACTCCTGTCGATTCAGACCGAACAACTCACGCCCCAACGGCCTGAGACTGGCCAGTTGCCCGTCCCGCCGGGCCCGGTCGGCCTCGATGGTCAGGTGGATCTCATGCAACCCTTCGACCCGCTCATGCAGCTTTTCGGCGGCCGAGAAGAGCTTCTCGTCGTCGATGGCCACCAGGAAATACCGGATCTTCTCCAGCTCTTTCTGAATCGTCTCACGGATCTGATCGCGGTGTTCCCGGTACGTCACGTTCGGCCGACTGAGGAACCACTTCGCGATATTCAGTTCCGTCCGGCTTATCTGCTCGATGATGACCGAGGCGGAGTTGGCCAGGGCGTCGTGCGTAACGTTCACCGATCGGTCGGCCATCATGTCGCGCACGTCGAGTATCTCGGCACGGTCGATGATCTTGCTGCGGATGTCCTCGATCAGCCCGGAACCGGCGCCCTGGAAGCGGGACAGGTCGCTCTCCAGTTGCAGGGACAGGCCGATGACCCGCGCCAGCCGCGGGCGATACTCATCGAGCAGTTCCTTCTGGCGTCGCAACCGGCCGAACCGTTCATTGGCCCGATGGATTCGCCCTTCGAGGCGATCCAGCGCTGCGATGGTGCGCTGGGCGTGGTCCTGGCGGGGGTTCCGCAGGAAGCGTTCCTGGTTGGCCCGAAGGCGTTCGGAACCTCGCGCGATCTCACCGGCGCTGGATGCCTCCCCCAGCAGCGAACTCGTGCGGTGCAGGGCGTAGCCGATCACACCGGCCATCCCGACGATTCCAAGGATCCCCAGCAGAAGCAACACCAGGACGCGCTGGCGAATCGTGAGCTTGCGGGGTTCGCTCATGGCGTCACCATCGCGTTGGGATCGCGCATCGCGTGGCGCACCCGGTCGGCAGAGAGGTCTGCATACAACCCCGCCCCCACCAGCCAGGTTCGCCCGGACACGCGTTTGATGAAGCTCACCTTCTGGGTCGATTCGTCGCTGCCGGGCGGGTTCCAGTAGTAGTCGCACCATCCCTGGTAAGCGTTGGCCTTGTCGGTGGCGATCCGGGCGAACTTAATCGCGAAGTTGTCGCCTTGCGTGTCGGTCAGCCCCATGAGATTTCTGCCGACCAGGTTGCGGTTATTCGGGTGGGCGATGCAGACCCCCTGAATCGTCCAGACAAACACATACGGCTCACGACCCCAGCGGCTGTTCGGATCGCCGAACTCGCCCAAAGCGTCCCTGCCATGCTCCGCGAGATAGTGCGCCGCACGGACAACTTTCTCCTTGAGGGCGTGCAGCCGGGCCAGTTGCGCGGCGGGGATCGGTCGATGATCCAGCTTGGGCGACGAGACGGTATTGCCGTCGGTGCGAACGTTCGCGTCCGACGGATGGACGATGGGAGGGTTGTACGTCTGGTTTGACTCGGAAAGCTGGTTCGGATCCTCGACGGGGCGATCGCGGCGACAGGCTCCCCCCGCCAACGCCAGGACGGCCAAGCCCGTCAGCAACACACGCTGAATTCGCCGATTGCGATGCATACTCTCTCCGTCGACCGTTGGGGCAGAAACCGGCATGGACTGCGAGAAGCACGAAGTTTTTTGCGTCATGTACATCGGCAGGCGACGGGCAGTCGCTTTTGGCCGATCCGACCCGGGCTCGTGGCGGGCCATTCACATCATACTGTCGACGCAGCGACCAATCGACAACCCAAAATCCCAAAACTCACGCGGCCAAACTGTTTGATCTTCACACTTATTGGAGGTACCCTTTATGTCCCTTTTGCCTTTCCTATTCTACAAGGTCACTGCCAAAGCAGAAACCGGGCAATGAATTTCGCTGCCGGCTGCGGGGAAGCGGGCCTTGTCGAATTGGAGGGAATGTTGTACGATATGCGTAGGACAATTGTGCTTTTTTTGGTTTTTCGCTGTTACTGAAAGGAATGCCCGGAATGCTCAGTATCACAAAGAAGGCTGGTTACGGACTGGTTGCGATGACGCATCTGGCGACGCTGGAAGACGGACAAGTCGCCAGCGCACGGGAGATTGCGGAACTTTTTGGCGTTCCGTCCTCGTTGTTGATGAATGTACTGAAGGAGTTGTCGGCGGCCGGTTTCGTGCAGAGCACACGCGGTGCCCGAGGCGGGTATCGTCTCTCGCATGACCCGACTGAAATCTCGATGGCCGACATCGTAATCGCCCTGGAAGGACCCATTCGTTTCGCCGATTGCACAGGAATGGAACCGAAAGGGTGTAGAATGGTGGAGAAGTGCCCGATCGCCGATCCGGTGCGGAAAGTCAACGAGCGAATCTACGAGGTGCTCCGGGAGGTTCACCTGCAGGACATGCTCAACGACCCGACCCACCCGGAGCAGAACTGAAACGAGGATGGACCGATGGCTGTCAAGACGCCCATCTACATGGACTACAACGCCACCACTCCCGTCGACCCGCGGGCGCTGGATACGATGCTTCCCTTCCTGCGTGAGCAGTTCGGCAATGCCGCCAGCGAACTGCACACCTTCGGGCAACAGGCCCGCCAGGGGGTCGAGGACGCGCGCGAGCAGGTCGCCGAGCTGATCAACGCCGATCCGCGCGAGATCGTCTTCACCTCCGGGGCCACCGAGAGCGACAATCTCGCGATCAAGGGCGTCTTCGAGAACTACCGCGAGAAGGGCAACCACATCGTCACCTCGCGGACCGAACACAAAGCCGTCATCGACGTGTGCGAGTATCTCGAAACCCAGGGCGCCGAGGTCACCTGGCTGACGCCCGATTCCTCCGGCGTCATCTCGGCAGACCAGGTCGCCGAGGCCATCACCGACCGCACCATCCTGGTCTCCGTCATGTCGGCCAACAATGAAACCGGCACGCTGAATCCCGTTGCCCGCATCGGGGCCGTCGCGAAGGAACGGGGCGTGCTGTTCCACTGCGACGCCACCCAGAGCGTCGGAAAGCTGCCCACCGACGTCGACTCGATGGGCATCGATCTGCTGAGCATCTCGGCCCACAAAATCTACGGCCCCAAGGGCGTCGGCTGCCTGTACGTCCGGCGCAAAGACCCCGCCGTCCGCCTGGCGATTCAGATGCACGGCGGCGGGCACGAGCGGAACCGTCGATCCGGCACGCTGAACGTTCCGGGAATCGTCGGCTTCGGAGCCGCCTGCGACATCGCCGCCGACCGGATGCACGATGAAGCCGCCCGACTGGCGGGTCTGCGCGACCGCCTCCACAGCGGGATCGTCGCCGAGGTCGAGGACGTTCACCTCAACGGCCATCCCGACGCACGCCTGCCCAACACCCTGAACCTCTCCTTCCAGTACATCGAAGCCGAAGCCCTCATCACCCGACTGCGCGACCTGGCCGTCGCGACCGGGTCGGCCTGCACGACCGCCTCGCACGAGTCCAGCCACGTGCTGGAGGCGATGGGGTTCGACCACCGACGGGCCCAGGGAAGCATCCGCTTTTCGATCGGTCGATTCACCACCGAGGAGGAGATCGACCACGCCGTCTCGCTTATCGCCAAACCCGTGCACCTGCTGCGGGAACTCAGCCCGTTCTACGAAGAGGCCTCCTCCCGGCAGTGTGGCCCGGAGGGCTGCTGCCCGGGTGGGGGTTGCTCCGCCGGATAAGTCCGCTACAATCAGACTCGCCCGCCCCAATTCCGGGTCGGCCAACGAGGACGTGCCATGCAGTTCAGCGAAAAGATGATGGACCATTTTGAGAACCCCCGCAACGTGGGCTCTCTGGACGAAAGCGACCCCAGCGTCGGACTGGCCAACGTGACGGCCGGCCAGTGCGGAGACGTGACCAAGCTCTGGTTGAAAATCTCCGACGACGGGATCATCGAAGACGTCCGCTTCAAGACCTTCGGCTGCGGGGCGGCCATCGCTTCCGGCTCGCTCGCCACCGAATGGCTGATGGGCAAAAGCATCGAAGATGCCGTCTCCATCAAAGACGCCCACATCGCCGAAGAGCTCGACCTGCCCGCCCCCAAGGTGCACTGCTCCGTGCTCACCGAAGACGCCGTCCGTGCCGCCATCGACGACTGGAAACGCAAGAACAACAAAGACTGACCGCAAGGACCCTCAGGGGTCGTAGCAAGGCCTTTCAGTCGTTCCGCCCGCAACAAGTTGCGGGCCCTACGGCCTACAAGCCCCCACCGTCAGGTGGGGGATAGAACGCACCCCGTAGCACGGCCTTCCAGGCCGTGTATTCATGGGCTGGAAGC
>JBKHCL010000148.1:0-6357 GCA_046541875.1 Phycisphaerae bacterium | reverse complement strand
AGGATCGAGACCAGCAGCGCGATGATCGCGATGACGACCAGAAGTTCCACGAGTGTGAATCCGCGGCGATAGCTCGTTCGCATGTTCAGGTACCTCAAAACAGCCTCAGGATGTGGCCGAGGACGGCGAAACGCGGCTTGGTCCCCACGCCCTGCCGCATCCAGCCAAGGACACCCGGCGAACTGCAATTATACCGCAAAACAGACCGGTCGACCAAGGAATGAGGCACGAAAATGCCGGAAACTTGTACGCGCCCGCAGGCAATGCGCATAAACAAAAGTCGCTTGATCGTCTACGGAGCCTTCGTGTACAATTGACATTATCGATTCGTATTTTCGGTATAAGGGCGATACGTCCATCCATGGGCATTTGGGGGCTTGACCTCAGTCAGGAGCATCATCATGGGACACGGCAGGAACGCAGCGGACCGGGACGCAAAGATGGGACGGGGTTTCACGCTGGTGGAACTGCTGGTGGTCATCGCGATTATCGCATTGCTGGTCTCGATCCTGCTGCCCAGCCTCAAGCAGGCCAAGGAACAGGCAAAGACGGCAGTGTGCGTGACGAACATGAAGGGCATCGCCGGGGCGGTGGTCAACTATGCCCAAGGGTACAACCAGATGGTGGTGTGGTATCGCATCAGCGACAACTCCAGCAACAGGTACTACAAACAGGGCGAGTTCTGGGCCGACATGCTGGTCCGGGGGGGATATGCCGATGCCCCCCATGCCCAGAAGTCGGCCCCGGGCGAGGAGCCGAGCATCTTCCGCTGCCCCAACGGAACCTTGGAACGAAGTGACGGCAGCGGACGATACGAAGCCAACATGCGGCACCCAGACCTGTTCCGCTGGTATGCCGAGGGTGAATTCGAGAACGGTCAGCCTGCCGACATCGGGGGGGCGGCCGTCCGTTCGTGGTATTGCCCCAACACGTCCAACCACAACGATTCGCCGTTCCTGATCATGTGGAACGACCGTGGCGGTCGCTACAATGGCACCCAACGCCGTTTGACCAGAATGAAGCGGACCTCTGAGTTTGTCATGTTCACCGAGGGCAATCAGTGGGGGCAGGTCAAGGACTGGTGGACCGGAACATGCACCGGTCACGTCGCAGGCCGACATGCTCCCATTCTCGGGCCCACCAACGCCATGACGAATCTGAGCTTCATGGACGGCAGCGTGCGGACCTACGAAACGACCCGTTTCGAGGAGGGGACGGGGAAGTGGTACAGCGAGACGATCTTCCCGTACAAAAGCGAGTACGGGACGCGGTAGGGCCCGCAACTTGTTGCAGGCGGAGCAGCGGGCGCTTTCGGAGCCATCTCCCGCAGGTGAGGGAGCGGCCCCCGCCTCGGTTACCGCCGGGTGCCCCTGTTCTTCTCCCATCGCATGATGGGCTTGTTGTGTCGCGAAAGCGCGTCGACCCAGTCGGATCCCTGGAGGTTTTTCTCCGGGTCGGAGAACACCGTCGTATCAAAGCCTTCGACGTGTCCGTCGAAGAAGGCCATGTTGCTCCCGCCGCTGAACGGGCTGGTGTACGGCGGGTGGTTGGCGGCGATGTGGTTGGCGCGCGTGCCCTGGAAAGCCAAGCAGCCTTCGAACAGAAGCACCATTTCCGAGCCCCGCTGGATATTCGTTATGCGTCGCTCGTCTTTCTGGAAATCGGGCGACTCGTACTGCTCCTCGGTCAAACCGTATATCACACGGAAAGGAGAATAGCCCTTGTTGGTCGCGTTGAGGCTGTACCACGTCCGGACGGCCGTCTCGTTCACCTCGGGGTAGCCCGCCTCCCACCAGCCCGGATCATACCACCAACCTTTCCATGCCGGATCGGTATTGGGGTTGTCGATCCCTCCTCCCCAGGCACCGGCAAACTGCCCCCCCGGCTCGTCCGTGCCATTGGGGCAGCGGAACGGACTGAAATCCTCGGACGCGGGCACCTTGTTGATGTTCTGGCCTTCGATGACGCCCTTGCGAACCAGCATGTTCGTGAAGAACTCACCGTTCGGGTAGAACCCCGCACTGCCCTTGGTGCGATACCACACCAGCAAGTCGTTCTCCTCATGCGCGTACTGCCGGACGGCCGTCGCCACGGTACGCATATTCGTCTTGCAGTACATCGACTTGGCGCTTTCCTTGGCCTGCTTGAGACTGGGCAGGAGGATCGAGACCAGCAATGCGATAATCGCGATCACCACCAGCAACTCGATCAGCGTGAAACCCTTTTGGCTGCCGACTTCCGTCCGATTCCGTTTACGCATGGCTTGGCTCCTGGTAACCCGCCGCGGTTCGGTCGCCGCAGGGCGCGACGTTGGCGTTAGACGTGTACACTATACCTGATATCCGTAGTATAGCAGCTCCCGCACTGGCGAAAAAGCAGAAATCCCTGCTGCCACTGCTCCACTTGTATTATCGGAATAATGCCCCCGCTGGATGAACCCTGCCGGCCAGTGTGCGAAGACGCCTCCGACCCGCAAACATCGCGCCGGTCGGACAACCGCCGCCGGCGCAGCAGAAAGGCCACTCCGTTTTGCGAGGCGGCCTTGAAAAGTCGATGCGGCGCGGGTCTTACAACTGAATGCCGGTGACCTTCACCTTGAGGTACTTCTGGCGATGTCCGGTCTTCTTCTTGGAGGACTTCCGCCGGCGCCAGTAAAAGCTCTGAACCTTGGTGCCTTTGAACTGCGGGTCCAGAATGTCGGCCGTCACTTTCGCGCCCTGCACCAACGGCGTGCCGACCTTGATGTCGCTGTCGTCGGAGACCAGCAGAACGCGGTCGAACTCGACCTGCCTGGCGTCGTCGTCCAGCTCGCGGATGTCCACGTTCAGCACGTCGCCCTCGGCGACCCGAAACTGCTGACCACTGTCTTCGATCACTGCATACACTTGCGTGCTCCTTGTTCCGAAACGGGAATCAGGGAATTATGCCCGTTTTCCCCGGAATGTCAAGAGCGGTTTTACGGTTTTCGCCACCGCTCAGCCCGCCTGGCCCAGCTCGCCCAGCAGCGCCGCCGACGCGGCCGCCCCGCCCAGCAACTGGGAAAGCTTGAACCGCTCGTTGGGCGAATGAATATTGTCGTCCGGCAGGCCGAGCCCGAGCATCACCGCGTCCAGCCCCAACAGCCGCTGAAACACCTCGGTGACGGGCACGGACGCCCCGCAGCGGATCAGCGCGGGCCATCGGCCGAACGCTTCCTGGCAGGCCGTCCGGGCAGCCCGCATCGCCGGTGAGTCGGTGGCGAGCATCACCGCCCGGGCCCCGGCATGCAGTTCGACGCTCGCCTCGACGCCCGGCGGGGTGTTCTCCCGGACGTACCGCTCCAGGCCGGCGAAGACCCTCGCGGGGTCCTGATCGGGGACCAGTCGCATCGAGAGCTTCGCCGACGCCGATGAGGGGATGATCGTCTTATCGCCCGGGCCGGTGTAGCCGCCGACGATGCCGTTGCAGTCCAGCGTCGGTCGGCCCCATCGCCGCTCCAGGGCGGTGTAGCCCTTCTCGCCGCCGCCCAACTCCGTGACGCCCATGGCTTCGGCGTATTCGCCCTCGTCGAACGGCAAGGCGGCCCACTCGGCCCGTTCGGCGTCGGTGAGTTCGGCCACGTCGTCGTAAAACCCGGGCAGCGTCACCCGTCCGTCGGCGTCGTGCATGCCCCCTACCAGGGCGGCCAATGCGTTGACCGGATTCGCCGGCCCCCCGCCGTTGACGCCGCTGTGAACATCGCACGCCGGGCCGGTGACCGTCAGTTCCGCCGTCGTCAGGCCGCGAAGCGAATAGGTGATCGACGGAATCCCCTCGGCAAAAAACTCCGAATCCGAGATGACGCACGCATCGGCTGAGAGCAATTCGCGATGGGCCTCGATGAACGGTTCGAGCGTGGGAGACCCGATCTCCTCTTCGCCCTCGAAGAAGAACGTCACGCCGACCGGAAGACCCCCGTCGGCCTGTTGCCACGCCTCGACCGCTATCAGGTGCGCGAACAGCTGACCCTTATCGTCGTTGGCTCCGCGAGCGAAAATCTGCCCGTCGCGGAGGGTCGGCTCGAACGGCGGCGTTTCCCACAGTTCGAGTGGCTCTGCGGGTTGAACGTCATAATGGCCGTAAATGAGCACCGTCGGGGCGCCCGCCGGTGCGGGGTACTGCGCGATCACGACCGGTTGGCCGGCGGTGGGCAGAATCTGCGTCCGCAGGCCAAGCCCCGTGCAATAGGCCGCCAGCCAATCTGCCGCCGCCTGACACGGGTGCGGGTCCAGCCGCTCATTGGCAATCGACGGGATCCGAAGAAAATCGCACAGAGACGCCACGAAACGGTCGCTGTTGGTATCGATGTACGCACGAACGTCGTCTGGAAGCATGGAAACCTCTCGGTTGTGGGTTCGACGGCGATTGTAGTAGAGCACGAACCGCCCCGCCACCACGAAGAGACCAACCGATATCATCGGCGTGTCCCCACGCCGATGCGCTCCCATGCCACGAAAAAGCCTCCGAGGGAGCCCCCACCGTCAGGTGGGGGATAGAGCGTGCCCCCGTAGCACGGCCTTCCAGGCCGTGAATGCATGGGCTGGAAGCCCATGCCACGACTCAGGTGCCACCGGCGGGACCTTCGGCCGTGGGCTTCCTGTTTACCGGTGCAGCGTGCCGTTGAGCTTCGCGCTCTTGGTGAGGATGGGTTTGCCGTTGAACGTGCCGCGCCACAGGCCGCTGAGGGTATTGCCCCGCAGCATGCCGTGGAGATCGAAGGCATATCGGCCGTCGGCAACCCACTTGCTCTTCACGTCGAACACGACCCGACCGGTCACACGCGTACCGTCCACCTTCAGCGTCGCTTCGACGAGTTCGGAATCCAGCACGCCGGCGTCCTTGGGGTTCACCAGTCGAGCGTCCGTCACCTTGCCGTCCTCGAAATTCAACTCGACGGCAGAATGGTGATGCCACCCCTTCTTGCCCTTCACCCGCTTGCCGCCCATCATCGACCAGCCCAACCCAAGGCGGGCGTGGCTGAGTGTTTCCTGCCTGACCGCCGGCGGCGTCCGATGCGAGAGCTTGCCCGTCACCCGACCCGTGACATCCTTCTTCTGCAGGGCTGCGAGCTCCTCATCCAGCTTGCGCGCGGTGACGGCTGCGTCGGTGCGAACGAACTTGCCCCGCAATACCGTGCCCTGCACCTTCGCGTCGATGGTGTAATCGAGCGTGATGACGACCTTCGGGTCCTTGTAGACGTCCGGATCGAGCGTGACGGTGATCGGCCCGCGCAGCCGGCCGTTACTCAGGCGCAGCTTCGAGGCGTCCACTTTGTGCACCTGGTGGTTCCATCCGCTGGCGTAGGCGAATCCGTGAATGGGCCCGTCGTCGTCCAGCACGAGCGAGAGAATCACCGGCCAGGACTTGCCCATCCCGTCGTGCAGTCGGATCTTCGCGGTGCTTTGGTCCGGAGCGGGCGCCTTTTCTCGCGTGCGGGTGCCCCAGGCGACGATGTTCCTGTCGTGCACGTCCAGGACCTTCGCGTCGTACCGCGCGACGGCCTTGCTGCCGATGGCGTACCCCTTGAATGTGTAGGTATGTCGCAGGACCGGCTTGGACACGCGATCGGCGTCCCTGCCGTAGTCCACGTCGATGACGGCCTGCCCGGTCAGCCACGGACCCTGGCGCTCAATATCGATCGAGACCACCTCGGCCGAGTAGCTGCGGTAGTCCGGGACCACACTCTCGAAGAGGGCTTCGCTCGTGGTCCCGTCCGGTTCGATCGCGAAGGAAAGCGACATGTCCAGGGCGTAGTTGACGCTCGCGCCCTTCCTGCCGCGGGCGGGGGCGATCATGCGAAGGGCACGGAACAGCCGCAGGCTGTAACGCTCGGTGGCCGATTCTCCGGGAGGCGGAGTCTTCTCAGCGCTCACCGTGGAACGCACCTCCTTGCCGCGGACGGTTCCGCTGTAGGAGGGCTTGCCCCCCTCGCCGACAGGGGCGGCCAGTGTGTAATTGCATTCGTACGGCTTGCCGTCGGCGGGCACCCATGGGTCGGGCGTGACGGTCACCTTGACCGGGCCGACGAACACGCCGTCGCAGACCGTGAGCTTCGAGACATCCGCCTCATGCCAGAACGAGTTGTATTTCGGACCGTCGCCGAACGCTGCGAGGACCTTCCCTTCCCGCGTGGCCACGTGCAGAACCAGGTCCTTCTCGCCGGGCAACGCCTTGTCCAGCGTCACCGCCCAGGACGTGAACCCGTCCCCGCCCGAAGCGCAGCCGACGCTTCCCAGACCGACCAACAAAAAAACACCCGCACAACAGGCTGAAACTCGATGGTTCATGACGTCTCCTTTTCTATTGCCTTGCATATCATTTAACGATGCCCCGGCCCGG
>JBKHCL010000147.1:0-6436 GCA_046541875.1 Phycisphaerae bacterium | reverse complement strand
GGTGATACTGGACATCATCGGCAAACGCGCCAAAGCCGTTGGGGCATCGCTCGCGCAGCATGTCCAGGTCCACGGATGGAGCCACGGCAGAATAGGCTTCGGTCAACCCGCCGCCGAAGATATCCTCCGCCCGGTCCTTGGGATGGTTGCCCGATTTCTCTTTGCCCGTCAGTTTCTCGGGTTCACCATGCGTATTGGCGCCCTCGGCGCCGGCACATTTGGCTGCGCCGCCGTCCACGATCATCCAGGCGTCGAATGTCTCTACTGCGACCCCGACGGCGCAGGGCACGAAGGGGCTTGAAATGTCACTGCTGCTATCGTCTCGGCCAGTGGCCAGATCATTCAATCTCGATCTCACGCGATCACGATCCATGACAACCACCACGGCATCAAAACCATCGAGCCCCCCTCGTGTCATGGCGACCATCGTTTTCCGCGCAAGGAGGGGACCTTTCCCTTGAGGTGCCTTGACGTTCTTCCATGGTTTGCAGCAGAAGCTCCAGTCTGCTGCTTCCGGAAGCAACCTGTTTACCAGTCTCGGCAGTGCACCGGGATGGTCCATGCCGACGCGTTCTTCATCCCAGCAACCGCCGTGTTCGTTCTTGCCTTCGCAATAGATCAGAATCCGTTTGACGCTCATTCCCCCTTGGCCCCCTCCATGATTCGCTCCTCACCGAGCTCCGTCCATATCGTTCCCGTCATGAAGTGCTTCTTCATAACCTGCACTTCCTCGTAGTCCGACATGGCTTTGGCTTCAACGGAGCCGTCCGCCTTCTTGTGGAACACCTTGACCTCTTCTGGCTCCACGAGGTCCAGAAGGTACGGCGAGTGAGTGGTGAGGATAAGTTGAACGTCTAGATCAGATGCCAGAGGACGGAGCATCTCTATCGTCTCTCGCAAGCCTTGGGGATGCACCCCGTTCTCAGGTTCCTCCAAGAGCAAAATGTCAAGATCTGGGGTTCTTGAGCAAATTGCCGCAACTGCGAGCGTAAGCATCACACCATCAGAAACACATGAACTGTGTATAGATACACCATCTCGCGTCAGAAACGCCAACCCAAGGCGTTTTCCGCGTTCTCCATGACTATGTTCAACGGGGCTCTGTATCTCAGAGTAGAAAGGAAAACGCTTCGAGAAGAGGAGTCTAAGTTTTGCGTATTGGCTCGGATAGTCCCGCCTAAGGCCATCGACTTCGCCGCAAAGGCCGCTCCCATCTGGTTCCAGACGATCGCCGAGATTAGATGGCTTACGGCAAGAGGATGCGTTCAGGGAGTAGTACTCAACTCTGCCGACGCTGACGCCAGGAATCGGTTCTGCATCGCCTTGCTGGGTTCCGCTGGGTTTGGCAGGCATTTCATTGAGGTGGTGGGTCTTGGACGCTAATGAACCGGAGTCGAAAAAGCGATCCTGTACAAACGATTCGCTTTGCCTCTTTCTCGTGAATTCGGCCCGAACAACCCAAGGCTTCTCGTTGGCACCCTCACGACGCAGATCCCGCCAGTCGCGTCCTAGTCCAAGCTCAACTGGCAGCGAGCGGGTGTTTCGACTTAAGTCGACCCCAAGTATCCGGACTGCCTGCAGGAATGCCGTCTTCCCCGAGTCATTCGGGCCGACGAGGACGTTGAACGGTCCGAGGTCGAGGTCGAAGTCCTTGAAGCACTTGAAATTCTCGATGTGTATGTGCTTGATCATCGCTGCGTCCTTTCAGCAAAAAGGGCGGCGGGGAGGGAACCCACGCCGCCCATTGTACTTCGGACGAATGCCCGTCCGCAATTCACAAACCCTTGCACGCGCGCGTTGCGGGTGCCGGGCCCGGCAACTCAGTCCAGATTCATCGTCATGAGGAATTCGGCGTTGGACTGGGTCTTCTGCAGACGCGAGATGAGCAGTTCCATCGCCTCGGGCGGCTGCATCTCGGCCAGCACGCGTCGCAGGCGCGCGACCAGCTGCATCTCGGTGGGGTCCAGCAGGAGTTCTTCCTTCCGCGAGCCGGACCGCGAAATATCCACGGCCGGCCAGACGCGACGGTCCACCAGGCGCCGGTCCAGGTGCAGTTCGCTGTTGCCGGTGCCTTTGAACTCCTCGAAGATCACCTCGTCCATGCGGCTGCCGGTGTCGATCAGCGCGGTGGCGATCACCGTCAGCGACCCGCCGCCCTCGATGCTCCTGGCCGCCCCGAAGAACCGCTTGGGCGATTCGAGCGCATTGGCCTCCACGCCGCCTGTGAGGATGCGCCCCGAAGAGGGGGCCTCGGTGTTGTACGCCCGCGCCAGACGCGTGATGCTGTCCAGCAGAATCACCACGTCCTTGCCGTATTCCACCATCCGCTTGGCCTTGGCGGAGACCATCTCGGCGATCTGGATGTGTCGACTGGCCGGCTCGTCGAACGTCGAGGAGATCACCTCGGCCGAGGTGTTCCGCTCCATGTCGGTGACTTCTTCAGGCCGTTCGTCGATCAACAGGACAATCACGTATGCGTTCTGGTGATTGGTGGTGATCGCGTTGGCGATCTTCTGCAGCAGGACGGTCTTGCCGGTGCGCGGCGGGGCGACGATCAGCATCCGCTGGCCGAACCCGATGGGCGTGACGAGGTTGATCACGCGCGTGTTGATCTCCTCGGCCGTGGTCTCCAGGAAGATGCGCTTGTCGGGGTGCTCGGGGATGAGGTCCTCGAAGTCGACCTTGTTGCTGACGTGGTCGGGCGCCTCGAAGTTCACCGCCTCGACGCGCAGCAGCGCGAAGTACTTCTCGGACTCCTTCGGAGGGCGGATCTGCCCGGCGACGATGCTTCCCTGCTTGAGGCCGAACCGGCGGATCTGTGATGGTGAGACGTAGATATCGTCCGGGCTGGGCAGGTAGTTGTAGTCCGGGCTGCGCAGGAAGCCGAACCCGTCGGGGAGGATCTCAATCACTCCCTCGCCGTACATGAGCCCGTCTTTCTGGATGCGGTTCTTGAGGATATGGAAGATCAGGTCCTGCTTGACCATGCCCGCGTAGTCGTGGATATCCTCTTCCTTGGCGATCTCGTGAAGTTCCTGCACGGACATCTTCTGCAGGTCGGTGATGTGGAGATTACCGCGCTTGACGCGCTCGTACTTCTCGTGCATCTCCTTGTCGAACCCGCCCATATCCTCTTCCGGCTCGGGCGGGGAGGTCTGCTCGGCCGCGGTGTCTTCCACCTGAGGCTGGGGCGTATCGACGTCCTTCTTCTTCCGCGTGGTCTTCTTCGCGGCCTTCTTGCGTGATTTCTTCTTGTTGGTGGTCTCGGCCATGGCTCCCTGGTTGCCTCCAAAGGCGTGTCGGATTCGGTGGTCGGTCCGTTCGGCAGACCGACGCGGGTGTGTGCTTCGCGTGGTTGGTTCTCCGGCGGGCGGCCAATCGTCGTCGCCCGGCCGCTGGAATGCGCGCGTGAACGTTACGGTAGTGCAGGGCAACGTGTCTGCGCGGTTGTTCGTTGGGGGGTTCGGCTCTCCCGGCGGGAGAAACGGTTCCGGCGGGGTGTCGTTACGCCGGAATTGTAGCGCTCCGGCATGCCCATTCCCAATGGAGGAAAGATCCCTGCTGTGGTCTTGCCGGGCTGGGATCAGTCCGCGCGGCTCACAATACGGTGGAAAAGCGTGCGGACTTGCTCTCGCAGGTGGGATTCGCTGGAGCTGTTACGTAAACAATAATCACAGGAAGCCGCTTTTCTGTCAATCGAAAACTGCGAATTTTCACGCTCACGCCACGTGGTTTCGCTCCAGCCTCGAGACGAGAGAACCCGCGCGAAACGCACCGCCTCCGGAGCGTCCACGAACACCAGCACGTCGCACTGGTGGTCCCAGCCCGCTTCGAGCATCACCGCTGCGTCCAGCACGATGGCCGATACGCCGGGATCATTCCGAAGTTCATCGATCCGCCCGGCGATTCGCTCGGCGATTCTCGGGTGCATGATCTCGTTGAGAAACGCCAACTCCGCCTCGTCATCGAACACGATCTCCCCCACGGCCGACCGATCCACCCGACCGTCGTCGCCGATGATCCGCGTTCCCCATCGCTCCACCAGCGCATCGCGCACCGCCGGGGCCTGAATCACCTCATGCCCGAGCTTGTCGGCGTCGATCACCGCGCAGCCCAACTCCGCGAAGGCGTCGGCGACGGTGCTCTTGCCCGCGCCCACACCACCGACCAGGCCGATGACCGGAATATGCGAATCGCCGCTCATTTCAACCGTCACCCTACCTCCGAGACACCCTCTTTACCAGCGCCGTCGGAGCCGGCCTCAATCCCCCAGGCCGTTCACGGCGCGGTACGCCGACGGGCTCATGCCCACGTGCTTACCGAACTCCGTGGTGAACCGGCTGTGGTCCGGATAACCGCACTGCGGGGCGATGTCCGTGATGCGAAGCCCGGTCTCGATCAGCAATCGCTTGGCGTTCTCGAACCGCGCATGGTGAATCTGCTTGAGCAGCGTTCGCCCGACGTCCCGCTTGAAGCGGTTCTCCAGCGTCCGCCGCGAGATGGTCTGATCGCGCACAACGTCCTCAATCGTGATGTCCTCACAGGCGTGCTCCTGGATGAACGCCATCGCCGAGCGGACGTGAGGATCCTCGTAGGCGAGCACGTCGGTCGACCGCCGAACGGCCACGCCGCGCGGGGGCACGCGCAGGACCGCAGATTCGGGCATTCGTCCTTCCTTCAGCGCATCCCAGAGCACCTCGGCGGCCAATTCTCCGATCCGTCGGGGGGCGAGGTCCACGCTGCTCAGCGGGACCTCCGCCATCTCGCAGGCGAAGGTGTCGTTGTCGGCCCCGATCACCGCCAATTCGTCCGGTACGGAAATGCCCAATTGCCCCGCAATACACAGGAACTCGCAGGCCTCCTGATCGGTCGGCAGCATGACGGCCGACAGGCCCGCCAGCGCCTCGCCCAACTCGTCGGTCGCGTCGCCCGACCAGAACACGTCGCGGACGGTTCCGCCCACTTCGCCCAGGGCGGCCGCGAGCCCCTGCTTTCTCGCTTCCCAGTGCGTGATCCCATAATACGTCACGAACCCCACGCGGCGATGCCCTTGGGCGACCAGATGCTCCCCGGCCAACCGACCGACGGCAGGATGGTCCGGGACGACCCGCGCAAACTCGCCCTCCAGCGATGTATTGCAGAAAACACACGGCATTTTCAGCCGGCGGGCATCGGCCAGGTCGTCTCCCCCGGCATATCCGACGGCCGCCCACTGCCCCGGAAGGCGCTGACGCCACTGGGGGTGGGCCAGCTTCCCCGCCTCGATCATCGCCATCGGCGGCGCATCCGGGACGGCCTGCAGAAACCGTTTGACCCCCAGCGAAACCTGCCGGGAATAGTGCAACCCGCCGGCCGTGGGAACAACGATGGTGCGAACCGGCGTAGGCGTCATGTCATGTCCTCCAGATATTTCGCAATAGTGCCAATAACTTTTCGCTAAACAGTATATCGGAAAAGCGGAATCAGGGGTATACTACTTTCAGAATCGAGGGCGTGGGAACCGTCCTTGGTACATCCTGCCAGTGCATGGTGTGTCGGCAGGAAAGACATTTCGGACTCTTTTTCCTTAAGAGGAGGCAGCAACGATGAGAACATTCAAAGCAGCAGCAATCCTGGCCGTGATGGCGTTGGTGATTGGCGGTGCCGGTCTTTCAAGCGCGCATGCCGATCCCATCATGATCGTGGAGTATGATTTCAATAACGACGATGGCTCGCCAAACGTCACCGACTCCGCGGTCACGGCAAGTGACTTCATGCCCGATGGGGATGACTCTGCCGACGACTCATGGTTCGACGGAAGTAGAAGTGGTAATCACGTAGCGGGAGAGGCTGCGCTGGGGGGAAACGCCACCCCCGATTATTACGAGTTCGACCTTAGCGGGCTTCTTGCCTCGGCCAATCCCACGCTCGATTCGCTCGTCTTCAACGTGATTCTCCGGCGTAGACATTCGTCGGGATTTCATGAGTTCGCTGTGGAATCGGGCGACGTTGATTCTCCGACCTGCCACAGTTTTGACTTCTGGGATGCGGACGTGGATCCCATGACCACCGAAGAGACCCCCGACGAAGCGGGTATCTCCACCGTGACAATTGGCCAAGGTGCCGGGGTTGTTGACAACGCGGGCGATGTCGGAACCATCTTCGTCGATCTCGCCAGCCTGTCCACCTCGGACACTCATACCCTCCGCATTCAGCAGGACTCGGGTAGCTGGACGGCCGCTGGCATCGACAACGTGCAAGTCTACGTTCCCGAGCCGGCAACGATGGCGTTGCTGGGAATCGGCGGTCTGGGCGTGCTGCTCAAGCGGAAGCGCTAAACCGTAGGAGTGATTTCGTGGCATGGGCTTCCAGCCCATGCATGCACGGCCTGGAAGGCCGTGCATACGACGGAACACTTGCGGGCGACATGACGGAACGATGAACCATCAGGCGGGCG
>JBKHCL010000048.1:0-24574 GCA_046541875.1 Phycisphaerae bacterium | reverse complement strand
CAAGTTGCGGGCCCTACGGTTGGAGCACTGAGAAAGCCCCCACCGTCAGGTGGGGGATAGCACGCGCAGAACCGTTTGCAGGAGTCGTTCCGCCGGCAAACCACCTCGGTTTGTCGGATACCACACCCTCACGCGAACAGGGCGCCTCTTCATGTTTTGAATCGCCGGACTCGATCCCGGTGGTTCGCCGGCCCTGCAGGCCTGCTTCTCCTGGCGACACCTACCCGCTGACCCGGGCGGCGGGTTCGGGCAGGTCTCGATCAATCTCGTCCGCGCGATATCCCATGCCGGTTCGCCCGAGGGTGGACAGGTCCACCTGGCCATCGCGTCGGCGGTAGAGGCCCGGGTGCACTTCGGCCTCGATGTCGCTGGCGGCGGGGTAGAACTGCATCGCGTTGGTCTCCACGCCCATGATGGTTCCGGCGTGGGCGGCCAGGCGGACGTGGGGAATCTGGGCGAGCATGGGGTTGGTCAGGTCCTGCACCATCAGCGTCATCCCATGTGCCTTCGCCCAGCAGAGGCTCAGCAGCGCACCGGTCTGCGTCTTGCAGGTCTTCAGCGCCACGCCCGTCCAGCCGAGGCGGCGTCCCTGGGCGACGAGTCGCCAGTCGTGGGCGCTTTCGTCCATGAACAACGGTTTGCGGGCCGAGACGCTGTGAACGTCGATGGGATTGGCTTCGAGGTCGTAGGGGAAGGGCTGCTCGACGTACAGAATCATCCCGTACATCCGCGGATGTTCGATCACCAGGCGGTCGAGGATGTCGTTGACGTAGGACGGGTCGGTGACGGTGCAGTTGAAATCGCTCGTCAGCCAAAGCACTCCCTCCTCGATGGCGATCCGGCCGATGCGCGTCAGCCGGTCGTAGTCCCACTCGGCGTCGTTGCCGCGCAGTTTGACCTTCAGGCAGGTCAACCCGTCGCGACGGATCCACTCACGCAGCAGCACCGGGTAGCCGTCGTCGGGCTCGTTGCCGGTCAGCTCGCTGGGGTCGATGAGGTCCTTGCCACCCACCAGGTGCCACGCCGGCAGCTTCGCGGGCGGGTCGGAGACCAGGAATTCGCTCGGATAGACGCCCTGGAACGTCACGTCCGATCGCTCGGCCGGAGTGAGAAACGCCGAGAGATCGCTCGATAGATACTGCTCGTTGTAGGTCTGGTAGACGTCGATCTCGTGGAGTTGCCCATAGGCGTCGTGCAGGGCGATATCGAACGCGCTGCAGCAGACCAAGGCTGCGAGGTAGGGCATCTCGCCCTCGGGGCGGTCCCGGGAGAAGTCCCGCAACGCCCGGGGAAGTCTCTGCTCCTGGAACGCGTGGCCGACTTCCAGCGGATGTCCCGAGCCTTCCCATCGGGCCCAGTCGGCTGTCAGGTGCTCGCAGAAGCCCTTGAGTGCCTCGTGCCGGTCTTCGTAACTGAGCTGATCGGTCGGCCAGACCCATTGCACGCTCAAAGGGGTCTCGCCCCAGCCGGCGGCGGTGTTGCCGGACTCATCGGCAACGGTGAGCTTCACGCGGGCGCAGGTCACGTGCGTGAGCGTCTCGGTCCCGAACTTCAACGGCACGCGGGTTTCGACGGGCAGGAAGGTCAGCTCAGCGGCGGTTACGCGGATATCGGTCGGCTTGGCCATGGGGTGTTCATTCGCTTTCTTTGAGGGTTCGGATGTCTTCGTTGGCGGAGGCCCGCAGGGCGAGCCCGTCCACACTGGAGGCGGTGGCGTTCTCTTCGAGCATCTGCTCGACGGCGGCTTCATCCACCGGCAGCGCGGCGGCCGCACGACGGTGGCTGGCGAGATAGGCGGCGTTGGTCAGCTCGACCTGGTGGAGGCCGCCCTGTGCGCCCGCGACCATCGGCGAACCGTCGATCAGATGGCGGGCGAAAGCGTGGACCACAGCCAACCGCAACTCGTCGGCGGACGGTTCGGCGCCGCAGTCCACTTTGGCCCATTCCGACGCCAGCGCGCCTTCTTCGCTTCCGGCACGCGGGCAGGTGAGAATGTGCTCCCCGAGCGGGCAGGCGAGCGTTCCAAGTTTCAGTGAATCGCCCTGGATCATGGCCGTCGCCCGGTCGCCGGACAGCACCAGTCGCTCAATGCCCGGGGCGTGAGCGGTGGAGGCGTAAATGTGCCCGGTGGCCGGTCCGGCGTATTTGCAGACCAACTCGGCTGTGTTCTCGACCTCGATGGTGTGGTGTCGCGTCTGGCAGAACGCGAAGACCTCTCGCGGCAGCCCGCCCAGCCAGAGGAACAGGTCAAGCGAGTGGGGGCCCTGGTTCATCAGCACCCCGCCGCCTTCGCCGTTCCAGGTTCCGCGCCACGCGCCGGAGGAGTAATACGCCTGCGTGCGAATCCAGTCCGAGCAGACCATCTCGACGCGGAAGATCTCCCCCAGCGTGCCCTCGTCGATCATCTCTCGCATCCGCTGCACCATCGGGCGGAGACGCTGCTGGAACATCACGCCCAGGGCGACGCCATGCCGGTTGCACTCTTCGATCATCCATCGCGCCGGGCCCACGGTGACGGCAAGGGGCTTTTCGCACAGCACGTGGATCCCCGCGCGGGCGGCACGTACGGCCAGCGGCGGGTGCCAATAGTGTGGCGTTGCGACGATGGCTGCGTCGATGGTGCCCGAGTCCAGCAGCTCCTGGGCGTCGTGAAAGTGGGGGACGTTCAGTTCGTCGGCGGCGCGATGGGCGTTCTCGGGAACAGCGCAGGCGACGCCGCCCAGCTCGAACGAGCCGGACCCCGCCGCTGCGATGGCACGGGCATGGGATGCTCCCACCGTGCCAAGTCCGATTACCCCGAAACGCACCTTGTTCATCGCGTAACTCTCCTGGTTGGGCCCGTCTTTCGCGTCGTGCACAGGGTACGGCCCGCACACGGTTTGGGCAATGGCAAAACCCTCGGGCTTCAGCGCCAGGAGGCCTTCGTCGCGAAGGTGAATTTGCAGCCGACCCGGCCAGGCGATATGCTGACGACCTCGCAGCCCGGCAGGCCTGATGCACGTAAACGGCCGAGGCGCTGCCCGGCCAAGAGGAAAGGACCCATCGTGCCCGGTAAGCAACCCCATATCGTGATTTTCAACCCCGACCAGTGGCGGGGGGATGTTCTCGGCCACATGGGCAACCCCGCGGCCGTGACGCCGAACCTGGACCGCGCCGTGGCGACCGACGCCGTGTCGTTCCGTCGGGCGTTCTGCCAGAACACCGTCTGCACGCCGTCGCGCTGCAGCTTCATGACCGGATGGTATCCGCACGTTCACGGGCATCGGACGATGTACCACATGCTCCGCGAGCACGAGCCGGTTCTGCTGAGGCAACTCAAAGACGCGGGGTACTACGTGTGGTGGGGGGGCAAGAACGATCTCCTGCCCGGCCAGGACGGCTGGGAAGATCACGTCGACGAGAAGTACGCCGTTCCGCCCGAGAAGGCCGACCTCTACCGTCGGGCCCACAACCACCACGTGGAGAAGGATTGGCGCGGCGACCCCGAGGGGGACAACTGGTATTCCTTCTACGCCGGGAAGATCGAAGACCCACCCGACGGCGGCACCTATTACGACGGGGACTGGGCGAACGTACACGGGGCGATCGACCGCATCCACAACCCGCCGGCCGATCAGCCGATGTGCATCTACATCCCGATCGGGTATCCGCATCCGCCTTATGCGGTTGAGGATCCCTACTACAGCATGATCGACCCCGAAAAGATCCCGCCCCGCACGCCCACGCCGGAGGATTGGTCGCAAAAGCCGTCCATTCTCAAGGGCATCCGGGAAGGGCAGCGCTGCGAGGATTGGAGCGAAGACCGCTGGCGCGAGCTGCGCCGCACCTACTACGGAATGTGCACGCGGGTGGACCATCAGTTCGGGTTGCTCTGCGACGCGCTGAAAGAGGCGGGCATCTACGACGAGACGGCGATTTTCCTGTTCTCCGACCACGGTGATTTCACCGGCGATTACGGCCTCGTGGAGAAAACGCAGAACACGTTCGAAGACTGCCTCTCGCGCGTGCCGCTGATCGTCAAGCCGCCGAAGGACTGGGACGTTCAGCCCCGGGTGAGCGAAGCGATGATCGAGTTGATCGACTTCACCGCGACCACGCAGGAGCTGGCGGGCATCGAGCCGGACTACACGCATTTCGGGCGGTCGCTGCGGGAAGTGGTCGCCGGCCGGACCGACCAGCACCGCGACGCGGTCTTCTGCGAGGGCGGTCGACTTCGCGGCGAGACGCACTGTATGGAGCTGCAGAGCAAATCGAACCAGAATCCCGACGGGCTCTACTATCCCCGCCTGCGGCTGCAGACGCAGGACGAGGTAATGCATCACACCAAGGCGGCGATGTGTCGGACGAAGGACTACAAGTACGTCCGGCGGTTCTACGAGACCGACGAACTCTACGACCTCAACGCCGACCCGCGCGAAACGACCAACCGCATCGACGACCCATCGCTCGCCGGCGTGCTGGCTGAGCTGAAGGACCGCCTGCTCACCTGGTACCAGGAAACCTGCGACGTGGTCCCGCACGACACGGACGACCGGAACTTCCGGAGCTGACCGCTCTCCGGGCGATTCATGCGCGCAGGAAAAAGGCCCATCGCACTGCACGGTGGGCCTTTTGGCTCATGTAGTGTCCGGCTCGATCGGTCTATTCCTGCCCTGCATCTTCGGGATCCGGTGAGGCCGACGAGCTGTCCGCCACGGGCAGGCCGGTCTCGGGCAGGTCGCTGATGGAGACGTCCTCGTCCTCGATCGCTTCGGGATCTTCGACGTCCGTTTCCTCGGCGGCTTCTTTGGCTTTGTCCATTTCCGTCTCCTGCCCGCTGAAGTCAGGCCGATCGGTCGTGGACTTGGAATCCTCGTCGGGGTCCTTCGGCGAAGCTTGGTCGGCTTCCTTGGTCGCGGGGGTCTTTGTCTTCTTCGGCGGGGCCTTCACCTTCGACCTGGGCGAGTCGGGCAGGTCGGCCTTCTCGTCGAGCACCTTGACCGCCTCGGCTTTGACGATGTAAAGCCCGCTGAGCTTTTTGTCGAACTTCTTGGGCCCGTAGATCCCCACGTACTTGCCTTCGTATTTGCTCAGGTCCACCAGGTCGGCGATGCCCTCGACGTACGCCTTGATGCGAATGCCCTTGGGGTCCAGCACCATGTATCGTTTGCCGCCGGTCGCGCCGCCGCTGAAGAGGTGGCTGGCCTTGAGGATGCCCGTCACGGCGTATTCGGTGACCGGATCGGTCGTGGGCACCGTGCCCTGAAGCTTCGAGCGAAGCATCCGCAGCCGTTCCTGCTCGGCGAGGCTTTTCTTGACCATCTGGTCGATCTTCTCCAGCTCGTCGGCCTGCTTCATCTGCGTTTCCAGGAACGTCACGCGCGCCTTGACGTAGGGCTTGAGATAACTGTCCTTGGACAGCTCGATCGCCTTGTACTTGGCGAGAACGGCTTTGAGGTCGCGCTTGGCGTAGGGCTTTTTGTACTCGGCCTGCAGGGCCTGCTCGGCGTCCTTCCAGGCTTTCACGACGGCAGCGACCTCGTCGGCAGGCTCGTCGGTCTTCACCACGTCGGTGCCGTTGGCATCGGCAGGCTCGTCGGTCTTCACCACGTCGGTGCCGTTGGCATCGGTCGGGGTGTCGTCGTCGCCGTCGGGGGTTGTAACGTCCGAGTCGTCCTTCGCCTCGTCGGTCTTCTCGGGCGCGGTGTAGTCCGCCTTGGGAACCACGTGGTCGGCCGAGACAAAGAACGTCGCGCCCTTGGGCGGCTCGATCGCATAGTATTGGCCGCTCTGCCCGATGACGGTAACCGTGTCCCCCTTGTTGAGGCGCACGCGGTGGACGTAATTGAACTGCCCACGTCGGGAGAGCTTCCCACCGCCGCGGATGTTCACGTTGTTACCCGTGATCGTACCGGACTTGCCGTTGTTGGCAAGCTTGACGTACTGCTTCGAGACGGCGCTGAACGTGTCCTCGACCGGTTGGATCTCATACCACTTTCGGCTGAGCCCGCCGCCGATGGTTCGGACGACGGTCACCTTCGCGCCCTGGTCGAGTTGGACGCACCGGGTTCCGGGGGTCACCTTGGGGGATGAACGAACGTACACGTCATCCCCGGTGACGACGCCCGTCCATGTCTTGCCCGAGTCGTCCGTCTGTCCCGAGGCGATCGCTGAGATGCCCGCCACAACCAGAAGCGCGAGTACCGTCCGTGTTCTCATGGGTTGCTCCTTTGTCGGCGCAATGACCTGTCCGTTCCTAGTTTCGGACAACGCCCTGAATTCACGTTAGCGATTCCAGTGCGGATAGTCAACAGAAGCTCGAACGGTTCCGGGCGCGTGCGCGCCCGGCAGGGAGGGGAGGTCGGCAGGCAGCGGGACAGGAGGGGAGGACGTCAGACCGCGTCGATGCGGGCGGCCGGCAGCGTCACCGAGAACGTCGTACCTTCATCGGGCGTGCTTTCCACGCCGATCGAGCCTTCCATTTCTTCGATGATCTCGCGGCAGATCGCCAGGCCCAACCCGTGACCCTTCGGTTGGCCGGCCTCGTCGCGACGGGTGGTGAAGAACGGCTCGAAGACAAGATCCAGATTCTCCGGCGGGATGCCCACGCCGGTGTCCGAGACCGTCAGTTCGATGCATTTCGTGTCGCCGGTGGCCTGCACGTCCACGCGTCGCAGCCCCGGTTTGGGCAGGACGGCGGCCCGTGCGTTCATCAGGAGGTTCAGGACGATCTGCTGCAATTCGATGCGCCGGGTAAGCAGCACCAGAGAGTCGGGAATATCGATGGTCAGCTCGATGCGGTCCTTCTCGGGGTCGCGGGCCATCGCCTCGAAGGTGTCCCGCACCAGTTGCGAGACGCACACGAACTCCGGGCCGTCGCTGTTGCCGCTGGTGACACCCAGCAACGCCCGGCAGATCGCCGTGGCCCGTTGACCACCGTCGGCGGCGCGGGCGATCGCCTTGTCCGTCAGGCGGGGGTTCTTGCGGGCCAACTGGGCATAATTGATGATCGGTGTGAGGATATTGTTGAACTCATGGGCGACCATGGCCATCATCGTCCCCACGGTCGCCAGCCGCTGCGATTGGCGCAGCTGATCCCGGAGGGCTTCGTTTTCGGCGATCAGATCTTCCAGGTTCAGTTGGGCTGACCTGGTGACGTAATCCTGTCGGTCATCCATCCCGCGAGCCTCTTGAATGGGAAGTCCACTCCATGTATGTATGCGATGTGATATCAGGTCGTTTCCCTACTGTCATCGGCCGAGATGATCCAAAACTTGAATCCGGTGATGGGAAATCCCCCCATCGAGGTGCCTGAACATGGACCCGTACAGTGCGATTACCGAGCTGGCCGAGCTCGCCGAGCAGGTCGGGCTTCCGGTGCGCATCAGCCCTGCCGCCGACGCAAGCAGCCATCCCGGCGGGGCCGTCGTACGCCTTCGGGGCCAGGACGTGCTGTTCCTGGACCCCGCAGCAAGCACTGCCGATCAGTTGGCCGTCTTGGTCGGAGCCCTCAGAGACCACCCCGGATTGGACGATCGCTTCGTGAAACCATCGCTCCGTGATATTATCGAAGGAGATATGCCATAAGTACTTACAATGAACAACTCCGCGTCCTGAAAGGGCATTGCTTCTGCCGGTGGAGGCGTCGATGACTCTCGCCGGCCATGGCGTGGATATGGTCGAGTGCAGCCGTATCCAAGACGCCATCGACAGGCATGGCCAGCGGTTTCTCGACCGGGTGTTCACCCCGCGGGAGCAGGAGTACTGCGCCGATCGGAAGCGCCGCATCGAGCATCTCGCCGGGCGGTTCGCCGTGAAGGAGGCGGTTCTGAAGGTTCTCGGGACCGGCTGGCAGCGGGGGATCGGCTGGACCGACGTCGAGACCATCAACGAGGCCAGCGGGCAACCGGCGGTGCATCTCCGCGGGCGATGTCGGGAAATCGCCGACCAGCAGGGGCTCAAACGGATCCTCGTGTCCATCAGCCACGTGTCCACGCACGCGATCGCCTCGGCCATCGCCGAGAAGTAACTCCTTTGCCTCTCTTGGCGTAATCGGGCGGGCGCTTCCCAAGCGGACCATGGGGCGGTATGATCTGCACCTCAACCGGATGTCCGAGCCCAAGCGAACAATTTTCCTCTCTGCCGCCGAGGCCAGCGGCGACGAGCACGCTGCCCACCTGATCCGCGCGCTGCGCGACCGCATGCCCGAGGCGAAGTTCATCGGCGTTGCCGGTCCGAAGATGACCGAGGCCGGCTGCGAGCCCATCATGGACCTCACCCGCCAGGCGGCGATGCTGGGAGGCCCGCTGCTTCGCCTGCCGTTCTGGATTCGGGCGGTGCGTCGCATCAAGAAGGCCGTCGCCGAGATCCGGCCCGACGTGCACGTGCCGGTCGATTCGCCGGCGCTGAACTGGCACATCGCCAAGGCCGCCCGCAACGCCGGATCGAAGGTGTTCTACTACATCGCCCCGCAGGTCTGGGCGTGGGCGCCCTGGCGGGTCAAGAAACTCGCCCGACTGACCGATCACGTCGGGTGCATCCTGCCGTTTGAAGAGCCGTTCCTCCGCGAGCGGGGCGTGAACGCCACCTTTGTGGGCAATCCGCTGTTCGACTCGCTCCCGCCCAGCCCCAGCAACCTTCCGGACCTCACCGAACCGTGGTACGAGGGAACCTGGCGGGTGGCACTGGCGCCGGGCTCACGACGCGGTGAAATCCGTGGCCACGCGCGGGCGCTGCTGGCGGTGGGCGCTGCCATCCAGCGGAAGTGGTCCGGGGCGCGGTGTACCTTCACCGCCCGCACCGAGGAAGACGCCGAACTGATCCGCGAGGTGTGCGGGACCGACGAGTTGGACATCGCCGTCGGTCGAACGCGCGAGATGCTCGCCCAGTCGCATTTCGCCGTCGCCTGCAGCGGAACGGTGACGCTCCAGGCCGCCCATTTCGGCGTGCCGGCGGTGGTCTTCTATCGCACCGGTTGGTTGTTGAACCTGCTGCACCGAACGCTCGGAAAATTCCCCCGGCTGGTGCGGACGCGACATCTCTCGCTGGTGAACATTCTCGCCGGGCGACGGGTGGTTCCCGAGCTCATGCCCTGGCGCGGCGACGTCCGCCTGCTCCAGCGTGTCGTGCTGGAGGTGATGGACGATCTGGGCTATCTCTTCGAGATGCGGCGCGAAATGCTGCGCATCGTCCAGCCGTTGCGCGTGCAGCGCCCCGGCTCGGCGTCGGACAATGCCGCGAAACTCATCCGGAAGCTGGCGGACGGAACGCTCGAACCGAACGCCCATCGACCTGGCTGCCAGGAAGAATAGTCGGCCGACTCAACTCACGGGCGAGCCGGCCGGCACGTCGATCGACGGGCTCAGCGGAACCACGTTGGCGGGCTTGTCGCCCTCGCCGCTCATGTCGCTGGCGGCCAACAGCATTCCCTGAGACTCCAGCCCCCGCATCTTTCGCGGGGCGAGGTTCGCCACGACGATCACCTGCTTGCCGACCATGGTGTCCGGCTCGATCCACGCCTTGAGCCCGGCGACGATCTGCCGCGTTTCGCTGCCGAGGTCCACCTGCAGCACGATGAGGCGATCGGCGTTGGGGTGGTCGCCCGCTTCGGTGACCGTGCCGACACGCAGGTCGAGCTTGATGAAATCGTCGTAGGTGATGATGGGTTTGGCGTCGCTGGATTCGCTCATCGCATTGCTCCTGTTGAGTGCGTCGAAGGTCAAGGCAGCGAAGTGTATCGCCTTCGCTCTCGGCCCGCAAGGTGAGGACACTGGTCAACGCCGCGGCGGGAGGGTAGAATACCGCGCATCGCCGGGCGACCCCGGACGATCGAGCACGCATCGAAAGGACCGCGCGATGAGCGACGTGTACCCGCTGAAGTTCCAACCCATCTACAAACCAAAAATCTGGGGCGGGAGAAATCTCGAACGCCTCTTCGACCGCAGTCTACCCGCACAGGAGAAAATCGGCGAGAGCTGGGAGCTGGCCGACCTCACCGAAGGCGTGAGCATCGCCGTCAACGGGCCCGACGCGGGCGTCACCCTCACCGAGCTGACCGCTCGCTGGGGAGCCGACCTCCTGGGCGGTGCCGGCCCCATGCCCGATGGCCGATTTCCGCTGCTGCTGAAACTCCTGGACGCCAACGGCATTCTCAGTCTGCAGGTACATCCCGACGAGCAGGCCGTCGAGGAAATCGGCGGGGACGCCGCTCTCAAAACAGAATGCTGGTACTACGTCGACTCCCGCCAGGGCTACGTCTACCTGGGTGTGAAGGAAGGCGTCACGCCCGAACAGTTCCGCCAGGCCGTCGAGGAAGATCGGGCCGAGGACGTCGTGCGTCGCATCGACGTGGAGGCCGGCGACTTTCACTACCTGCCGGCCGGTACGGTCCACGCGCTGGGCCCGGGGCTGGTGGTAGCCGAGGTGCAAACGCCCTCCGACACGACCTACCGCGTGACCGACTGGGGTCGCGGCAGGGAGATTCACCTCGAACGATCCATGCAGTGCATCCGGTTCGATCAGACCGGGCAGGACGCCCCGGGCGCGGAAGGAGAGACGCTGCTGAAGACCGACCATTTCAACGTGGCCAAGCGAACCATCGCCGCCGGCGAGGTCGCCTCGTTGCCGGCCGGGACATGCACCGCCCTGATGATCCTTGAAGGATACGGGCCGATGACGCTGCGTCACGCCGGGTCGATCGAGCCGAAGGTGCCCCTTCGGCAAGGGGGGACGGTCCTGGTCCCCGCCGGCGTCGAGGCGGCTGTGCTGAGCTCGGAATCCGACGCAAGCTGGCTGGAAATTACGCTCCCGACGGGCTGACCCCGGACGGACCGAACGAAAGACACCGATGGACAAGCTTCGCATACAGAAATTCCTGTCGCGCATGGGAGTCGCCTCGCGCCGCGCCTCGGAAGAACTCGTCGAGGAAGGACGCGTGCAGATCAACGGCACGACCGTGCGGGAGTTGCCCGTGTTCGTGGATCCGGACGTGGACACCGTGAGCGTGGACGGCAAGGCGCTGCCTCGGCCCGAGAGCATGCGCGAGGGGCGGGTGTACGTCCTGCTGAACAAACCGCGCGGCGTGGTCTGCACGCAGAGCGATCCGGAAGGTCGGCCTCGGGCGGTGGACCTCGTGCCCAACATGGGCAAGCGCGTCTACTGCGTCGGTCGGCTGGACATGGAAAGTACGGGGCTGATCGTGCTGACCAACGACGGCGAGCTCACCGAACACCTCACCCACCCGCGTTACGAGGTGGTCAAGACGTACGTGGTGGAGATCCCCACGCAGGTCGCCGGCGACGATATCGAGACGATCAAGGCCGGGGTGTACATCGACGGCAAGCGAACGCAACGGTCGGGCGTGAAAGTACTGAAGCGCAATCGCGACCGGACGCTGCTGGAGATACGCCTCACCGAGGGACGCAACCGCGAAATCCGCCGCATGCTCGCCGGTTGCGGCTACAAAGTACGACGGCTGCACCGTAAGGCGATCGGCCCGATCACCGACCGCGGGCTGAAGATCGGCTCGCACCGCCCGATGAGCCCGCCGGAAGTCGACGCGCTGCGCAACGCCGGGACAGAGCCCGGCAAGCCCGCCGCCCGTCGAGGCCGAAAGAAGACGCATCGACGACGAAACAGAGGCAAGAACTGACGACGCAAGCAGGGAGGCAGACCCATGGCTGAACATCGTTACCTCGCGCTGGACCTCGGAGCCGAGAGCGGCAGGGGTATCGTCGCGACGCTGGCGGGCGGGAAAATCTCCGCCGAGGAGATCCACCGCTGGCCGAACAAGCCCGTTCGCATGGCCGGCACGCTGCACTGGGACGTTCCGTACCTGTTCGGTGAGATTCTCCAGGCCATCCGCATCTGCGCCGAGAAGAAGATCCCGATCGAGTCGATCAGTGTGGACACCTGGGGGGTGGATTTCGGACTGCTGGATCGCGACGGCAAGCTGATCGGCAACCCCGTGAACTACCGCGATGGTCGGACCGACGGCATTCACGAGTATTCCGACCCGATCATGTCGCGTCGGGAAATCTACGAACTGACCGCCTACGAGCCGTGGCAGATCGCCTCGCTGTTCCAACTGCTCTCACTCAAGCGGGACGACTCGCCACAGCTGGCGATCGCCGAGGGCTTCCTCAACATGCCCGACCTGATGCACTACTTCCTCACCGGCCGGCGCGTCAGCGAGATGTCCATCGCGAACACCTCCAACCTCATGAGCACCAGTTGCACCTGGTGTCGGCCGATCATCGAACGGTTCGGACTCAAGGCGGAGATGTTCGCCAGGCTGGTTCCGCCGGCCACGGTGATCGGCCCGCTCAGCGACGAGGTCTGCCAGGAGACGGGCATCGGCGACGTGCCGGTCGTGGCGACCTGCGGGCACGACACATCCGGCGCGGTGGCAGCCGTCCCGGGTGAGGGGAGCAACTGGGCGTTCCTCTCCTGTGGGACATGGAGCATTATCGGCACGCTGCTGGACGCGCCCATTCCCACCGGCAGGGCGTTGGAGATGGGATTCACCAACGAATACACCATCGGCGGGTGGTACCTGGCGCGGAACATTTCCGGCCTGTGGCTGGTGCAGGAACTGCGTCGCAAGTGGGACACCGCCTCGGACCCGTGGGACTACAACCGCATGACCGCCGAAGCCGGCGGCGCCCCCAGCGGTACGCTCGTGAACGTCGCGGACGACTCGCTGCTTGCCCCCGACGACATGGAAGAGGCCCTGCGAAAGCTCATCGCCGACAGCGGCCAACCCGACCCGACCTCGCGCGGCGAGCTGATCCGCATCGTGCTCGACAGTCTCGCCCTGGAGTACAACCTTCGGCTGGACATGGTCGCCGACCTTCAGGGACACAAGCCCGAGGCGCTGTACATCGTGGGCGGGGGCATTCACAACAAACTGCTCTGCCAGTTGACCGCCAACGCCTGCGGGCTGGATGTCTACGCCGGGGCCGACCAGTGTACCTCCATGGGCAACGCCCTGGGACAGGCCCTGGCGATGGGCCACCTGGACAGCCCCCAGGCCATCCGCGACGTCATGCGGAACTCGGTGGACGTCACTCACTACACCCCGCAGGACGCCGACGACTGGGCCGACCGCCGGGACGCCTACGCCAAACTGGTGAGCTGACCTCGCGCCGCCAGGCGGGGCAAATAAACACAAAGCGGGACCCGACCATCCCGGCCGGGCCCCGCGTTTGCTGCGTTGCTTCAGCGGTCAGCCGATCGCCTCGTGGCCGGTCTCTCCGGTGCGGATCCGGACGCACTGCTCCAGGGTGGTTACAAAGATCTTTCCGTCGCCGATATTCCCCGTGCGGGCGCCTTCGACGATGGCGTCGATCGTCGCCTGAACGAAATCATCGTTCACGGCGATCTCGATGCGGACCTTCTTGAGCAGGTTCACCTCGACGTCCACGCCGCGGTAAGTCTCATGGTAGCCCTTCTGCTGGCCGCAGCCCATGGCGTTGGTCACGGACATCTTGTACACCTCAGCCGCGTAAAGAGACTGCTTCACGTCGCTGAGTTTTTCCGGTTGGATGTATGCGGTAATCAGTTTCATGGTTGTCCTCGCAATCACTCGGTGGTGAAGATCTGGAAGGAAGCATACGCCTCGAGGCCGTGCTCGCCAATGTCCAATCCGCGGAGTTCTTCCTCGCGGGAGACCCGCAGTCCGACGGTCATCTTGATCGCCAGGAAGACCAGGCCCATCGCCGCCAGCACGAAGCCGACAACGGCGAACGTGCCCATCGCCTGGACGCCCAGCAGGCTGCCGTCACCGCCGTACAGCAGGCCGGCCCCGACAGGGGAGTCGGCCTCCAGCAGCTTCTGCGTTCCGAACAGGCCCACCGCCAGCGTACCCCATATGCCGTTCATTCCGTGCACCTGCACCGCACCGACCGGGTCGTCCACGCGGATGCGGTCCAGCAGCAGCGTCCCGAGCACCACGATCACGCCGCCGACGATGCCGATCACAATCGCCGCCCACGGTTCGACATACGCACAGGGGGCGGTAATCGCCACCAGGCCCGCCAGGCAGCCGTTCATGATCATGCTCAGGTCCGGCTTGCCCACGACGATCCAGATGGTCACCATGGCCGCCAGAGCACCGGCTGCGGCAGCGAGATTGGTGTTGATGGCCACCAGCGCCGCCAGCGATCCGCCGTCGCCGGATACACCCACCGTGGAGCCCGGGTTGAACCCGAACCAGCCGAACCACAGGATGAACACGCCCAGCGAGGCGATCGGGATGTTGTGTCCCTGGATGGCTTTGACCTTGCCGCCGACGTACTTGCCGATCCGGGGCCCCAGGATGACCGTCCCGATGAAGGCAGCCCAGCCGCCGGTGGCGTGGACCACGGTCGAACCGGCGAAGTCCTTGAACCCCGCCTGGGCGAGCCAGCCGCCGCCGGACCAGATCCAGTGCCCCACGATCGGGTAGATCAACCCGGATATGACCACGGTGTACAGCAGGTAAGCGTGGAACTTCATCCGCCCGGCCATCCCGCCGGCGACGATGGTGGCCGCCGCTCCGCAGAACGCCGCCTGGAACAGCCAGAACGCCCAGATCGGGACGTCCGAGGGATTCGAAGCATTCGACAGGCCAAAGCCCGTCCAGCCGATGAATCCGTTGCCCTCACCGAACATGAATGCGTAGCCCACCAGGAAGAACATGATGCTGGCCGAACAGTAGTCGATGAAGTTCTTCGTGAGGATGTTGCAGGCGTTCTTGGCCCGGATGAAGCCCGCCTCGACCATGCCGAACCCGGCCTGCATGAAGAACACCAGAAACGCCGCCAGCAGCACCCAGACCGTATCGACGGCCATATCGCTCTTCTTGAACATCTCGGAGATGTTGGCCGGGATTGCGGATTCAGCCTTGGCCGACATCTCCGCAGCGGCGTTCGGGTCGGTCTCCTGCGCTGGAGCAGGGGCGGCAGAGAGGACCAAAACGGACAGGGCCAGCGCGCAGAGCATACCTGCGCGCCTCCCTCGTGGAAGCAATCGTTGCATCATGTGCAGTTTCCCTTTCTCGAATACCTGGATACCTGGTGAACCTGTGCCTGCCTCAGGCAAAGCACAACTCGTGCCAGAACACTTCAGAGTATGCAGGCTATTTCATAGACAGGGTTTACGAACAACACAAAGCTGACGCCTGCCAGCGATGAAGCGACATCTTTGTTATATGGGCCCCAATCTCGCAACATTTTCGTACCACGCTCCAGCGAATCCGACGTTTTCGGCGCGCCCGAAGAGTTGGCTGGGGAGTGGCAGGGTGGCAGGGGAGGGTCGTGGTTCCAAAGGCGTATTCTGACGCGTCCTCACGCCGGTGTTACGCACATGGGCTGGAACCCCATCCACGAAAACCCTCTGAGGAAGCCCCCACCGTCAGGTGGCGGGCAGAACGCGCATAATCTCTTCCATAAGTCGTTCCGGCCGCAACAAGTTGCGAGCCCTACGGCGGGCTGTTGTTCGGTATTTTGAGTGCCACCGGCGTGTCCTCACGCCGGCGCGAACACGGGCATTTGATGTTCCGTCTTGAAGCCCGCCCGCCCGAAAGGCACGGGTCGCGGTTCCAAGGGCGCATTCTGAAATCGGGAAAACTGCGGCCGGGTTATCGGACGTTGGAGGCAGCCCGAAGTCCTTGGAATCGCAAATCGGAAAAACTGCGGAAGGGTTATCGGACGTTGAGGGCGTCCCAAGCCCCGAGAGTCAAAATCGGAAAAGCCAACCCCGATTATCGGACGTTGGGAGCGTCGGCTGGTAACGGCCCGTAGCCGACTCCTGCATCGCGGCTGCGGCTTCAGAGCGGTCTTTGATTTCTGCGGCAATCCGTGTTGCCTTGGCTGGCAGTCCACCGAGCTCCGGTGGCTCGGAACAGACACAACGAGTGGATGGGCCCGACGTCGTCTTCGGCCTCAACGCGATAGCCCAGGTGCATCATAACTCGGCACGCTGGATGCACTCTGAGTTTTCAGCGCGACGCCGCCGGCTTGGCTGTCGGGTGAGGCGAGAGCGTGATATTCATCGGTTAACCGTCGGCTCAGGCCCTGCCCTTGGAACTGCCGGCCCGAAAGCGTCGACGGTTGCCATGGGCCGGCGAGGCCATGTTGCAGCCAGCCCGGCCGGGCTGGGCCTCCTGCAACGTCCGATAATATATCTTATGTGGCTTTTTTAGATTGAACTGCCTGGATATGCGAACGGCGCGGGTCCCCAGTGCCTGGACACCAGCGCAGGCGGGCTGTCTATCGCCAGCGGCGGTGCCGGCGGAACTCAGGCGGTCTGCCGGCGGGGTCTGGTCGGCCGATGTCCTCCGGCTGATGTGCTGGCGTCACCTGGCCTTGCCGAAGATGTTGTCGAGCTTTGCGCTGGTGATGCGTCCAAGGCGTTTGTTGCGTTCGGAGGCTGCGTACACACTCAGAATGCGGGCCTTGAGATCGACGACGTACACCAGATCGGCGTTGCGGTCGAACTGACCGACGGACATCAGCCATCGACCCCGGCGAACGGTATCGCCGACGGCCTGGGCCTGGTCGGGTGTGTTCAGCGAGAAGACCAGCACCGAAAGGACGATGGCGGAGATGGTCAGCAGCAGGATCGGAGTATTAAGATTGCTCTTCATGGGTTCTCTCCCGTGTGTCAGTTTGTTGTGCGGGTTGTGCGGGCGGTTCCAGGCGGGGCGTTCAGCGTTGTTTGCGTCGCTCTGCCGCGGGCAGGAGGTTCACGCCGCTGTACCGCACGAGTTCTTCCTCCTGTTTGTCGTAGCGGATGCCAACCATCTGGCCGGTCTTGAGATCGACCATGTAGACGAGGTTTTCATCGCCATCGAGGCGAGCGCTGATCATGGTGATGTCATCTCTAACGAACCCCTGGGCCTGGGCGGGCTCGACGCTCCAACTGCCGGCCACGAGCGTGAGCAGCAGGCCGACGTTCAGGGCGATGAGCAGTGCGAATACGAGTTTCTTCATGAGCGTACTCCTTTACTGAGGGTGGCGGTGTCGCCGTCGGTCGAGCTTCGACCGGGGCGGATCTGCTGGGTCATTGTAGTATTGTATCGCCGTCGCGGCAGGGCGGGCGGATCCCGGCCGGGCGCCCCCTTCTGCCCCCCCTGCCACAGCCCCCTTCCGGAGGGAGTCCAAAAGCAGCGGGCGGGCTCAGCACCGATCGCACTGGCCCGCCCGGGGGAAATTCAGGTTCGGCCCGATGGGGGGCTTTGTCGAATCGCTATTCCTGGAACGCCCGCTTGAGGTCCAGTTGCGTCAGCAGCGTGGTGGCTTTTTTTTTCTCGTCGGCAAAGTAGACGTTCATCTTCTGCTGGGTCAGGTCGACCACGTAGAGCAACTCGGTGGAGCTGTTGTATTGGCCGGTGACCTGGATGTACTCGTTTCGTCGCTGGGCCATCGCCCCCTGGGCGCGATCGGTGTGATTGAGCCCCACCAGCAGCGCTCCGAGGAGAATGGCACTGATCGTCAGCAGCAGTATGGTCACGTTCTGGGTGTTTTTCATGGCGTATCTCCCTCGATGGGCTAGTTCCTGGCCTGTGCCTGACGTCCGAAGTCGCGCAGCAGCCTCGCTCCGCGATACGGGACGAGTTGTTTCTTGCGCTGGTCGAACTGGAAGGCGAGCATCCTGCTCTTGGCCAGGTCGGTCACGAAGATGACGTCCTCGGTCTTGTCGATCTTGGCGGCCATGACCATGTAGTCTTGCCCGACGAATCCCTGCGCCTTGGCCTGGGGCACGGACCCGGTTCCCACGACCAGGGCGACGAGGATCAGGAGGTTGACGCACACGAGTGCGACGATTACCGCGTTTTTCATCCTGTGTCTCCTACCTTAGTGCATCTGAGCCCGTCGGGGCGAGACGTGTCTACGTCGATCAACGTCTCGCGGCGGGGCGAATGATTCTGTCAGGTCCGCGCGTCAGTCCAGGCGGGTGCGTTTGGAGTCTTTGAACCCGCAGGCGGCGACCAGTGCGGCGAACAGGAACGTCATACCCACCGCATGCCAGCGTGCAAACGGGTCGGTCAGGTACGGCGCCTGGTCCTCGAAGCCGTCGGCGGCACCGGCCAGCCGGGCGGTTGTCAACACCGCCAGCACACCCAGAACCGTCGCGAACGTCCGCGTATTGTCGGCAAGTTGTTTCATGTCGGGGATTATACCCAAGTGCGTTGGCTACGTGCAACCATCCACCGGCGTCATTGCGGCTGCGTGATGGCAGACACACCATCGGAGCGGTGGTTAGGGCAGATGGGTGAAAAAAACTTTGCCGCGCGATGAGTTACAGCATGTCTTCGATGGGCACCACGGCCCGGGAGAAGGGCCTGGCCGCGGCGGAGAGGGTTTGCCATTTCGCGCTGCGCGGCGTTGCCAACGAGACGTAGTCCTCCAGCGGAAGGGCTACGAACGCGTAATGTCGCCCCTCCATCCAGTGGACGTCCTCGAAGGGTGCCCGTGCGGGAGGGCCCTGCAGCCAATAGGCGAACACCAGCACCGATATGAACTCCACGCCGAAGACCCCCTGCCACTGCCGCAGGCCTTCGACGTCGTCGCGGGTGATCCAGTTCTCCCAGGCCCGCGTTCCGCGCGACGCACCCGGTGAGGAGTCGGGGAACTTTCGGCCCTTGACGTCGACGATGAGGTTCGGGCCGGTCTCGGAGTAGACGATGAAATCGAAGCTTTTGATGGTCGCCTCCGCCAGCAGCGAGCGTTTGGCCTGGTCGACCGGAACGAACGGCCAGCCTCGCGACCGGAGATAGTCGTCGAACGCCTGCTCGTAATGTTGGGCTCGCCTGGTCATGGCCCCCTGCCGGGTCGCGGTCATTCTCCGTCGAGTCCGAACCGCTCCAGAAGCGTGTCGATGTCGCGCACGGTGCTCAGTTCCGGGCGTTCGAGGAATTCGCGAACGAGGAAGTTGTTGTTGTGCTGCTTTCCGGTTCGGAGGTTCTTGAGTCGCAGACGGTAGCCGGCCAATCCGCTCTGGTCGCGGGAGACGAAGACGGCCGCCGCCGCGCCGGATCGCAGGGCTTCCTTGAGCTGCTTGGGCGTTTTCTGGCGTTTGAAGCTGTAGGCGGCCTGCCAGCCGAGACGTCGCAGACCGGCCACCACGCGCAGGACCGGATCGAGGCAGTCGTCTTCGTCATCGATCACGAAGAAGTCGATCGCCTGATCCAGCGAGGGCACCTTGTTCTTCTCGTCCAGCAGGATTCCCAGCACCACGTCGCCCATGCCAAACCCGGTGGCGCCGACCTTGGGCCCGCCGAGAACCTGCAGCAGATTATCGTACCGCCCGCCGCCGGCCACCGCGCGAAGGCTGTCGGCAGCGTCGAAAACCTCGTAGACGATGCCCGTGTAGTACGCCAGCCCGCGAACAATGTGCATGTCCAGCCGGCAGAAATCGCGCACGCCCATCGCATCGAGATGGTCCAGCAACTGTCCGAGATCGTCCAACGCCGCGGTGATGGTTTCGTCGTCGCTGTCGCCCAGTGCCGATCGGACCGCCTCGACGCTGTCGGCGTCCTGGAACGCGCAGATCGCGTCGATCTGTTCGGGCGTGAGGCCCTTTTCCTCGCAGAGGGCGGTGAACTTCTCCTCGGGCAGCTTGGCGCGTTTGTCCAGCACGGGGAGAATCTCCTCGACCCTGTCGGCCGCTACGCCGGCCGAGGTGATGGCGGACACCGCCAGAGGACGCGACCCGATGCGGACGGTCACGTCTGCGGGGGTGAGCCCCAGCTCGCGGAGCAGGTCGATGGCTACGTAAATGCACTCGGCGTCGGCGAGCACATCATCGGCGCCGATAATGTCGATGTTCCACTGAAAGAACTCCCGCAGCCGACCCTTCTGAGGACGCTCAGCCCGGCAGAGACGAGGAACGGAGAACCATTTGATCGGACGAGGCAGCGTGCTGATCTTCGCGTTGACCATCCGCGCCAGCGACGGGGTGATCTCCGGACGGATTGCGAGATGGCGGTCGCCGCGGTCGGTGAAGTTGAACAGTTGCTCGGCGATCTCATCGCCGCTCTTGATCGTGAACAGGTCGAGATACTCGAAGATCGGCGAGTCGTATTCCTCGAAACCGTTGCGCAGCGACACCCGCCGCCAGGTGTCCACGATGTAGCTCCGCAGACGCATCTGCTCGGGGTAGAAATCGCGCGTGCCCTTCACTGCCTGAAACTTCATGTCACTGTCGCCTCGTCTGCGTGGTCCGGGGGCCGGGCATCGTGCCGATACCCCCCTTGCCGCGGGTTCGTTACTTCTTCTTGCGCTTGTGTTTGGATTTGCCCTTGCCGCCTTTGGCCTTCTTCGTTCCGCTCTTGTCGCCCTTTTTCGCGATGCCCTCGGCTTGGGCCTTTTTCCGGTCCTTGGCGCGTTTCTTCTCCCGCTTGCGGGCTTCTTTCTCGGCCTTCTTCTCCAGCTTGCGGCGGGCCTTCTTCTTCGCCGAGCGATACGCCAGCTTGCCGAGGGTCTTCTCGGCGTAGGCGTCCAGTTCCTCGGGCGTGTGGAAGAGTTGCTGGTACTGATAGTCGCCCTGCGTGAAATCGCAGCCGTCCTGGGAGTAGGTGCGGCAGATCAGGGGGCGATCTTCATAGATCGTGCAGCGGTTGGCATCGTCCAGGAAGCGGCAGGCGTTCATGACCGAAAGATACCAGTCGCCGTCCTCGTCGATGTGGACCGAGACATCCCCGTGGCAGAGATACCACCGGACATCCTCGAACTCCTCGTAGGTGTCGGGCTCGTCGATCTCCAGGCAGAAGTACTTACAGCACTTCCCGTCGCATTGGCTGCATTGGTCAATCGTCATGGCGTGTCCTTGCATCCGGGCATACGGGCCCGGGGCGAAACCGGGATTATAGAGCAAACGCCTCCGATGTCCAACGGTTTGGCGGCCACCGGCAAAAGCGATCCCCGTCGCGCGACCGGTTCACCATCCGAGCCCCGCCGGTCGCCGAGTCGGGCGTCTATAATGTTTGCGGAGAACGTGCCCCCGTCGCCGCCGTGACATTTCCTCACGCGCGGGCATTGACGGAGCCGATGCGTTTCTCTAGACTTTGGCGTTTCCACCAAGGCCGTGCCGATAGAGAGCACGGGCGGATCGAACTGTCCCTGCTGGGGGTTGGCTGTGTAGGCCGACCTGGTCGCGGGGACCCAGCAGGAGCCACAACCCACCATGGCCGACGAGACGCAGGACCTCACCCCCAACGAAGACGAGCAGACCGACAACCTTCCCGAGAATACCGTCGACGTCGAAGACGCCGGCACGCTCAAGAAGAAAATCACCATCACCATTCCCCGCGAGCGGATCGACGCCCAGTATGACGACATGTTCGGCGAGCTGCGCGAGCAGGCGCAGGTCCCGGGGTTCCGCGTCGGTCGGGCACCGCGACGACTGCTGGAAAAGCGGTTCGGCAAGGAAGTCTCCCAGGACGTCCGCAACGCGCTGATCGGCGAATCGATCGGCGACGCTCTGGAGAAGGTCGAACTCAACACCGTCGGCGAGCCTGACCTGGATCTCGACGAGATCGAAGTGCCCGAATCCGGCGATATGGAAATCAGCTTCGAGATCGAGGTCATCCCGGCCTTCGACGTGCCCGACTCGAGCGAGCTGAAAGTCGAGCGCGTCGTCACCGAAGCCGGCGACGAAGAGGTGGACGAGTACGTCAACCAGATGCTCGAGTCGATGGCGAAGTACGAAGAGTCCGATGAACCCGTCGAAGAAGGCGACATGGTGACCGCCTCGGCCACGCTTAGCGCTGAGGGACTCGATGAGCCCGTCAAGCGGCCGGGCCTGCAACTGCGGGCCGCCCCGGGGCAGATCGAGGGCATCCCCCTGGTGGACCTCGGCAAAGAACTCACCGGTGCCAAGCCCGGCGATAACGTGACCCTCAAGGTTACCGTGCCCGAGTCCCACCCGAATGAGGAGTGGCAGGGCAAGGAAATGACCATCGAGATCGTCGTCTCCGGCGTCCGCAAGCGCCAGGTCCCCGAGCTGAGCGACGAGATCGCCGAGCAGAGGGGGTTCGACTCGGTCGGCGAGATGCGCAGCTACCTCCGCGGTCGGCTGCAATCGCGCATGGAAGTCGAGGCCCAGCAGAGTATGCGCCGGCAGATTGAAGAGTTCCTGCTGGAGAATACCGAACTGGACGTGCCCGAAGGCGTGGCCAATCGTCACGCTTCGCAGATCATCCAACGTCGCTACCTGGAGATGCTTCAGATGGGCATCCCGCGCGAGAAGGTCGACGAGAACATGGCCGAGCTGAAGGCGGCCGCCACCGAACAGGCCAAGCGCGACCTGAAGCTGCAGTTCATCTGCGAGCAGATTGCCGAGGACAAGGACATCGAGGTCACACCGACCGAGGTGAACTCGCGGATCGCCCAGATGGCGTCGTACTACAATCATCGTCCTGAACGTCTGCGGCAGGAGCTGGCCCAGGACGGCACGCTTGAGCAGCTGCAGGTTTCGCTGCTTCAGGAGAAGGTGCTCAATGCCCTTCTCGGCGAGGCCGAGGTCAAGGAAGTGAGCCCCGAGGAAGCCTCCGACGCCGACGAGGGCAAGGGCGAAGAGCAGGCCCCCAAAAAGAGCAAGAAGAAGTCCTCGGAGAAGGCGAAGGAATCCAAGAAGGCCCCGAGCGAAAAGAAATCCGACGAGTAAGCCGATAGAGTACCCAAGACCTCAGCGAGGATTTCTTCCAGGAGCAGGTTATATGCAAGAGCGGTCAGGAATAGGCGTGCGTGCGTATCGAGACTACCAGACCCGGCGGGAGATGACATTGGAGGAGCGGCTCGCCGAAGAGCGGATCGTCTTCCTCTGGGGCGAGATCAACGCCTCGTCGGCCGGCGGGCTGATCATGCGTCTGCTGGAGTTGGCCGCCAAGAGCCCCGATCGCGAGGTGAGTCTGTACATCAACTCGCCCGGCGGCGCGGTGGACGACACCTTGGCGATCTACGATACGATGCAGTTTCTCCAGTGCGACGTGGCCACCTACTGTGTCGGCCAGGCCGCCAGTGGAGCCGCCATCATTCTTGCCTCGGGCACGAAGGGCAAGCGGTACGCCCTGCCCCACAGCAAGGTCATGATCCACCAGCCCTGGGGCGGGGTAACCGGGCAGGCCGCCGACATCAAGATCCAGGCCGAGCAGATCCTGAGAAACAAGAAGATGCTCAATGAGATCATGGCCGAGATGACCGGGCGAAGCATCGATAAGATTGCCGAGGAAACCGAGCGCGACCGCTACATGATGCCCGAAGAAGCCAAGGAATACGGCATCGTCGACGAGATCATCACGCGGGACGAATCCGGCAAGAAAAAGAGCTGACCCGCCTCCGTCGCGAGTAACCCCGAAACCCACGGACCCCGAAGGGCCTGAACATGGTAGAGAATCAATCCCTGGTACCGATCGTCATCGAGAAAACCGGCCGCGGTGAGCGGAGCTACGACATCTTCTCCCGCCTGTTGCGGGACCGGATCGTCTTCGTCACCGGGCAAGTGTCCGACCAGATGGCCAACCTCATCGTCGCCCAGTTGCTGTTCCTCTCCAACGAGGATCCCGAAGGCGACATCCATCTGTACATCAACTCCCCCGGCGGGAGCGTCTCGGCGGGACTGGCGATCTACGATACGATGCAGTTCATCCGCCCTGACGTGTCCGCCTACTGCGTCGGGCTCGCCGCCTCCATGGGGGCCGTCCTGCTGGCGGGCGGAACGGCCGGAAAACGCTACTGCCTGCCCAACAGCCGCGTGCTGATCCATCAGCCGCTCATCTCCGGTGTGCTGACCGGAACCGCCACCGAACTGGACATCGAGGCCCAGGAAATCCTCCGTCTGCGCCAGCGATTGTACGAGATTCTCGCGCGCCATACGAACCAGTCCGTCGAGCAGATCGAACGCGACTGCGACCGCGACAAATGGCTCGACGCAGACGAGGCCGTCGAGTACGGCTGCGTGGACCAGGTCCTCCAGCACATGCCCGCCGTCGGCAAGGACGACAGCAGCGAATGACCACCCGATCGGCCGTCATCCTCCTGATGCTCGGGGCCCTGCTGATCGCAGGGAACGTCGGCTGTGACGGGAAGAATATGCACGAGGCGCTGACCGAGTCCAACCGCCAGACGATTCAGCGCGAGGAGACCATCGCCGAGTTGCAGAAGCGCGTCCAGGAACTCGAAAAGACCCTGCGCCGCAGGAACGCGCAAATCGCCGCGCTGCAGGCCCTCGGGGTCGAGCGGATCGAGCACCTCTTCACGACCGACCGCATCGCCCTGGGAAACACCGGCGGGGTCGACCTCGACCAAAAGCCCGGCCACGATGCCATCCGCGTCTACCTCAAGCCGACCGATTCACACGGCAGTACCATCAAGGCTGCCGGCGACGTGACCGTCCAACTGTTCGACCTTGCGACCGACCCGAAAAACACACTGCTCGGCGAGTACACCTTCGCTGCCGAAAAAATCAACGATCACTGGTACGGCGGCTTCGGCGTGTATCACTTCCGTTTCGATTGTCCCTGGCCGAACGACACCTCCCCTGCCGGCGAAAAGATCACCGTGCGAGTGGAGTTCTTCGACCACCTCACCGGCAGGACATTCGCCGAGCAGAC
>JBKHCL010000047.1:0-24635 GCA_046541875.1 Phycisphaerae bacterium | reverse complement strand
CGGGATATGTCTCAGCCAGGTCTACCGGCCATCCTTCTCGTCGTCCGCGTCCCCGTCGGTGGGACTGTTCGGATCGGTGGAAGTACTGTCCTCGGCGGGTTTTTCGTCCTCTTTGCCGTAGCCCTCGGGCACCTCGATCTGCGTGATGTGGCCGAGGTAGACCTGCAGCTTCGGGCCTGGCTCGATCTGGAAGGCCAGGGTCTTCTTGCCCTTGGGGAATCGCCCCTCGACGGTTGAGCCGCTCTTGAGCACGACCTTGACCTTGCCGATGGGGCGGGGCAGGAAGGTGATGGTCTTGATCTGCTCGGGCTTGACGGGTGCGTCGCCGAAGGTGGTCTTGAGGTCCAGTTGCTCCTCGGCGATGGTTCCGTAGAGGATGTCCTCGTTCCGCAGCGACAGGACGGCCTGGGCGGCGTTGTCGATCCGGCTGCCGGAGAAGGCGAACTTCTTGGCCAGGTGCCGCTTGATCTTCAGCGTCTTGTCCAGGTCCAGGTTCAGTTCCAGCATGTCGTCCATGACCAATCCCGAGAGGACCGACCCGTTGCGGAAGAGGATGCGGTGCAGCCCGCCCTCTTCGGTATCGAACATGATCCCCCGCAGGTTCTCGGTGTCGATGGTCCATTGGCCGTATTCGCTGAGATATCGCACGTTTGCGTCGGACGGGCGGAAGAAGAGTTGCTGACCCGATCGCAGCACGATGGCCGGCTTGTTGGCGATGACCTCGGAGGGTTTGGTCTTGGAAACACGGTAGGCCAGGGTGCGGATCTTGCTGGTCGGAAGGGACATCACCGAGCCGGTGGTGAGCTTGAGCTGGAGCGGACCATTGAGCAGCTTGCCGCCCACGACCTGTCCGTCGGCCAGGCCTACCAGAATATGATCGTCATTAACGTCCGGGACCGACAGCCCGATCACCCGCGACTCATCCAGCGTGAGTTTGCCATAGAACGTCTCGATCTCGTAGGTCTTGTTCTGGATGGTCCCGAGGAACTCGTTGTCTCCGAGAGTGACCGCCAGGTCGTGCTTGTCATGGCGGGGCAGCTCCAGCGAACCGATCGTGGCGGTGGGTCCGGAGATGTTCACGAGGATCTTGCGCAACGGGCGGGGGATTTTGGCGACCTCGCGGGAGAGGCTGAATTCGCTCTTGAGGAACTTCCGGGCGGCGGAGGAGGGCTTGCGTTGCGCTTCGAAGAAGCACAGGGCGGCGGCCTGGCCGGCCTTGACGGTAATCGTCATGTTGTACTGCATCGAGTTGTTGCCCTGGTTGACGGTGAAGGAGGGTTTGTTCTTGGCGCCCCGCGAGCCCCAGATGTGCACCAGCGAGGGCTGATGGTCGTTGGAGGTCTCGGTCACGCAGCCCCAGTCCTTGTTGGTGAGCTTGCTCTTGCCGCGCGTGGTGTGGATCCGTTTCACGTTCGACCCGGCGTTGACGTTGTAGCGGATCGTGAGGGTCTGGTCTGAACCGGAGGTGTTCTTGAAGATGTCGATCCAGCGGCAGTAGCCGACCTTCTTGTCGACATAGACCCGCCGCCAGACCCGCATGTTGTTGTAGTTCCACGGGCCGATCTGCAGCTCGCCGCCGTCCTTGGAGACCTTCCGCGCGTTGGAGTAGAAGTTGTTATTGTTCATGTACAGGTACATGGACGTCGAGTAGGCCGAGTTCGACCCGCTGTTGACGTACCCGTTCTGGGAGTAGATGTCCCAGCGGTAGCCCTTCCCGTCATTGACGTTCCAGTACGACGAGCTGTAGTCTTTGGCGTCTTCGAGGAGATACTCCTCGGCCGAGGCGGTGCTGGTGGTCGCCGAACTCAGCCCGAACAGCCCGCTCGGTTGGCCCAAGGCACCACCGGCCACCAGCAGCAGAAGGGACAGTATCGCGATATTGTGACGTCTCATGGTGTCCTGCTTTCGTTGTTTCGCCCCCCATCGGGAGGGGCTTGGTGGTGTCGGTTCGTGCTCAGCGTCAGCGTCGACCGATTCGGCGATCGGCTCAGTCGGCCCATATAAATGCGCCCTGCGGTACGGCCGCCGGGCCGCCCCACATCATCACCTCCGGGGCTGAGGGCTCGGCTTGGTCGTCTTCCGTGAGCTCCGCGATCAGCTCGCGCCAGCGTTCCCGCAGGTCGGGGTTCATGGGCCCCCGGAGCTTCTTCTCCAGCAGGGGGACGATGCCCGCCCCGATCTTGCGAAGCTTGCCGATGTGGACGTCAAAATCGTCCAGTGTCCGGATTTTTCGCAGTATTTCGTTGGCCGATGCGAGCACCTCATCAGGCCGGAGCGACTGGGCGCGGGTGATGGACCGGCACTGGCTGGGGGCCAGGTCGATCGAGAGATCGTCGCTGAGTTTCAGTTTGATCGAGCGGGTCTTCAGCACGCCGCGCAGGTGCGTGCCTTCCCACGTCGTGATGTTCGCCGCGCCGATATGACTGGAGGCGAAGGTCATCTCCCGGACCGTCTTGGGCGTCAGCATGAGTTGTCCGAACGCCGAGTCGAGCGGATAGGCGGTGTCGGTCAATTGGCCGAGCAGGACGTCGTCGTTGGTCAGTTCCACCCGCGTGAGGAACGGATTGGGGTCGATCGAATCGGAGAAAGACAGGTCGGTCAACGCATGCCTGCGGATGCTGACGGCCCTGCCGAGACGCAGATCGACGCGGATTGCCGGGTCGCGCACAAACCCCGCCAGCAGCGATCCGTTGGCGAGCTGGACGCGATGGCAGATCGCTCCGCGCCCGCTGAAACGCACCCGTACGATGTCCGCGGGTTTCAGCGAGAGCTCCCCGAACCGGCAGAGATAGTCCAGTCGGAAGCGTTCGGCGTCGAACGCCAGTCGGCTGCCGCCTTCCAGCCGAAGGTACGGGCCGCGGAAGGGGATCTCCATGGGTCGTTTCGGTGAAACAGCAAACGAGAACGCCCGGATGCTCTTGATGTCCAACGCTTCGGGTTGGTTGGCGTCGATGGCTTCAAATAGCATCGTTCTGTCCCGCAGCGAACCCACCAGGACCTGCCCGTCTCCCAGAACCAGGGCGTCGGGGGTGTCATTGGCGTCGGAGACCGTTCCGCAGACAATCTGGTCGGCGGTTACGGTAAAATCGCCCATGCTCGTATGCATGGTCATCGCGGCTGCCCGGATCGTCCCGTGACGGACGGTTCCGTCCCTGTCGGCCAGTTGGACCGTGTCCACGTCTTCGCGCCGGCGAACGGTGAGTCCGGCGAAGCTGAAGGTCGGCGGGAAGTTCAAGATGCGGCTGCGGGCATCGGCGGGCAGGTCGCTGAGCAGCTTGTAGGGGCGGAATCCGTTATCCAGAAGCTCCTGGAGATCCCGGAATTCGCCCTGGGCTTCGAAATGACAGAGCACGACCGTCTCGCCGGCAGGCACGGTGATCTTGTCGTACTTGTAGTGGATGTCGTTGCCGGAGAGTTTCACCGTCGGCCGGGTCTTGGCCGAGGGGTCGGAGAAGATGTGCATCGTCCAGATCTTCTCCTGATTCCGGTAGTTATGCGTTCGCGTAGCCGCCCACCAATCGGACTTCTTGTGGTTCTCTGATCCGTTGGTCCACTTCTTCTCCTGCATGCTGCCGTAAAGATTCGTGCGGATCTCCAGCGAGACCTCGATGGGTTTGTCGGTGGGGTTCTTGAGGATCTCCAGCCATCGGGCGATCCCGCGATCCTCATATACCCGAACACGCCGGTAGACCTTCAGGTTGTTGCGGCTCCAGGGCCCGAACTGGGCCTCCTGGCGGTGCTTGCAGATCTGCGCCTTGTAGTCGTTCTGGCTGAACGACGAGCCCGACACCGTCAGTTGCATGCCGCCGCTGTAGAGGTAGCTTCCGCCGTACTGAATATGGCCGTTGCGGTAAATCTGCCAGGATTGCCCCGCCCCGTCCATGACGTGCCACGGAAGCCGCTGTTCCTTGACGTGCTTCTTGGGCAGGATCAGCGGCAGGATCTTCCGGGCGGCGTTGGGGTCTTCATCGACCTTCTTCGCGGCCCGGTCGGCGATGATTTCCTTCTTGGGCTGGACGAACAGCCCGCCGCCTCGCTGCCCCATCGCCGAGCAGGTCATCGCCAGCAGCACCAACAACGCTGCGCCCAAGGCTGTCCGTTCGCGTCGGTGGATTGTGTTTGATCGCATCAGACACCTCGGGTTCCGATTGCCACCGACCGGCGCATTACACGCCCTGCCGGGCCCGTTGCCGGGTCGGGTTGTTCACTTGATAAGACGTAGCCCGGGGGAATCTGTTCCGGTTCTGCCGAGACAATTTCCTCCCGTCGGGCGCGGGGTCCCTGTATAAACCATCCGAATCGATTATCCTCCTGATACCGAAGGGCTTCAATGAAAATCCGCCTGGTGGCCATCGACCTCGACGGGACGCTGCTCAATTCCGACAAGAGCATCACCGAGACCACCTCGGCCATCCTGCGAACCGCCCGGGAAACCGCCGACGTGCGCGTCGTGCTGGCCTCGGCCCGTCCGCCGCGAACGGTTCGGCCGTTCCACGCGCTGCTGGGGCTCGATACGCCCATGATCAACTACAACGGGGCGATGGTGATGGATCCGCATACCGATCAGATCCTCCTCCACCGGGCGATTCCCGCCTCCGTGGCGGGGCGGGTGGTGAACCTGGCCCGCCATCTCTATCCGGGCTGCCTGGTGACCGCCGAGATCCGCGACCGCTGGTATACCGATCGTTACGACCCACGCACCGACTCGGACCAGACCGAAACAGCCCGGCTGTTCGAACCCGACGTGGTCGCCCCCATCCGCGAATGGATCAACCAGGACATCACCAAGGTCCTGCTGATCGGTGACGAGACGCCCCTGGCACGGCTGGCCAACGAAATGACACGCCGCCTTGCCGGCGAGGTGCAGTTGATGCAGACCGAGGGAACGCTCATCCAGGTGATGCACCCGCAGGTCTCCAAGGCCGTCGCGCTGAGCCTGGTCTGCCGGCATCTCGGTGTGGGACGCGACGCGACGATGGCCATCGGCGACAACGCCAACGACGTGGGCATGCTCAAATGGGCGCGCATCGGGGTGGCCGTCGGGAATGCCGTTCCCGCAGCCCTCGCGGCCGCGGATTATGTCACCGCCACCAACGATGCCGACGGGGCCGCCCACGCGGTCCAACGCATCATTCTGGACGGCCATCTTCCCGAGGGAATGGAGGACGCCACCGGCGAGCATTGACCCTGTAAGGCGGGGGGCATAGAATCATCGCCACGCCCGCTTTCGGTGGTATTCCGGCAGGGCAAGCCCAGCATCCCCCGCGCAACGGCGAGAACGCATCATGAGCATTCGAACCATTCGATACGATCAGTCCGACTATCGCGAGCAGCTCGACGTGCTGCTCAACGTGCTGCGCGCCGGCGGCCTGACTGCTGCCGGTGCCGGTCAGCTCGATGTGCCCGCCGTCGTGCGCGACGTGATCGCCGACGTCCGCTCCCGCGGCGACCAGGCGGTCATCGACCTCACCGCGAAGATCGAGAACGTCGCGCTGTCGACCGACCGACTTCGCGTATCGGCTGAGCGGATTGCCGAGGCCCACTCCAACGCCGAGCCGGAATTCCTGGATCTCATCACGCGATCGGCCCGCAACATCCGCGAATACCAGTACTCCATCCTGCACCGCGACCCGCCCATGCTGCGGCGGGGGGGGCGACGCCTGGGTGTGCGGTATACGCCCATTCGGCGGGTGGGTGTGTACGTCCCCGGCGGGCAGGCGCTGTACCCCTCGACCGTTCTGATGACCGTGGTGCCCGCGCAGGTTGCCGGCGTCAGCGAGGTCGTCATGGTCTCCCCGCCCACCGGCGAGGGGGGCGACATCGACCCGATGGTGCTCGCGTTGGCCGGCGAATTGGGGGTGGCCGAGGTCTACCGCGTCAGCGGGACAGCCGGTATCGCAGCGATGGCGTGGGGGACGGACACCATCCGCCCGGTCAGCAAGATCGTCGGGCCGGGCAACGCCTTCATCGCCGAGGCCAAGCGCCAGGTCATGGGGCGCGTGGGCATCGACAGCATCGCCGGTCCGTCGGAGGTGCTCATCGTCGCCGACGATTCGGCCATCCCCGCGTGGGTGGCAGCCGACCTGCTGGCCCAGGCGGAGCACAACCCGGGCAGCGCCGTGCTCGTGACGCCATCGACGACGCTCGTCGAGGCCGTCCTGGCCGAACTCGCCGGCCAACTGGGCTCGCTCGAACGGGCCGACGCCATCCGCGAAGCGCTCGCGCGATACAGCGGTATCGTGATAACGCCCACCCTCGATGCCGCCTGCGCCCTCGCCGACGAGTTCGCCACCGAACACCTGCAGATCATCACCGCCGATCCGGACGACACGCTGGCGAAAATCCACAACGCCGGGGCTGTCTTCCTGGGCCCGTACACGCCGGTCCCGCTGGGCGACTACTACGCCGGCCCTTCGCACGTGCTGCCCACCGGCGGGACGGCGAGGTTCTTCGGCCCGCTCAGCTGCAACGACTTTCTCAAGGCATCGTCGCTCGTGCAGTACGACGCCGACGCCTTGCGGCAGGACGCCGCGGATGTGATCGACTTCGCCACGCGGGAGGGGCTCACCGCCCATGGGGCCGCTGTCCGCCGACGGATCGATCATCCGGGCGATTGACCCTTCACCAAGGACGTTTCATGAACTGGTTCAAAGACAATATCCGCTCGATGGAAGCGTACGTTCCCGGTGAGCAGCCTCGCTCGGCCGATCGCATCATCAAGCTCAATACCAACGAGAATCCATACCCGCCCTCGCCCAAGGTGGCCGAGGCGCTGTCGGCCGTCGACCTCGCGCAGCTGCGACGCTATCCCGACGCGATGGCGACGCTCTTCCGCAACGCCGCCGCCGACGTTCTCGGCGTGCCGGCCGACTGGATCCTGCCCGGAAACGGCAGCGATGACGTGATCATGATGATCGCCCGCGCCTGCCTCGGCCCGGCCCGGCCGGCGGCGTTCCCCGTGCCGACCTTCGAGTTCTACCGCACCCAGTCGCTCATCGAAGACGCCCTGCGAACCGAGGTCCCGCTCGAGGAGGACTACCGCCTGCCGGTTGAGAAGCTTATCGACGCCGCGGCGGCGGTCACGTTCATCGCCAACCCCAACAGCCCCACCGGCGTCGCCGCCGACAACGACGCCCTGGCGGAATTGGCCGACGGGCTCGAAGGTCTGGTGGTGATTGACGAAGCGTACGTGGACTTCGCGGATGCCTCGGCGATCGACCTGCTGGAGGGGCGGGACAACGTCATCCTCCTGCGAACGCTCTCGAAAGGGTACAGCCTGGCGGGGTTAAGGCTGGGGTTCGGCGTCGCCCGTCCGCCCGTGCTCAAAGGCCTGTTGAAGACCAAGTCCATCTACAACGTCGGCTCGCTGCCGTGTCTGCTCGGAACGGCGGCCCTGCGCGACCCGAAGTATACCGAGAAACGCGCGGGGCAGATCGTCGCCACCCGCAAACGTCTGGCGGCCGCCCTCGAAACCGCCGGCTGGCGCGTGTGGGACTCCCAGGCGAATTTCCTGTTCACCCAGCCGCCGGAGGACTCCGCCGCCCGCATCGCGGCGGGACTCAGAAAGCGGAACATCTACATCCGGTACTACGATCAGCCGGGCGTGAGCGACAAGCTGCGCATCTCGATCGGCACGGAGGAAGAGACCGATGCGCTGCTCTCTGCCCTGAGCGACCTGACGTGACGGCTGCGGAATACGCGCCGACCAGTCGGACGGAGCGGTGGGGCCTGCGGCTTACTTCCCTGGCTTGACGTCCACGCGATACACCGTCAGCCGACAGCGATCGGCGGTGATGGCCATCGTTCCCGGTCGGGGGTTGCGGTCGGTGAGGGTGTAGACGTGTTGGCCGTTAAGCAGGATGCGAATGGTCCGGCCTGTCATCTCGAAACGCCAGGTGCGTCGCCCGGTCGGAGGGGCGAAGGGCACCATCGCCGTGGCGTCGGGGTGTTGGTTCTGCCAGTCGGCCCGATGCACGTCCAGCCGATCGTGGCGACAGACGAAATACACCGCCGACCAGTTGATCGCCGCGCGAACGCGAAGTGCGATCGAGTACGGCCCGGGGTTCTCGTAGCCGTTGGGGTCGCGAAGAGCTTCCACCTCGATCACGCCGTCCCGCGTCTTGAACGGAACCCCGACGGTGACGGTCTTCTGCTGCCGGTCGGGGTTGAGGTGCATCGCACCGTCGCGGGTGACCATTCGCCCCATCACGGTCAGCCAGCCGGTGGCGTCGTCGCGGTCGAACAGCATCCGCCATTCGGCGTTGGGGTCGGTCTCGGGTCGGGCCGCCGGCGGGTCGAACTCATCGTCCTGGAGACTCAGGCAGCATCCGCCGGCCAGCGACATCGTCAGAACAATCGCAGCCGTCCACGCCGTCACCGCGACAGGGCGTCGGGTCGCCGGCGGATTCGAGTCATCGGGGCCGGGGCGAATCAGAGCGACTGGCTCCAATCGTCGTCCGGCTCGTCGTCTTCGTCCTCGTCGTCCACTTTCCACTGGTCGGCTTCCGAGGCGTCGTCGATTTCCTTCTCCATGAAGTTGAACATCTTCTCCTGCATCGGCGCGAAGCGGTTGTAGTACTCCAGCGTCGCCCGGTAGCTGGCGACCATCTGGGCCATGTTCACGTCCACGTTGTGCAGCGTGCTGTTGGCCTGCGTGACGCCCGCCTGCAACTGGTTGATCTTGATCAGCTGCCACTTGGCCAGACACTCGGGCTCCTTGATGGTGCTGAACGGGTCACAGGCGAAGGAGATCTCGCCGTCTTCGCCGCGTCGAAAGAATTCGCAATCCTGGCACTGAATCATTGGGGTTCCCATCTTCGGAAAAAAGGCTCGGCTTCCGGGTTCATTGTACCCCATCGCCGCCGGTCGCCGCAATGCAAGTGGAACGAGCATATGGCCCGCGTTTTTCTCGCTGCTTCGGCTCGCTTGCGGATAAGCCGTCTCTTGCGTTCAGCGGCCTGGGAGGCTACGTTCCTTCCCAAATCATCCACAACGTATCGCCCGAACGGGTCCCGAGGCGTTTGACCAAGGCAGGCGGATTCCGACAGCCGTAGGGCCTGTAACCTGGTGCGGGCCTGCCTGCCGGCAGGCGGAAAAAGTGTCCCATCGAGAGTTGAACAAGCGTCTCCAACCCGCGTTGGACCCCGCGGGGTGAGGAATACGAGAGCCTGGTATCGGGTGTGGATCAGAATCGCACAATCGCCCGGAGGTGTCGGTGGCCAATAGGCGGCGAATCTGCGATGTATGAGTGTAACGGGACGGTTTGAGGGCAGGAGCCAGAGCGTGGCCAAAGCGGTATTCCTGGATCGGGACGGGACGATCATTGAAGATCGTGGGGTTCTGCGCGATCTCTCGGAGGTCGTGTTCTTGCCCGGTGTCTTCGAGTCGCTCCGTCGCCTGCAGGAGGAGTTCCTGCTGTTTATCGTCACGAACCAGTCAGGCGTCGCCCGCAGAGAGATCAGCCACGAGGACGTGGACCGGGTCAATGCGCACGTGCTCGGTGAGTTGGCTCGGGTGGGCATCCACATCGTCGAGGTGTACGTCTGCCCGCACTGCCGGGAGGACGGCTGCGCGTGCATCAAGCCCCAGCCGCATTTCCTGCGACAGGCGGAGAAAAGTCACGGCGTCGACCTGGCCCAATCGTTCACCGTCGGCGACCACCCCCATGATGTGGAATTCGGCGCCGCGGCCGGAGCGACGGGGATTTACGTCCTTACCGGCCACGGGGAGAAGCATCGCTGCCGGCTCGCGCCCGGTGCCGCGGTCGCCACGGACATCAACCAGGCGGTAGAGTGGATGCTGGCTTCCCCCCGCCCGACGCCAATCGCACGGATGCGAAAGGATCAGTCATGAAATACGTCATTCTGTCGGCCTCCATTGTGATCCAGGTCTGCCTGGGTGGTATTTACGCCTGGAGCAGTCTCGTTCCCGCCCTCAAGGAGAGCGTGCATCTGAGCACCGCCCAGACGCAGATCATTTTCGGGGTGCTGTTCGCCACGTTTACGGTGTCCATGGTGGTGGCCGGTCGCCTGCTCGACCGCCTCGGACCCAGAGTGATCGCCGGAATCGGCGGATTGTTCTTCGGGGCCGGCTACTTTCTGGCATCGTTCTCGGGGGGGCATCTGGCGGTGATGTTGCTGGGCATTTCGTTGCTGGCGGGAGTCGGGACCGGCTTGGGATATGTCTGCCCGCTGGCCACCTGTATGAAGTGGTTCCCGGATAAGAGAGGCCTGGTGACCGGGATCTCCATGGCAGGGTTCGGCGGCGGGGCTGTGTTGTTGGCCGGGCTTGCCGAGCATCTGCTCTCCCGGGGCGTGCACGTACTGATGGTGTTCCGATGGATCGGCATCGGGTACGGAGTGGCGTTGCTGATCGCCTCGGCCATGCTGAGCTTCCCGGACGCCGGAAAAGGCGTTCGACCTCGCCGCGCACCGGTTGCCAAAGCCCTGCTGCGAGACCCCTTCTTTCTGTCGCTGGTGTTGGGAATGTTCTGCGGAACGTTCGCCGGAATGCTGGTGATCGGAAATCTCAAACCCATCGGGTTGTCCGCCGGAATCCCCGCGGCCTCGGCGTCGGCCGCCATCGGGGCGTTTGCCATCGGCAACGCGTCAGGGCGAATCATATGGGGATGGATCTCCGATCGGACCGACCATCGGATGGTCCCGGTGAAGCTGGCCGCACTCGGGCTGCCCCTTGCGCTGCTGGCGTGGGTGAGCTCGCCGACGCTCTTCGTCCTCGTTTCGTTCGCGGTCGGCTTCGGCTTTGGGGCGTGCTTCGTGCTGTACGCCGCCCAGGTGGCGGCACGGTACGGCCTGGCACGCGTGGGCGGAGTGTACCCCATCGTTTTTTTGGCGTATGGCGTGGCGGGGCTCGTCGGGCCCGTGCTGGGAGGCTGGCTGTACGACACCACCGCCAGCTACACCCCCGCGATCGCGGTAAGCTGTGGCGTCGTGGCGGTTGGACTCATCGGCAGCATTCTTCTGTTGCGGCAGGCGACGCGGTCCCGGATGGTTCCCGATGCCACTGTCGGCGACGGCAGCCTGCGGTAGCGACTCCGCCGGGAACGTCAGGCCGGGATGCCCAACCGTTCCAGCAACGCATTGCCCGCAGCCCCCATCGAGAATCGTGGCCGACCCAGTGCGACCTGGGGCTTGGCGTGGCCGTGAAAGTCCGACCCGCCCACCACCATAAGCGACAGCTCACCGGCCAAGTCCAGCAGGACCCGCGTGGTCCGCGCGTCGTGGTCGGAGTGGTACACTTCCACCGCTTCGAGCCCCTTGTGTTTCAGCATGCGGAGCGTTTCGTGCAACTGGGCGCGATTGCGAATTTCCAGCAGGCCCGGATGCGCCAGGGCCACCAGGCCGTCGGCGTCGCGCAGCGTGCGGATGACTTCGCCCGGGGCGAGGCGGTCCTTCTCCACGTACGCCTGCCCGCCGATGCCGACGTATTTCTCGAACGCCTCCTTTACGGATCGCACCACGCCGGCGCGGCGCAGGGCCTCGGCGATGTGCGCCCGACTGACGATCGCGTCGCTCCGGCCGCCTGCGAGGGCAAGGACGTCCGACCAGTTCAGCTCAATGCCCAACTCGGCCAGCTTTTGCAGGATTCGCGGGTTGCGTTCGGCGCGGGCGCGTCGCACCTCCCGGAGCATCGCCACCAACGGCTGGGAGGTCTCGTCGATGCCTAATCCGAGAATGTGCATCGGCCCGACGTGCGAGAGGGCGGAGACTTCCACGCCGGGGACCAGCGTCAGTTGGGGGTACTGCGTCGCTGCCGATTGTGCCTCGGGCAGGCCGGCGGTGGTGTCGTGATCCGTCAACGCCACGGCCGCCAACTCCGCGCGGTCGGCAGCGGCGATCAGGTCGGCTGGTTCCAGCGATCCATCCGACGCGGTGGAATGCGTGTGCAGGTCCAGGAAGCGTCGGCTCACCGGGCGCGCTCCAGGTAGTCGAATTCTCGCCGGCTGCAGCAGGGGCAATCGGTTCGCCGGGTCGCGGTCAGGCGCTGGGCGACGGCATTCCAGACGTCCAGGCGGAGCAGGCAGGGGGCGGCTCCGCCGGCGGCAGCGAGAATCCGCATCGCCTGGGCGACGGCGATCGACGAGACAGCCGCCACGATCGGGTTGATGACGCCGACCGTCTGGGCGGTGATCTCCATGTTCTTCGGGGGCGGGGTTTCGTAGAGGCATCGCAGGCAGGCGGTTCGCCCGGGAAGGACGGCCATGACCTGCCCCTGTGCGGCCGCGGCACCGGCGAATACCCACGGAATTGCTCGCTTGACGGCCTGGTCGTTGATGGTGAACCGGGTGGGGAAGTTGTCGGTCCCGTCGAGGATGATGTCGACCTCGTCGGTGAGTTCGTCGGCTGTGTCGGGGGTGAAGCGAACCGGGCAGCCTTCCACGCGGACGGTGGGGTTGATCCGTTCGATGGTACCGGCGGCGGCGTCGACCTTCTTCACCCCGTCGGCTGCCTGGGCCGGGGTGTACATCGCCTGGCGATGGAGGTTGGTCGCGGTGACCACGTCGTCGTCCGCCAATCGAAGCGAACCGACCCCGGCGCGGGCGAGCAGTTCGATCATCCAGGACCCCAGTCCCCCGGCGCCGACGATGAGCACCCGCGATCGGCCGAGCGTGTCCTGGGCGGCGGGGCCCCACTCGGCGAAGGCCAATTGACGGTCGAAATCGTACGAGATGTTCGCGTCGGAACTCATTGCTGGCAGTCTAGGCTTGCCGATCAGGAAATCAAGACCGCCGGTGAGACGAGATGCTAAGCCCATCGCGCGACGGGCGGCTGCTCGCCCAACGCCTCTTACCGGTGGGGCATGAACAGCACCACCCACGGCAGGATGAGCACCAGGTACATCAGTGTGTTGGCCACGAACAGGGCCGACGCTTTTCGCGGGGCCAGGTGGAACATGTTGGCCACCGCGACCATTGAGACGGCCGTCGGGACGAACCCCTCGATGAACAGCACGCGTCCGCCCAGCGTGTCCCAGCCCAGTGGCCAGGGCGTCCATTGCGTGATCGCCAGCAGCGCGAGCATCACGACCAATCCGCCCACGAAGCGGATGCCCGCCAGCAGGGCGATGGGCTTTCGCAGAACCCACAGGTCGCCGCCGCGAAGGCGCAGCCCGATGGAGAAATACGCCGCCGCCACCAGCGCGAAGACCATCACGTCCACGACGTACCACTCGGCGACGATGCGGGGGCGCGGTACGTCCAGCACGCTGAGCACCACGCCGGCAGCCATGATCGGCACGCCGAGAGACCGCCAGCTCAGCAGGCTGGTCGCGTAGAGCTTCAGCAGGGGCATTCGTTCGATCGAGGGAGAGTAGTGGCGGGCGATGGGGAACCCCCAGAGCACGACCATGGGAACGAACATGAGGGTGAGCACGCCGACCAGTCCCAGTCCCGGTTCGCCATAGAACAGGAACACCACGAATCCGCCCATGGTGGGTCCGAGGTTGCTGATTCCGCCGGCCAGGCCGAGCAGGCCGATTTCCGAGGTGCTTTTGAGCGCGAACCGTCCGATGGCCAAGCCTACCAGCGTCAGAACGATCATGTACGTCGCGCCCAGCACGGGCAGCCAGATATCCGAGATGCCCAGCGGCGTGGTCCAGATGCTGAGCATGCCGATGCTCGAATAGCCGAACACCGCCACGACGCTCATCAGCGAGCGGGCTGCGGATTCGTGTACCCATCCCCGGCGGCGCGCCAGCCACCCGCCAGCCATCGAAACAACCAGCAGCGCCACGGTGACGCCGAACTTGGTGTAGAAACCCATGACCGAAACGCCCAGCCCGCCTGGAGGCGGTTACTCGATCACGCCGGCGCCGTCGGCCGGTCGTGTGGTGAATACCGGGCAGCGTCGGGCGAACTTCTCGGAAAAACCGCTCGCCAGCGCCTCGGCCGTCGCGTTGGCAGCGTCCGCCTTGACCAGCACGATCATACAGCCGCCAAAGCCGCCCCCGGTCATCCGGGCCCCGGCGACGCCGTCCTGTTTCCGGGCGAGGTCCACCAGGAGGTCCAGTTCCTCGCAACTGACCTCGTAATGGTCCCGCAGCGACTCGTGCGATTGGTACATCAATTGGCCGAACGTTTCGTAATCGCGCTTCTCCAGCGCCTCGGCCGCTTCGAGTGTGCGGCGGATCTCGCCGGTCACGTGCAGGGCACGGGAGTACTCGGGTTTGGCCAGTCGCCCGTCCACCCCGGTGGCCTTCACGGCCGACTCCGAAGCCGACCGCAGCGTGGGTACATCCAGCATGGAAGCCGCCTTCTCGCATTCCTCGCGGCGTTTGGCGTATTCGCCGTCGCCGATGCCGTGCTTGACCTCGGTGTCGGCCACCAGCAGGACCCACGACGGGTCGTCGAAGGGGATCTGCCGGGTGCTCTGGTCGAAGCAGTCCAGCAGCAGGGCGTGGCCGGCCTGGCCGAGAATGGCGATCGCCTGGTCCATGATCCCGCAGGGGGAGTTGGCGAATTCGTGCTCGGCCTTCTGGCAGATCGTCGCGAGGGTCATCTCGTCGACCTGGTCGCGATTGTCGCCGGCTTCCAGCAGGGCAAAGGCGGTGGCGACCTCCAGCGAGGCCGACGAACTCAGCCCGCCTCCCAAGGGCACGTCCGAGGCGAACAGGATATCCGCGCCCCGCAGGGCGAGGCCCTTCTCGAACAGCTTGGCCGCCACGCCGATGGGGTAGTTGGCCCACTTGATCTCGCCGGGAGCGAAGTTCTCGGCGTGTGACAGATCGACGGTCACGTCGTCGGCCTGCTGCATCGAGCGGAAGCGAACGGTCAGGTCGTCCCGTTTCCGCCAAAGCGCCACGGTCTGCTTTTCGATGGCGATGGGCAGCACGTAGCCGTCGTTGTAATCGGTGTGCTCACCGATGAGGTTCACCCGTCCCGGCGCGCGAACGGCGCCGTCGGCGGGAGCGTCGAAGGTCTTGGCAAACTGCTCTTTGAGTGTGTTCAGATCGTTCATGATGTGCTGACCATACGGCCGATGCTGGCGGGTGTCAATCCGGGCGAGAGGGCCTCTGCTCGCTCTGGCCTGCGGACACGAAAACTCTTGCGTCACTTCCATTGTATCGGGCTCAACGGAGACGCCGGCTGGACTGCCCCGCCATCGGGGCGACGACGCGGCTTCGGTCTCAGGGCATGGGTGTTTTACCGGGCAGGTCGCCGGCGGACTGATCGCCGTGGGGGGAGTTCTCGTCGTGTCGGAGCACCTGGCCGTCGGCGAGCAGGCGTTCGCGCAGCTTCGCGTAGTCCACCTCCTGCACGGGAGTGTCGGCGTCCAGCGCCATGGCGGCGGCAGTGGCGGCCGACTGACCCAGCAGCATGAATACCGGCTCCATGCGGATGGATCCGAACGCGATGTGCGAGGCGGAGACGCACACGGGTACCAGCAGGTTCATGCATTCCTCGCCTCGCGGGACGATCGCCCGGTAGCTGATCGGGTACGGCCGATCGGGGCGGACCTCGACGTTGCCCTCGTTGACGGCTTGGCCGTTGAGCACGAGACGCCGGCAGTTGTGCGAGTCCATCTGGTAGGCGGCCATCCCGATCGGATCGTCCACGGTCTCTTCTCGGCGGCAGTGCTTCTCACTCATAACAATGTTTGAAACCATCCGTCGCGACTCACGTATGTACAGTTGCTCCGGCCAACCGGCGGTGTCGGTGAATTCATCGGTGCACAGCCCCCACTTGTTGGCGTGTTCGCGGACGAACTCGGGGAGGCGGTCGTCGGTGCACAGGAACCGGTGCAGCCCCGCCTGGTAGGCGACGTGGTCCTGGAAGATCTCCTCGCGGCGGGCCCAGTCGGCGAGAGGCCAATCGTGGTTCGCCCCGATGTGATCGGTGGAGAAGGCGCCGTTGTTGTTCAGGTCGGTCACGCCATTGGCCAAGCCTTTGTTGAGGTCGAGGGCGTCCCAGACGCCGGCCTGGATGTACCGCAGCAGAAGCTCGTATCGCGAGGGGTCGTAGCTCGCCGGCGTCGGCCAGGGAAGCTGGCGGGAGCGGTCGTCGGTCAGGGCCAGGCGGAAGTTGAACGCCTGGATGCACGCGTCTCCGTCGCCGGGCGTGCCGGGCTCGTCGTCGCTGACGCACGGCAGCAGGCCGGTGTCCGGCTTGCCGGGAACGTTGTAGGCGTCCACCCAGCGGTAGAACGCGTGGTTCGGGTGGCCGAAGTGGATCCCGTTGAGCGTTTCATGGTACCGGGCATTGGGCTCTCGCCCGGCGTGGAAGCTCACGCCTGCCCGGGCCAGCAGATCGCCTTCGTAAGTCGCGTCGATGAACGCCCGGCCGCGGTAGGTTGTCCCGTCGTCCATCTTGAGTTGTCGAATGCGTCCACTCTCGACGGTGACGTCGGTGAGGTACTGCCTGAAGCGCACGGCGGCGCCGGATTCGGCGACCCAGTCCTGGAAGACACCCTCGGCGACATGCGGCTCGAAGCCCCATGATTCATCGTGGCCGTAATGTTTGCCCATCGCTCGGTAGAAGCTTCGGCTGATGCCTCCGATGGCGGCTTTGTTGCCGATGTCCGTTGCACCCAGCCCACCGGCGCTCATCCCGCCGAGACGGCTGGTGATTTCCGCGATGGCGACGGTAAGCCCCATCCGCGAGGCCTGCAGGGCGGCGACCACCCCGGCGCTCGTGCCGCCGTAGATGATGAGGTCTGCGTCGATGGTTTCGTCGGTCCGTGCCCGCGGGGGGCGATAGTAGTATAGGCCTTCAATCTGCTCAGCCATCGTGTTCTCCACGTGCGTATGTAGTTGCGTTCGGGGGCTTTCAGGCAGAATCCGAAACACAGGACCCGCCAGGCGGCCCGTTTGTGGCCAAAGAGAGGGCCCATCCCGGAGGGGGGACGGGCCCTGGAGTTGTGTGTCGTGTCGGTCGGGCGTCACTCTTCCTGCGGGAAGTAGTTCTCCGAGAACCACTGGACGCAGGCGCGAGCATAGCCCTCGGCGACGATGTTCGGCCCGCGGCGGGTACGCGACGTGGTTCGCCCCACCAGGTTCGCTCGCCCGAGAATGGCGCCGGTCTGCTGGTCCACCATTTCCGCCCGCACGATGACCTGATCCAACGGGCTGACGATGGATCCCGCCAGATCCTTGCCTTCGTAGTGGATGATGGTTCCGCGAATGACGGCCGTCTTTCCGCCCGGATTCACGGGCAGGTTGGCGTCGGTCAGTTCGCGCTGGAAATGGCCGGGAATCTTCTCGTAGAACTCCGGCGGGACCATCCCCCCGAAGTCTTCCTTGAGGTCGCCCAGCTCGAAGTTCTCGTACTCGGCCAGGGGAGGCATGCCCGACGCCGACGTCGGGGACTGCAGCGATGCCACCGCACCCCGTCCGCCCATGCCGGCCTTGACGCCTTCCTTGATCAGCGTACTGCAGCCGGCGGTACCGACCAGCAGAACGGTGACGATCATCCACAGGGCGAGCTTCTTCATCCGGAGTCTCCTTGCAGTTCGGGTGAGTTGCGTTCGTCTGCATTATACGCGCCGCTCGATGGGAAGCGAGGCTTTCGACGATCCTCGACGGACTCAACTCACCGCGCCGGCGTCCCATTGCACCGGTGCTCCGGTGGCGGCGGCGTGTTACACTGCAGAGGAAGCGCAAGTGACGCTTCGGGCTTGGTGAGAATCATGAATCGCACGGAATGGAAAAAACTTGCGCTGATGGTGATTGTCGTGATGGCGTGCATGATCCTGCCGTTGGGCTCGGAGCGGTTTCGCCTGGCCGCCGGTGAGGCGATTGCGCTGGTCGGCGAATATGCCCGTTCTCGCGTGCTGCTGGCGCTGGTTCCGGCGCTGTTCATTGCGGGGGGGATCGCGACGTTCCTGTCCCGTGCGGGGGTGCTGAAATACCTCGGGGCCCGGGCGAATCGCTGGGTGAGCTACGGCGTTGCCAGTGTGTCCGGGTCTGTCATGAGCGCGTGCAGCTGCACCGTGTTGCCGGTGTTCGCGGGAATCCGGCGGATGGGAGCGGGGCTGGGTCCGGCGTGTACGTTCCTCTATGCGGGCCCGGCGATCAATGTCCTGGCGGTCGTGCTGACCGCCGAGCGGCTGGGCTGGCAACTCGGACTGGCCCGGGCGATCGGGGCGGTGGTGTTTTCTGTCGTGATCGGGGCGACGATGCACCTGTTGTTCCTCCGAAGCGAGCGGAAGGAGGCTGTCCACGTCGAGCCGGCACTGCCGCAGGACGCCAAGCAGCGCCCGGCGTGGAAGACGGCTTCGCTGTTCGCCGTGATGGTCGCGGCCTTGCTGCTGGCCAACTGGGCGCGCTCCGGCGATGCGCGGGCGGTGTTCCTCTGCTGTCCCGAGGGGCTCTCGACATTCGAGGCGACCATCGTCGAGAAACACCCCGAGCGGGGGACCTATACCGTCCGCGACGCCTCAGGAACCCGCGAAGTGCCGGCCGACCGGTTCGTGCGGCGCAAGGAGGCGTCCGGAGCGACGGTGTCGGAGCACTTGTATGACGTCAAGTGGTTGCTGACGGCAGGGGCGCTGCTCGTGCTGCTGTGGATGCTCCATTCGTGGGTGCCTCCCAGCGAGCTTCTCGACTGGACGCACAACACATGGGACCTGGCCAAGCAGATCGTTCCGCTGCTGTTGATCGGCGTGCTCGTGGCGGGGTTCCTGCTGGGTCGGCCAGGCCATGACGGGCTCATTCCCGGCTACTACATTCAGATGCTCGTGGGCGATAACCCTGCCGTCCTGCTGGAGACCACGGGATTCGCCGGCAGCGCGTGGGAACCCGCGATCCGCGCCGGCTGGGGGGTGTGGACGAACCTCTTTGCCGCGCTGGCCGGGTCGCTGATGTATTTCGCCACGCTCACCGAGGTGCCCATCGTGCAGGGGCTTCGCTACGCGGGGATGGGTCCGGGACCGGCCCTGGCACTGCTGCTGGCGGGCCCGGCGGTCTCGCTGCCGAACGTCCTGGTCATCCGCAGCGTGATGGGTACGCGAAAGACGCTCGTTTACTGCCTGCTGGTGGTCACGATGGCGACCATCAGCGGGATGATCTATCAGTCCATCGTTGGAGCCGGTGTATGACTCACCACAACCCCCGCGGGCCGATGGAGGTGCATCCGATCGGTGTGATTCACTCGACGTGGACCGAAGCGAAGGGTACGCCCATTCAGCCGCGATTTGCCGATGGCGGGCAGGCCGAAGCGAGCGTGGAGCTTCATCCGCGATACGTCGAAGGATTGGCCGACCTCGACGGATTCGACCGAATCTGGCTGGTGTACTGGTTTGACCGGGCCCCGTCTGCTAAACTCACCGTCACGCCGTTCATGGACGACCAGCCGCGGGGGTTGTTTTCCACGCGGGCGCCCTGTCGTCCCAATCCGATCGGTGTCTCGCCGGTGAAGTTGCTGGCGGTGGAGGGCAACCGTCTGCGGATCGCCGAGTGCGATATTCTCGACGGCACGCCGCTGTTGGACATCAAGCCCTATGCTCCACGGTATGACGTGTTCGCCGACGCCTCGGGCGGCTGGCTGGACCGGGGCGATCCGACTCGCACCCGTGCCGATCAACGGTTCGCCGGCGACGGTGATGGACCGGAATGACACCCACCCCAATCCAGAGCAGATCCGTCTGTCCCGGCGATGGTCCGGGCGCTGCCGATCTGCCTAACTCGTAAAATCAGGAGCAGCAGTAAATAATGAAGAAGATCCAGGTAATCGGCAGTGGTTGTGCGAAGTGCCGGCAGCTTGCGGACATCGCTCAGCAGGCGGCAGCGGAACTCGGGCTCGATTGCGATTTCGAGAAAGTCACCGACCCGGCGAAGATGACGGAAATGGGCGTGATGATTACCCCCGCATTGGCCGTCGACGGCGAGGTCGTGCTCGTGGGCAAGGTCCTGCCGATCGACGACGTCAAGTCGTTGATCTCCTGAGCGGTCGGAGAAGTTTTCGGGCTGTTTTGGGAACGTCCGTCCAGGCCGCTATACTGGCTTGACGTCGCTGCGACAACGTTCCCGGCGCTGCTGCGCGCCCGAAAGGAGAAGCTCACATGCTCGAACGGATGACCCGACGTAACGCCCTGAAGGCTGCCGGTGCAGGCGCAGCCGCCCTGGCCATCGGCCTGAATACCTCCTGCGCCGACCAGCATGCCGACGCGCTGCCGGCGGCGATGGCCCTTCCCGGCGCGTTCGCCAAGGGCAGCTACACGCTTCCCAGCCTGCCCTACGCCTACGACGCCCTGGCGCCGCTCCACGAGGAACGCACGCTGCGGATTCATCACGACAAGCACCACGCCGGGTACGTCAAGGGCCTCAACAAGACCCTCGACGCCCTCAAGTCCGCGCGGACCAAGGGCAACTACAACCACATCAAGGCCCTCTCGCGGGCGCTGGCGTTTCACGGCAGCGGGCACGTGCTGCACACGCTCTACTGGAACTCCATGACCCCCGGCGGCGCGGAGATGCCCGACTCGCTCGCCTCGGCGATGCGGTCCAGCTTCGGCTCGGTCGACGCCGGCCGAAAGCAGTTCGCCGCCGCCACCAAAGCCGTCGAAGGCAGCGGCTGGGGCGTTCTGGCGTACGAGCCGGTCGGCGGGCAGCTTCTGGTTCTCCAGGCGGAGAAGCACCAGAACCTCACCGTCTGGGGCGTGGTCCCGCTGATGGTGTGCGACGTCTGGGAGCACGCCTACTACCTGCAGTTCGCCAACAACCGCGGGGCGTGGGTGGAGAACTTCATGAAGATCGCCAATTGGCCCTTCGCCGCCAAGCGCCTGGAACTGGCCACCGGGAAGATGTGATCTCTCAGCCCCGGCGATGGCCGATGGGTCGCGGATCCATCGTCGCTGCTTGACTCCAAGCCGATCTCCGCGTACAAGTTGAGACAGCGACGACAGCTGGGTACTGTTTCTGTGTCCGTTCGTCTCGTCGCGCGGGAGTTCATGTCTATGGTCATACGAATCAACGACCTGCTTGTCGACGCGATCATCGGTGTCTACGAAGACGAGCGGCTGTCGCCCCAGCCGATCTCGATCCATGTCGAGATGGAGTACGACGCCGGCTCTGCCGTCGCCGGCGACAACTATGCGGCCGCCCTCGACTACGAGAGCATCGCCCAGAAAATCACCGAAGAGGTCAAGACCACGCGCTACAACCTCGTGGAGACCCTCGCCGATCATATTCTGCGCATGCTGCTGTCCGACAGTCGCGTTCAGCAGGCGGCCGTCACGGTAGAGAAACCCTCCGCCATCGAGAACGCCGAGTCGGTCTCCGTGACCACCCTTGGTCGGGCGGCCCGGGGCGGTGAGTAGACGCCCGTGCAAGTCCACGCCGTCCAGTTCGATACACGCTGGGAAGACAAGCACGCCAATTTCCAACGGGCCCGGGAGCTGATCGAACAGGCTGCCCCGCCTGCCGGCGGGCTCATCGCCCTGCCGGAAATGTTTGCGACGGGTTTCACCATGAAGCCCCGCATCACAGCCGAGCCCGTCGGCGGCGAGACCGAACAATTCGTCCGATTGCTCGCCCGGGAGACCGGCTGCCTGGTGATTGCCGGCGTTGTCACCGATCGCCGAGACGGGCGCAACCCCACCAACGACGCCCTGATTTGCTCACCGCGCGGGGAGTGCGTGCGGCAGGGCAAACTCCACCCGTTTTCACTGGTCGACGAGCAGACTCACCATTCCGGCGGCGGGGATCTATGCGTTGCGGAGTTCGCCGACGCGTCGATCGCGCCGCTGGTCTGCTACGACCTGCGCTTCCCCGAGGCCTTCCGCGCGTTGGCCAGCGGCGGGGCGAACGTGTTCGTGGTGATCGCGAATTGGCCGGCCGGCCGGTCCGAGCACTGGCTGGCGCTGTTGCGTGCCCGGGCCATTGAGAACCAGTGCTTCGTGGTCGGCGTGAATCGAACCGGCGTCGACCCGAACGTACCCTACTCCGGCGACAGCGCCGCATTCTCGCCGCTGGGCGATTCGCTCGCCCGCGCCGACGCATCCGAGCAGGTACTCTCAGCCGACCTCGATCCGGCGCAGCTTCGCGAGGCCCGCGCGCTGTTCTGCTCGCTGAACGATATCCGCGACGATCTCCTGCCGGCAGTACCGCTCGTGCGTCACTCGCTGGATTGAGAGGCCCGTCCGGCGTCGACCGCCCGCACCCGCTCGATCATCGTGTAGCCGCCGGTGACGTTGAACACGTCCGTTCGCCCGGCGTTCATGAGCATCCGCTGGGCGACGTAGCTGCGGTATCCGCCCGCGCAATGCACGTGAACGGGTTTGTCGTTCGGAACTTCAGAAAGTCGGCCTCGCAGCTCATCGACGGGAATGTGAATCGCCCCCTCGAGGTGGCCGGCGTCCCACTCCTTCTGCGTGCGGACATCCAGGAGGGTTACCGGAGACTCCTCTGCGATGGCGTTCAGCAGCTCTCGCGGGGTGGAGGTGGGCATCACGCCGCGGCGGGCGTTGGCACCGGCGAAGCCAATCATGATTTCCAGGTCCTTGGCCGACCCGAACGGCGGGGCGTAGCACAGGTCCAGTTGTTCGAGGTCGTCCAGCGTCATCTCCGCGGTGATGGCGGTCGCCAGCACGTCGATCCGCTTGTCCACCCCGTCGCCGCCGACGGCCTGGGCTCCGAGGATCGCCCCCGACGCCGGATCGTACAAAAGCTTGATGAGCAATGCCTTGGCCCCGGGGTAGTAGCTGGCGTGACTGGAACCGCCGAGGTACATCACGGCGTAGTCGATGCCCTCTTCGATGGCGGCCTGTTCGGTCAGCCCGGTCGCCCCGGCGGTGAGCTCGAAGACCCTCACCCCGGCCGTCCCCAGCACGCCACGAAGCGTCAGGCGCGAGGGGTGCTCGTCGGGGACGTTCTCCAGGTCCATCGCGGCGTTGGCGCCGGCGGCCCGGCCGGCCTTGTTGGCGGGTCCGGCCAGGGGAATATTCACCGGACGCCCCAGCACCAGATGCATCGTCTCGCTGTTGTCGCCGGCTGCGTAGATGGCCGGGTCGCTGGTGCGCTGCAGCGGGTCGACGGCGATGGCGCCGGTCTGCCCGAGGGTGAGGCCCGCCTGCTTGGCGAGTTCCACGTTGGGTCGAACGCCGGTCGAGAGAATTCCCAGCTCGAAGGGGATCTCCGTCCCGCCGGCGGTTACCGCCACCGTCTGCCCGTCGCGGTCTTCGATCCGGGCGACGGCGTCCGAGAGGCGAACCTCGATGCCGTGGTCCTCCAACTGCTTCTGGAGCGGCAGGGCGATCTCGGGATCGGTCGCGAGCATGACCTGGTTGGCCAACTCGACGACGGTCACCTTCATGCCCCGGTGGGCCAACTGCTCGGCGGTCTCCAGCCCGATGTAGCCGGCCCCGATGACCAGCGCCCGCTGCGGGGCCTGCTGGTCGTGAGCGCTGGCGGCGATGTTCTCGGAGAGAAACTCCGTGATCCGGTCGACGTCGGGCACGGTGCGCACCGTGAAGATGTTGTCGCGGTCGAGTCCGTCGATGGGCGGCTTGATGGCCGTCGTACCGGTGGCCAGGATGAGACGATCGTAGCTGAGCGTTTCGGTATCGCCGCCGGGGGTCGCCAGCGTGACGGTCTGCTCGTCGCGGTCGATGGACGTCGCCCGGGTGTCGGTGCGGATATTCACGTTGAATCGGCTGGCGAACATCTTCGGGTTCACCACGAAGAGGCTCTCGCGCTGGGCGATCTCGCCGCCGACGTAGTAGGGCAGCCCGCAGTTGGCGAAGCTGATGTACGGGCCGGCCTCGATGAGCACGATTTCCGCGTCCTCGTTGGTTCGACGTGCCTTGGCGGCCGCCGACGCCCCGGCAGCGACGCCGCCGATGATCACGATGCGTTTGGACATTCGGTATCTCCTGGTTTCAGTAGACGGATGGTTTGGTTTCTCAGCCCGACGTGCTCCAGACATAGGCGGCGACCACGCCGAAGACCGCCCCGGCGAGTATGGCGTACCATGTGACCGCCCCGGCCCGACAGGCCTCGGCTGAGCAGGTCTTCGCGCGGGACAGGGCAAAGCCCGCCATCGCCCCAACAAAGGCACCCAGGCCGATCCGGATGAGCAGTGCGATGCGCATCGTCAACTCCCGTCCGTTTCGTCGCGCGGGCCCAGAAGACAGCGCATCAGGTTGCGGGCGATGCGATGCGATACGGTGTAGTAGACGTTCCTGCCGCGGCGCGACCGCTCGACGATTCCCCGGGATTCCATCAGCCCGAGGTGCTGACTGGCGGCGTTGGGGGCAAGCCCGGCCGCTTGGGCGACCTCACCGACGGAGCGGGATTTCTCGATCAACAGACCGATGATCCGGATGCGGTCGGCGTGGCCGAGCATCTTCAGAACGGCCGCCGTCTCGTCCAGCGTACCGTCCGGCAGGTCCGCCAATGTTCTGAACTGCTGTGATGTCATACTGTCATAATATCATGAGATTCTGAGAAGTCAAGCCGGAGAACTGCAGATGGGCCGGCGACGTCGGGGAGGCAGGTCGCGAGAATCGGAATAGTCAAAACCTGCACCGAACCGTAACAAAGCGCAAGGGGCGTCCTAAAGATCTCGGCCGAATCAGCCGACATACAAACAACCGGAGCATGCTTGCATGCCTCAGGCGCTGCCAAATACGGCTACGAGCCAACACTCGTGGCCGTATTTGTTTGCGCCGTTTTGCCCGCGC
>JBKHCL010000146.1:0-6577 GCA_046541875.1 Phycisphaerae bacterium | reverse complement strand
CTCGCAGATCTGAGCGAACGCAGTGAGCGAAGAACGAGAAATCCCGCCCTCTCCGGTCGGTATCGAAAAAACCCGGACCCATAAAGGGTCCGGGTTTTTGATGGGTGTCTCAGGGACCGATTCTTCCGTGAAGCTTTTCCTTCGTGGTCCACAGCCCCGCTGACGGTGTGGATATGTAGTAGACTTCCTCGCCGTCGGGCAGGGTGTTGAATCCGTTTTTCATGTGGGCCGGGTCGTATCGGTTCATCGCCTCGGCCAGGTCCATGTAGTTGAAGTGGACCGAACGGATGTCCTCTTCCGTCATGCCGCCCGGCGCGTAGGTGATGGTGAATCGCCCCTCGGATGAGCCGTGGATCAGATGGGCAGTGCCGTGCGTGAGGTCTTTCAGGTCGCCTCCCTCGGGGCAGTCCCTCCAGAGGGACATCACCTTCTCCGTGCCGCAATAACCATACTTTCGGATCAGGGCGTCCACCTCCGGTTGCTCGCCGAAGCGTTTGAGGCCCGGGGCGATAATGAGCAGTTCGCCGCCGTCGGCAATGGCCATGCGGGTACGATAGACGGCCTTGTTCGCCACCCACGTGCTGTAGAACTCGTCGCCCTGCATGACGGCCACCACTTTTGGAAGTGGCGGCACGATTGTTACGTTCTGCTGTTGGGAAGCGCGGGCAGCGGAGAGATAGGTTTCCAGATCGTCCCCGGCGTGGACACCGGTATGCACCAGCGATCCTTGCTCATCATACGCCATCACCACCTGGAAGTAGGCATCGGGAAGATGAGACAGGTAATCCTCTTCGGCCTTGTTGAAGCAGGCTCTCAGCGGTGTCACCAGGGAACCGAGATTGTTCTCGATTCCGCAGCAGGCGGCCATCATGTGACTGGCGCAGATCATCTCCTTGCCACCCAGCCCGATGAAGTAGTTCTTGTTGTGGTTGGCAAAGCCAAGTACCTCGTGCGGCACGACGTGTCCGATGTTGAGGATCAGGTCCCATTCGCCTTCCAGCAAAAGTCGATTCAGCGACACGGGGATGGGCCAATCCGCCTTTCCGCCGGATACCTCGCGGACGAACGTCGCGGGCACCTCGCCGATGACCTTCGATCCGTTTCGCCAATCGTGTGCGTGGATGCGATCTTCGGGAATATCCCCGAACATCCAGCGGTTCTGGTCGGGCGAGTGCGGAACGTGCTGGCCAAGCGTTGGGATGACATGCACGTCGGCCTCTGCCGAAAAAATCCGGTACAACTCCTGGGTAATCCAACCGGCCCCGCTGTGGGCGCGGGTGATGTCCGGTGGCAGAAGCAGGACGCGGCGAGGCTTGGCAGAGATTCGTTCTTTCGCTTGCTCGGCGAACCGACCCGCCAATTCGAGCATGCGCTGCTGGGGAATGTACTTCGATTCTTCCTGAAACCACATTATTCGTCATTCATCCTTTCTTGTCTTCCGCATTGTGATTGATCGTCTCGTCGGACTTCGGTCGGCAGACGCGGACATAGCGACGCACGATCCAGTCCTCGATATCCGTTGGTAAGTGAGAGACGAGTTTGCGATTTCGGCAGTATGCGGGCATGCAATACCGCGCTTTGGGCTTTGCGGCGGTCGCCGCGTGGACAATTGCGTCGGACACCACGCTTGTAGGCATTCCGCCATGCATGAGGTCCTCCATCTGCTCCAACTGGAAGTCATAGAAATCCTGGAATGGGCTGCCGGCACTGCGCCGGCGACGGGACGTGAGGTCCGCCTTGGCCTGATCCCATATTTCCGTCGTAATACCCCCCGGTTGAATGATGCTGACCTTGATGCCCCAGGGCTCGTACTCGCGACGAGCCGCATCACTGAGGGCTTCCACGGCATACTTGCTGGCGGCGTATGCGCCCAGCCCCGGCAGCGCCATGACCCCGGAGATGGAACTGACGTTGATGAACCGACCCTCGCCCTGTTCCCGGAAGATCGGACCGACCCGTTGCATCATGGCCAGTGGCGCAAGGGCGTTGATCTCGAATTGCCGGCGGGCCTCTTCAATGGAAATGTCCTCCAACGCTCCGGCCAGGGCGGTTCCCGCGTTGTTCACGAGCACGTCCAGCCGCCCCCAGGATTGCATCGCCAATTCAACCACGTTGCGGCGATCGTCCTCGCGTGTCACGTCCCCGGCATAGCAGATCGCCGCATGCTCTTGTCCGGTTGACGTGCGGATGGACTCGGTGATCTGCTCCAGGCGATCCTGCCGGCGAGCCATCAGACAGACGCGGAATCCCTCGTCTGCAAGCGCACCGGCAGCGGCAGCACCGATACCTGCACTGGCCCCGGTGATCAACGCGGTGCGAGAAAGCTGCCCTTCCGAGTCTGTCGCCATCGGTGCCGCTCCTTTGGTGCCGGCCTCTCTTGTACAAAACAATCCTGTTACCAAGGGCAAGGATCCTTATCCACGGAACCCGCGTAAGGTGCAGGCACCTGCGGCAGCGGGGACCCTCGGACGTTCAATGCATCTTGCTGCCGTTGGTACAATATCCTTCGTTCTTCAGGGCAGCAAGCACCTTATCCTCGCCTGTCGAACTCTCCAGGCCTATACATCGGCCCGGGTTCTTGAATGCTGGGCAACCAGCGCATAGGATTGCGCACATGGGAGGGGAGCTTCGTGAACTCAGCGTTCCCATGGAAGGGTCTGCCCGCAATGCCCAAACGACGTCTGCGTGTGTTTCGCCTGCCCGGCCAACTGGTCTCCGATGACCGGCGGGTCATCCCGCGCTACCTGGATTTCCATCACCCCCCGCGTGTGCGGTCGGTGTTCCGTCGCACGTTGAAGATCCCCACCCGCCGCATACCGGCCTTGCTGAAGGACGTCGAGGCCAGCTTCCAGGGCCGACACCGCGACCTGAGGCATGCGTTCGGTGAGAATTACCGGCAGGCCGCCCGTCACGTGCGGAACATCGGCGAGATTTCCGAGACGCATAAGCTGCTGATCGGGGCGTATTTCACGATGGAGTACTCCATCGAGTCGGCGGCCCTGTTCAACCCCTCGATGGTGCCCCACCCCGACCAGAGCGGCCTGGACGATGACGACCTGCGGTTCCTCATGAGCCTGCGTGCCACCGGGGAAGGGCATGTCTCCTCGATCGTGTTCCGGCGGGGGGTCATCGACGGCGGCGCGAAGATCAATTTTGACCCGCCCCCGCGCTACGCCTACTCCGCCAGACCGATCCCGGACAAGAAGCTCGATAAGGCGCTGTTCCACCGCAAGCTCCACGAGCATAACGTCAAACGCGACCCGGTCGATTGGGTGCTGGACCACCTGCCCGAGACGTTCACCGCCCGCCAGCTCAACGCAGCGTTGGACAATCTGGCCAAAGAGAAAGGTCGGCCGCCGGGGTTCCGGCGAATGAAGAACAACATGCTCTGGCTGGCGCAGGCGAACTACGAATTGCGTTTTCCGCCGGACTGCAAGCCGTCGGAGACGGTGATCTTCCCGGCCACCCAGAACGAGGCCAACGGGATCGAGGACCTCCGCCTGGTGCGATTCGTCGACGACGACGGCGAGGTGACCTATTACGGCACCTACACCGCGTTTGACGGCTTGCGGACGCATCCGATGATGCTCGAAACCGCGGACTTCCACACATTCCACGTGTTCCCGCTGAGCGGGCGATACGCGAAGAACAAGGGCGCCGCCCTGTTCCCGCGCCGCGTCGACGGACAATACTGCATGCTCTCACGCCACGACGGGGAGAACCTCTTCCTGATGCGGTCCGGCGATCTGCATGTGTGGAACGTCTCGCAGAAGCTCCAGACGCCCAGCGAGGACTGGGAACTGGTGCAGCTGGGCAACTGCGGCTCGCCGTTGGAGACCGACGCCGGCTGGCTGGTGATTACCCACGCCGTCGGGCCCATGCGCCGGTATTGCATCGGTGCGTCGCTGCTGGACCTCCGCGACCCGTCACGCGTGATCGGTCGGCTGCGCCAGCCGCTGCTGGTGCCCACCGACGACGAGCGGGAAGGCTACGTGCCCAACGTGGTCTACTCCTGCGGGTCGGTCATTCACAATGGCCGACTGATTATCCCCTACGCGATGAGCGATTCGCGCACCGCCTTTGCCATGGTCGACGAACGAACGCTGCTGGATGAACTGACCACCGCCCCGAATCGGGTCCGAAAACGGGGCAGCCGCAAGACAACCACAAAACACTGACCCGGGAATGTGTGGCATGGGCTTCCTCCCATATATACACGGCTTGGAAGGCCGTGCCACAACCGTAGGGCCCGCAACTTGTTGCGGGCGGAACGACTCCTCCAGACGGTTATTCGCAGTCTATCCCCTACCTTACGGTGGGGGGGCTCAGAGGGCTTTTCGTGGCATGGGCTTCCTCCCATGCAGGTATGCGCCTGCTGTGTCGGACGCTATCAGGCGTTGAGTTCGCCGGTGGCGAGGAAATCGTGGTTCACGCGCACGTCGGCTTCGTTGCCGTTCTCGTCCACGAAGGTCAATCCGCCACGGGCGAACCGCGCCCGGCGCACCCGGCCGAAGGATTTCTTCACCCGGACGGCCCCCTCGATATACCGGACATCGGCAGGGCGGTTCTTCCGCAGCGAGACCGTCGTGGGGAAGCCCGCCTCGGTGAGTTCGTTCTTTTTGGCCGAGTTCGTCAACCCGTCGGCGAAGTACGCGCAGACGTCCTCGAGCCCCAGGCAGCGGTTCCGCCCACCCCACGGCTCGCCGTGTCGCCCGCGATTCGAGATCCACATCGCGGTGGTCGGCAGGACGGCAGCGTCTTTCAGCGAGAACCACAGATAGCCCTGCTCCGGGCAGACCGCCGTCATCCACGCCGGGGTGCGCCGGGGCGTTTTCATCAGGGCGATCAGGTCGGTAAACCCCTCCCGCGCGGGGTACTCCGAGCAGTCGGCCCAGGGGCGGTCCTTCCACAACGTGGGAACCTTACCCAGCGAGCGAAACCGCTTGCCGATCGCCAGCGACTGGTACTCCCCGTCGGCGGGGTTGGAGAACAGCGACGGGTTCGTCATGCCCAGCTCGAACGGGCTGGACGAGACCAGCAGCCCGCCAGGCCGCTCGGGAACCGCCAGCGTGGCGTGGTGGCCGAGACACATCGCCCCGGAGTAGCCCTCCAGCCGATGGGCGGTGTACACCGCATCGTGACCGTCGACGAGGGCGTGGGTCTTGGTGACCCGCCCGGGCCGGGCGGTGGTGTCCATCCGCGCGGTCAGCATGCGGATCGGCCCGTCGGCGTCGATACGGGCATTCTTCCATCGTCGGGTAGCCGGCTCGCCGTGGGCGGGGTGGTCCTCGCCGCGGTAGCGGTTCTCCCCGCCGAAGGGCATGCAGAAAAAGTTCCCCCGCAGCGGCCGAAGGACCTCGGTCTCCAGCGAGCGTCCCTCGTCCTGCCAGGGGCTGATGTAGTACGGCTGCATGGGGTGATCCGACCCGGCTGCGAAGGTCACCGGGGCCATGTGCCCGCCCAGGCGCGTGACGGCCAGGCGGATGGTGTCATTCTCCAGGATCCACGATTCCTGCCGGGCGATGGTCTCGGTTGGGGGTGTCATGATCTGCTCCTTTCGGGCTCTCAGAATGCCCGCAGCACCGTCCGGCGTCAAGGGTTGCGTGACAGGCCGATCCGTGCAGCCTACAATGAAGCATACCGGGGGGAGGGAGTACACCGTGAACAGACCGCTGAACGAAAAACTGGACGAACTCACCAGCCGCATCCTGGACAGCTACCGGGGCGACGAGCGCACTCAGCGCATCGGCCAGGCGTTCCTGCCGTCGCGCGAACGCATCGTGGCATTGCTGGAGGAACTCAAGCTGCTGCTGTTTCCGGGCTATTTCGGCAGCGCGAAGCTCACCGACCAGAACATCGGCTACCACGTGGGCACGCGCCTTTCCGACGTGGGAACCGAACTGACCGAGCAGATCTACCATTGCATCTGCTCATCCAAAGAGCAGTGCAGCGGCGATACCTGCCGGGAGTGCCGCATCCAGGCACGCGATGCGACCATTGAATTTCTCACGCGCATCCCGCACGTGCGTGACATGCTCGCGCTGGACGCCCAGGCCGCCTACGACGGCGACCCTGCCGCCAAGAGCATCGCGGAGATCATCTACTGCTACCCCGGCTTTCATGCGCTGGTGGTGTATCGCCTCGCCCATGAACTCGTGGAGTTGGAAGTCCCGCTCATGCCGCGCATTCTCTCCGAGCACGCTCACGCCACCACCGGCGTGGACATTCACCCGGGGGCGACCATCGGCAGGAGCTTCTTCATCGATCACGGCACCGGCGTGGTTATCGGCGAGACCTGCCGCATCGGCGACAACGTCAAGATGTACCAGGGCGTCACGCTCGGGGCCAAGAGCTTCCCCAAGGACGAGCGAGGCCGGGCCATCAAAGGCCTCCAACGCCACCCGACCATCGAGGATAACGTGACGATCTACGCCAACGCGACGATCCTCGGCGGCGATACCGTCGTCGGCCGGGGGGTGACCGTCAGCGGCAACACGTTCGTGACCGAGTCCATCACCGAAGGCAGCCTCGTCCACCACGAAGCCCCCAAACTCCACGTCCGCACCAAACCCAGCCG
>JBKHCL010000145.1:0-6584 GCA_046541875.1 Phycisphaerae bacterium | reverse complement strand
CCTCGGAGAGTTTTTCGTGGCCTGGATCGTAGGGCCCGCAACTTGTTGCGGGCGGAACGCCTGGAAGGCCGTGCTACGGAACAACGTTGCCGACGGACGGTTGACAAGGAGACTCAAAACAGGGTCAATAGGCCCTCCCGCCCGTGTTGGGTGGGGCCGTCTTATATGAGTATCTTGATATGAACTGGAAGTTGCCCAATCAGCTCACCGTCGGGCGAATCGGTCTGGCGGCGGGGTTTTTCGTTCTCCTGGGACTGTGGAATGGGAACTCGTCTCACGGACAGGTGCTGCTGAACGCCGCGTTTGTCGTGTACCTGCTGGCCGCGATCACCGACGTTCTCGACGGCTGGGTCGCTCGCCGGTTCAAGCTGGAAAGCGCCTTCGGGCGGATCGCCGACCCGTTCGTGGACAAGCTGCTGGTGGTGGGTGCGTTCGTGATGCTCGCGGGCAACAATTTCGCCATCCCCCCCGGCTCGTCGCTGACCGACGCCTCGCTGCCCGGCTGGGTCACCGGCGGGATGCACTCGGCCGTCCAGGCGTGGATGGTGGTGACGATCCTCGCGCGGGAGTTCGTGGTGTCGGCCATACGGGGCTACAGCGAATCGCAGGGGGCGTCCTTCCCGGCGACCTGCGCGGGCAAGGCGAAGATGTTCGTCCAGTCGGTGACCATCTGCGTGGTGCTCTATCAACTGGCCAACGTCCAGACGCCCCTGTGGGCGGTGTGGCTGAAAATTTCGCTGGTGTGGCTGACGGTGGTCGTCACGCTGCTCAGCGGGCTGCTCTACGTCGGACGGGCCAGAAAGGTCCTGGCGCTGGGATGAACGCCATCCGCTCATGGCTGGTGACGGGGCTGGGGACGGGCTACCTGCCGGTTGCTCCGGGCACGTGGGGCTCGGCGGCGGTGGCGTGCGCGTTTGTGGGTGTGTCCCTGGCCGCCGGGGGAGATGCAGCCACGGTTCTGGTGTTCCTGCTGGCGGTGGTCGCGGCGTCCAGTGTGGTCTGCGTGGCGCTGGGGCAGTACGTCGAAAAGACCTTCGGCCGAAAGGATCCGGGGCAGTGCACCATCGACGAGTTCGCCGGGCAGGCGCTGGCGTACGTCGCTTTGCCGACGGCGGTGGCGGGTTGGCCGGCGTGGCAGGGCGTTCTGCCGGCCGGGGCGATCGGCTTCGCGACGTTCCGCTTTTTCGACATCCTCAAGCCGCCCCCCGCCCGACAGATCGAAAAACTCCCCCGTGGCTGGGGCGTGCTATGCGATGATCTCGTCGCGGGAATCTACGCGAATATCGTCGCGCAGCTTATCTGGCGCCTGGTCTTCTAGCCGGTCGGACATTCCGCCGTCCTGCTCGATCGTTTGGATGAAGTGCTCGATTTCCTCCCGCCGGTCCGATGGCATCTGCGGCTCGCGGGACTCGGCGATGAACGCCCCGACCACGCCCACCAGAGAGAAGATAAACACCGCCCACAGTGCGGTCATTCCCAGCCAACCGGCCGCCTCGGCATAGGTGCTCACGTTACTGTTACCGATCACGTGATTGATCACGGTGTTGCTGATCGCGTAGAGCACACCCGCGCAGGCCCCCACGATCGGGCCCATCAGGACACGACGGGGCGTGGACGCGCCGCGTGCCCAATGAGCAGCGGCCATGCCTCCGGCAAGAGCCGGCAGGGCGATGACGTACCACAGCGATTTCATCGTGGGCATATCGAAGCTCAGGGCCCAGTAGACCGTGTCGATGAGCACCAACGCGCCGCCGGCACAGGCGATTACCATCGGCAGGTGGCGCCATCGCTCGGGCTGATCCTCCCTCAGCGCCGCCTTCAGCCGAAGGCGCCGGCGGACGGTCAGCGGGTAGTTGTAGAACAGGTCGAACACCGCGTGCTCCGCCAGCGCCCCGTGCTCGCCGAAGACGGGCACCACGTGGACCGCCCCGGTGGCCCAATGACCGGCCATGAAGCGCGCCAACGTCGGGTAGCGATACGCCATCTGGATGGGGAACGCGAGGTAGCCGACGTACTTGAAGAACCCCAGGAACACCGCGATGTTGTAGTCCTTGAAGTTCCGCTCCTTGATGACCAGGTACACCACGTACAGCCCGCGGGTGAGTGAGCCCGGTGAAATGGGGACCACCTGGAAGAGAACGAGAATCGCAACCATCTCGTCCCATGCCTCACTCCACGGGATGCCGAAGTAGTACTTGTACCACAGGGCTACGATCACGCTGACCACCTGGGTGACCGGCAGCGTGCAGACGTGGACGGCGAGGCTCTTGAGGTACTTCTGGATGAACGGTTCCTTGATGCGGGAGAGAATCCGCTCGGCGTCTTCCTCGGTAAGCATGTGTCGTTTGAGCCCGTCGGCGACCATCTCCCGCAGCCAGGCCTCGCGGGCATCGGCAATGAAGAACAGTCGAATCGGCCGCACGAACACATAGGCGAGCTTCGTTTTGGCGAAGGTCCAGTCGGTCAGGCCACGATGCAGAATGGTCGGCAGCACCGAGAGGGGCAGGTGAAACGCCATCTGCCAGGGCGCGTCGGCGAACCGCCTCGCCCGCGAATCGGAAATGCGTCCGGCGCGATACCACGCCAGGAGCGTTTCGGCGTTGCGCCCTCGCAGCGCGCGCAGGAAGTAGCCCGCCTCGGTGAACATTCGTCGGAAGTGGGTTCGCAGGTCGGTTCGGCCCCAGATCAGCCGAAGCAATCGAAGCAGGCGAGGGACAGCCACCGCCAGCAGCACCAGCCCGAGGATGGTCCAGACGCTGAAGACATCGCCGAGAGAAGCTTCGGTGGTGGCGGCGTGAATGCCCAGGACGATGGCCCATGCAACCGCCAGCAGGCGCACCACCGGGGCGGCCAGGCCCAGCAGGCCGAACCCGATCGCCTTGAGGGGCGAGCGGCGCATCTCGGCGGCGGCTTCTTCGTCGGCAAGGTTGCGGATCTCGTAACTGTCGATCAGCGAATGCACGATCTGTCGCCACAGGTCCCCGTCGTAGAGCAGGTGCACGTGGTTGTGGGTGATGTCGGGCATGGACTGGCGGTATTCGTCGTCGGCCTGGACGAGCTCGGCGAAGGCGGAGTCCATGTCCTTGAATGTCTCGGGGTGCGAGCGCATGTACTGCCGGAGTTTTTTGAGGTCGCCGCGGTCGAACTGCACCAGCGAGCCGCGCAGAAGACCTTTGACGATCAGCGGCACGTCGCCCGGGGCCATCGGAAGGAAAGGCAGCAGCGCCAGCCCGGCCCGGAAATCAACCGCCGTGAGCCCCTTGTGGGGGTCGTCCTCGGTATCGCGGCGTTTGAGGGCGTTGGGTTGCGACTTGCACGTCCACCACTCGTACTGGCGGGCGAACTCGTGGGCGCCCACGCGGTGCAGCAGGGCGACGAAGTCGTCCATGAACCGCTTCTTGGACTGATATTCGGGCGAGAGCTCCTCCCGGCCGGGAATGCTGCGGAAACGGTCCTGGAGGCGATCGTCTACCTCGAACCGCCAGGTGCGACCCTCGACCCATTCGCTCAACTCGCCGCAACTGCCGAGATTCTCGTCGATGAACGTCGCGTAGATGTCCACCACCGAGCGTTCATCGTTGAACTCCTCGCCGGCAGCCCGGCGGATGAACTTCTGCCAAAGGGCCCCGGCCCGGGCGGCGGAGGGGTTCACCTGCAGCGAGAACGGTGCCTGGAATCCCACCGCGTAGACCGCGTCACGGAATTTCTGCGAAAACCGCGACGGCGGGCGGAGGATCTTCATCGCGTACTGGCTGCCTTCGGTGAGTCCTTCGACGGGCCCGTCAGCCGCCTCGATGGATCGGACCGTGACACGGTAAACCTGCCCGGCGAATCCGCCGCCGACGAATTTGTCGATGATGACGGTGACGCGGGCTGCATTGGCTGGGAACACACCGGTGACGTCGTAGGTCAGCTCATCTCCGGGGTCGTACCGCTCGACGCGCATGGGGCGCACGAGTTCGGCGCTGTCGAAAAGTTCTTTCGCCCGTCGGCTGATGTCGACCGATGTATCCAAGCCCATCCGTGTGCTCCAGATGCGTGATTGCGCAACCGTACCGGAAGCGCGTCTGTCCGTACTATCGGCAAAGCGATGCCTCTACTACGGCAGGGACCGCAATCCGTTCGCCGGAATCTCTGTCGCGGGCGAATCTTCCGTCCCGGCCATTACCCGCCGAGGGCCGAGAGGGCGTCTTCTACGCCGGTGAGCTCCTGGAGGAGTTGCTCAAGTCGCTCGCGCTCGCGCTGCACGACGTCGGCCGGCGCCTTGTTGACGAAGTTCTCGTTGCCCAGCTTGCCCTCGATTCCGCGGATGCCCCTGGTGAGCGTTTCCTTCTGCTTGGTGAGGCGCTGCAGCTCGGCCTCGCGGTCGACGACGTCCAGCACGATCAGCTTGATCGCGCCGAGCGTCCCGGCCGCCGAGCCGGAAGGCAACTCGCCGGCGTCGTAGGTGACGGTGACGTTCTCCAGGGCGGCGAGGTTGCGCATGAGCTCGGTGTTGTCCCGCAACAGTTGGGCCTGCTCGACATCGGCGGTTTCCAGAATCACGTCGATCTTCCGGGAGGGCGCGACGTTGTTCTGCGTGCGGATGTTGCGGATCTCGCGGATGATCTCCTGCAGGAGGGCGAACTGTTGATCGATCTCCTCGTGAATGCTCGCGCTGTCGGCGACGGGCCAATCGGCACGCACCAGCAGGGGGGCAGCGGCGCGGTCTTCCGGGCCTCGACGCGGGGCCGCGTCGCCCAGCGCCTGCCAGATGCGCTCGGTGATGAAGGGCGTCACCGGATGCAACAGACGCAGTATCCTGTCCAGTACGTGGGCCAGCACCGCCTTGGGTGCAGCCTGGTCGGCAGCAATGCGATGCTTGCACGCTTCGAGGTACCAGTCGCAGAAATCGTCCCACACGAAGTGGTACAGCCGGTCGGCCAATTCGTTGTACCGGAACCCTTCCAGGGCGGCGGTGATGTCGCGGATCGTCGCGTTCAGCCTCGATAGTATCCACCGGTCGGCGAGGTCTTCGTGCGGGCGAACCTCCGACCAGGCGGGCAGATCCTGAATATTCATCAGGGCGAACCGCGAGGCGTTCCAGAGCTTGTTGCAGAAATTCCGCCCGATGTCGAATTTCGGCGATGAGTTCACCGTCCGTCCGTCCGGCAGCGTGATCTCCTCGACGGGCATGCGGACGTCCTGGGTCTGGGTGGTCATCGAGGCCATCGTGAACCGCATGGCGTCGGCCCCGTGGGAATCGCAGATATCCAGCGGATCGATCCCGTTCCCGAGGCTCTTGGACATCTTTCGGCCTTGCCCGTCCTGGATCATCGCGTGAATGAACACATCGGAGAACGGGATGTCGCCCAGGCAGTATTGGCCCATCATGACCATTCGCGAGACCCACAGCGTGATGATCTCGCGGGCGGTGCACAGCACGTTGCCGGGGTAGTATTTCCGCAGGGCCGGGGTGTCCTTCGGCCAGCCGAGCGTACTGAACGGCCACAGCGCCGAGGAGAACCACGTGTCCAGGACGTCGGGGTCCTGCTGAAAGCCCATCTGCTCGATGCGGGCTTCGAGCTTCTCGCTGTCCGGACCGGTGCAGACATACGCGCGGACCCAGCCGGGGCGGTCGGGATGCTCTTCGACGCGGAGCTGGTATCGGCCAAGCCCGGCCAACGCCTCGTCGAACGACTCACCGGCGGCGGCATCGAGGGCGGCGCAGGCGGCGGCGTCCGGGGCGCCATCCGTCTCGGTGCGTTTGACTTCGGCGGGCAGTTCCAGATCCATCGACCAGACGGGAATCCGGTGTCCCCACCACAGTTGCCTGGAAATCGGCCAATCGCGCAGATTCTCCAGCCACGTCCGATACGTATGGCCGTAACGATCGGGCGTGAAGTTCAGTCGGCCGTCGACGAGGGGTTTCAGCGCCAGCCCGGCCAGCGAGTTGGCCGGCACGTCCGTCTCACCAACAGTCCCATGGCCGAAGGTCCCCGTCAACCGTTCGATCGGCCGGGTGACCGCGACGTACCACTGGTCGGAGAGGTACGGTTCGATGGGCACGTGGCTGCGGTAGCTGTGCCCGACCTCGTGGGTGTAGTCCCGCACCTCACCGAGAAGCTGCTCCTGGCGGAACCATTCGACGATGGCCTCGCGGGCCTCGAACCGGTCCATGCCCAGGAACTCTTCGGCGTCGGAACCGCGAGCGTCCTCCCAGCCGTGACGGTCGGAGATGGTTCCGTCCGGGGCCATCACGTTGACGAACACGAACGGCCGGGGGTCGTCGGCATCGTGGGGAGCGACGGCAGCGGCGATGGCATCGAGGTTCCGCTCGCCGATCTGGTAGTCGTTCGGATCGTGGGCGGGGGTCACCTTGAGGAACCCGGTGGAATGGCGGGCCTTCTCGTCGTCGCTGTCGGGATCGGGCAGCACGACGTGGTCGTCTGCGATGATGGGAATCTCCCGCCCGACAATCGGCAGGCGAACCGTCTTTCCGACGAGATATTTCGCCCGCGGATCGTTGGGGTTCATCGCGATGGCCGTATCGCCCAGCATGGTCTCGGGTCGCGTGGTGGCGACGGTGACGTGCGTGAGGGTTT
>JBKHCL010000144.1:0-6633 GCA_046541875.1 Phycisphaerae bacterium | reverse complement strand
CCCCGCCATCAGGATGATGGACAAAGCCGCCGTACCGGTGAAAAACGTGTTGAACGCTCCGCGCAGCTTTCGGCGCAGCCAAGCCAGGTGGGGTGCCGCCCAACGATGCGCCTTGGACAGCCCTACCAACGTGCGGCGCCTTAGTCGCGAGAACCAGCGTCTCATCGCTTACCCTTCACTTTTCCCTGGGCCAGTCGCTTGGCGCGGGCGAGGAAGTACTCGCTGACGACGTTCAGAACGAACGTGATCACCAGCAGCGAGAGGCCCATCGCGAACAGGGCCTGGCGGTGAAGTCCGTCGGCCGGCGCTTCGCCCATTTCTTGGGCAATGGTCGCCGTCAGTGTGCGAACGCCCGCACCGAGGTCCCACCAGTGCTCGGGGATCTGCGCCATCATCCCCGAAGCCATCCACACCAGCATCGTCTCACCGATCGCCCGCATGATTCCGAGAATCACCGCGGCGATGATCCCGCTGTGGGCGGCCGGGATGACCACCTTCAACAGCACCTCGGCCCGGGTAGCGCCCACGGCGTAGGCCCCCTCGCGCAGCTCGCGCGGGATCGCAGAGAGGGCATCTTCCGAGATGCTCACGATCGTCGGAACCGCCATCACCGCAAGCAACATCGAAGCATTGAGGATATTCACGCCCCGAGGAAAGCCGAACGTATCCTGCAGCCACGGAGCCACCACCAACACCGCGAAGAACCCATACGCCACCGACGGAATCGCCGCGAGAATCTCGATGATCGGCTTGATGATCTGCCGCCATGAAAACGGCACGATATCGCTGAGAAAGACCGCCGCCAGGATCCCCGTCGGGGCCGCCAGGAGTATCGCTCCCAACGTGACCACGCCCGAGCCATAGAACATCGTCACCGCGCCGAAATCCGGATTCGCCTCGTGGGTGGGGTTCCACGGCAGCGTGGTGAACATCTCGACAAATCCACGCTCCTGGAAGAACGGAACCGCCTTGGCGCCGATGAACACGAAGATCAGCAGCACCGAGATGATCGTCAGGCTCGTGATGGCCATCAGAAGGATCTTGCCGATCAGGGCGGCGAGGTATCCGGCAAGGTCCTGCCCCGCGGTGAGCAACAGCGGCCGCTCGAAGGCGGCCGCTGTCGCGTCACTGCGGTTCGTTGTGAGGGTGGGATCGTCAGTCACGCGGATTCCCGTTTCGCTCTAGTAGTTGGTCAGGGGAACGAAGCCCTTGGCCGTGATGATCTCCTGACCCTTCTCCGTGAGGTGATAGGTCACGAACTCGTGGATCAGCGAACCGAGCTTCGGATAGCCATTGGTGAACATGAACAACGGACGGGCGATGGGAAACTTGCCCGAGGCGACGGTGCGACGGTTGGGCATCACGCCGTCGACCTTGACGGCCTTGACCTTGCTGTCCACAAAGCCCAGTCCGACGTAGGCGATCGCCCCGGCGGTGCTCGTCACGCGGGCATGGCAGGCCGGGTTCGACGCGACCGTCTCCACGCTCGAGTGCATCTTCTCCTTGTTCATCACCAGGTTGTGGAACGTCTCGAACGTGCCCGAGGACGTGTCGCGGCTGATGGCGATAATCTTCAGATCCGGACCACCCACCTGCTTCCAGTTGGTGAACTTCCCGAGGTAGATGTTGCGGATCTGCTCGGTGGTCAGGGCATTGACATTGTTGCGGTTGTTGAGGACCACGCACACGCCGTCCATCGCCACCACGTGAGCGACCGGGAGCACCTTGTTGTCGATGGCCTTCTTGAACTCACCTTCCTTCATGAAGCGCGAGGCGGTCGCAATGTCGCAGCGATCATCGATCAGGGCGGCAACGCCGTCGCCGCTGCCGGTCTTCTTGACGGTGACCTTCACGTCGTCATGCTCGTCCATGAACGCCTCGGCAAACGCGTCGGCGATCGGCCCGACCGTGGTCGAACCCTCGATCTGCATCGTCGTCTTGCTCTCCGCACCGGCCACCGTGGCAACCATCGCCAACGCCAGTACGATCGACAGTGTCTTCATTCGCGTCATCTCATCTCTCCTTGCTTGGGTCCGTTAGGCCGATCCGGTCGGCCTCTTCCAATTGGTCCCCCGGGGCGAATCCCCGAGTCCCGTTGCCGGCCTATAGTGGTACGGGAGGCGAAGCAAGGTTCTGTAAAGGCTGTGTTAAGAACGCGCTAATCCCGCTCAGGCTTTCTTAACGCAACCTGCAGACCCCAAGCCGCGAAGATTCTATGCAGGGTTTTAAAAGGGAGTCTTCAGATTGTGTTAAGATTGCGTTCAGACTGCTTCGGCGCTATTGTCGGGTTTCGAATCCCTCGGATAGAATCTTTCACACGATGGCAAAGAAACGAATTCTGATCGTCGAAGATGAGCGAGACATGGCCGAGCTGGTGGCCATGCGACTGCGGCGAGAACATTACGACGTCGACGTGACCCACGACGGCAGGAAGGCACTGGAGAAGATCCGCACCTCCAGCCCCGACCTGGCGTTGATCGACATCATGCTGCCCGGGATGTCCGGGACCGAACTGCTCAAAGAGGTCCGCGCCGACCCGCGAACCGCCGACCTGCCCGCCATCATGCTCACCGCACGCAGCGAAGAATCCGACGTCGTGGTCGGCCTGCACCTCGGTGCCGATGACTACGTCACCAAGCCCTTCAGCATGTCCGTGCTGCTGGCGCGGGTGGCCGCCGTCCTGCGACGCAGCGAATCCGCCGGCGGCGTCGAGAAAGGTATCCTCCAGGCCGGGCCCATCCGCGTCAACCAGGACACCCACCAGGTCGACATCGAGGGAAAGAACGTCTCCCTCACGCTCACCGAGTTCCGCATCCTCGCCGCCATCGTCTCGGCCAAGGGGCGCGTCATGAGCCGCAACCAACTCATCGACCACGCCATGGGCTACGACGCCGTCGTCACCGATCGCACCATCGACGTGCATCTCGCCGCCCTGCGACGCAAACTCGGTGACGCCCGCAAGTACATCCAGACCGTCCGTGGTGTGGGCTACCGGCTGGCCGACGAAGAAGAAATCCAGGCCTGAACCGGCGTCTTACCCCGCATCGCTGCAACCCGAGGTCGCTGAAACGCCGTAGCGATCATCTCTCCTCGCCACCCCAGCGGATCTCCCGGAACGCCTCCAACTGATCCACCGCCGTCATGTTCACGTGCAGCGGCGTGACCGTCACAAACCCCTCGTGCAACGCCACCACGTCCGTGTTCGGCGGGCCCTCGGCGAACGAAAAATCCACGATCTCGTAGGTCTCCGCGCCGTCCCGCTCGCCGGTGCGCTCGTAGTTGTCCCGCAGTTCGACGGTGGACTGGGGGACCACCCGCACGCCGCGGGGTCGCCCGATGCCCGCTTCGGGAATGTTCACATTCACCAGCTCGCCCGGCTGCAACCCCCGCTCGAAGAGCACCTCCAGCGCAGCCCGGCAGTGCTCTGCCGCCCAGTCGAAGTCGATCTCGCCGCCGGTAATCAGCGCCGAAAGCGCCACCGCCGGCAGCGAGAACATCGCCCCCTCCGCCGCAGCCGCCACCGTGCCACTGTAGAAGACGTGAATCCCCACGTTCGCCCCGGCGTTGATCCCGCTGAGAACCACGTCCGGAGGCTCGTCGAGCAACTCGAAAATCGCCAGACGAACGCAGTCGGCCGGGCTGCCATCCACGCTGAGGCCGGTGAATCCGTCGTCCCCGCCGACCCGGACCTCCCGCACCGTCAAAGGTCGACGGATCGTAATGCTGTGGCCGGCCGCCGATCGGGGAGAATCCGGGGCGACCACCGTGACCTCACCGAGATCCTTCACCGCGTGATAGAGCGCCTCGATGCCCGGGGCGAGAATGCCATCGTCGTTGCTGAGCAGAATTCGCATGCGCGGAGTCTATCGCCCCCCGCCCCCGTCGGCCAAGTGAATTGTGCGCTCGGCGTCGCCGGCCTGGCACATCAGCGCGGGTCTTCCCGGGCGACGGGTCAATTCTCCCCCACGGGCAGCCAGTGCTCCCTGCGAAGCCGGCGGGCAAAGCCGCGGGGCACCCATATTTCGCGGACCCACGGATCCCGGAAGGCGAACCGGGAGATCCGCACCACGTCGATTCCGTAGCGTTCCTGCATCAATCGCCCGAAGTTGTCCACTTTCGCCGGGGCAAACAGGAAGTACCTCTCGCCGGCCGGCAGTGCGTCCAGCACGTCGATCCGGATCTGCCAGTCGCTCAGTGCGTCGACCCCGTTCAGCTCGTCGGTCATGTCCAGGTACGCCGGTTGAACCGGCGCTGCTGCCTCGGGTTTCTGCACCCGGATGCACGCCAGCGACGCCTTCACAAAATACAGGTTCAGCGGGCAAGGCCGATCGGCAGGCCACGGGCCGCTGTAGTCCGGACAGACGAAAATCACCGGGCAATCGCTGTGATGCGCCACCACCCGCAGATGCGGCGCCCAGGTCCGCTGGATGTCGTGCAGCCAGTTGAACCCCACCACCTGACACGTCAGCCGCGACGACGTCCAGATGAGCATCGACGCCAGAGCTGCCACCGCAAGAGCTCGCCGCGACCTCCACGTCCTGCCCAGCCAGCCGCGAAGCCCCGCCATCAGCCACGGTGCGTAGTAGAGACATACCACCGTGAAAAAGACATTGCAGGGCGGCAGATAACGGATGTCCGCCAGCTTCAACGCGGCAAAGGCGGCAATGCACAGCAGCCCGCCAAACAGCAGCGAATCCACGAGCAACTGCTCCATGGAAAGCTCGCCCGACCGACCCTTGTACACCGCTCGGGCAAGGACCCACGCCCGGTATACGCCCAGCGCCGCCATCACCGGGTAGATCGTCGTCGGATCGAGAAACACCCGCGCAAACGACACAGCCAGACTCTTGTGCGTGGCGTACTTCGAGGCGTAGTCGGCCCCGCCGGCCTGGCCGTACACGAGGTGCCGGTACAATCCGAACCACACGGCTATCGACAGCAGCAGACCGATCGAGAACGCCCGCTGGGCCGGCTTCATCGACCGATACCGCCCGACCAGCGGAACCACCGCAACCGGAAGGAGCAACGCGAACGTGGTCTCCTTGTAGTACAGCGAAACGCTCCCTGCCAGCAGCGAAGCGAGATAGTCCCACCAGCGCCCGCTGCGCACCGCCCGGTACGCAAACAACGCGAACAGCGACAGCCATAGCATCTGCATGGACTCAGGATAAATAATGTGGCCATACACCAGGTGCAGCCTGGGCTGAAGCAGGAACACCGCCGCGATCACCCCCGCCCCCAGCGCCGCCTTCGAAACCCCGGAATGCTCCGTCTCCGACGACGCCCCCAACCCACCGCAAGACCCTCCACGACGAAGCACCACCCGGGCGATCAGCGCCATCACCAACAGCGTCAGAAAGTATTTCGCCAGTTGCAGCGCATAGTACAGCCGCGGGACGTTGCCCGCCCCCACAAACAGGTTGAACTCCTGAAACGCCAGCGGGAAGAATCGCCTCTCGTACGTGCGGATCTGCTCGCGAAAGCCCATCCATTCGCCGGCAACCGTCGTGCGAGTGAAGATGTAATCGTCCCCCGGAGCCCAGTTGGCCGCCCGCATGATATTGACTGCCTGGAACGCCACCAGGGCGATCACCGCCAGCCACAACACACCGCGCCCCACCGCCCGCCGGTTCCGGCAGACCGCCGGCCGCAATCCCTCCTGCGCGTTGCGTGATTCGGTGGACATGTGAGCTCTTCCTGTGGACGAGGCATGCTTCGACAGGGGCAGATTGTACCCGCCACGCCCCTCCGGCGAAACGCCCCTTGCTACCGCTGGGCGTCCATCGCCCGCCAGATCGCCTCCGCCGCTGTGGCGTTGTGCGTGTCCTCGCCGTCGGCCGACACCGCCCCCGCGAGCGTCGTTACCGCCTTGACCGCCCCGTCGCCGAAACAGACATTCCGGACCCCCGCGTGCTGCACCGCGCTGCGACCCCAGAAACCGTCCGCCAGCAATGCGTCGACCATCGGGTCCCAGCGGGCCTCGCCATCGCCCATGCCCGCCGCCGCGGCGTACATCCCACCCAGGCGAACCTGCGGAACCGTCTGATACGCCCTGCCCACGCGAACATCCACCCCGCCGGCCGCCTGGCGATACACCCCCAGCAGCTCGCCGCCGCGATACGCCAGATTCGGGGCCGCCGCGAACAAATCCTCACTCGGGGGAAACCGCAGACAGTAACTGCTGAACGTCTCCGCCGCGTCGGCCTCCCCGGGGCAGTGAACCGTCTCGTCGCCCAGCCGCCCGTCGACCTGCAGAACCCCCAGATTCACGTACCGCACGCCGCGTCGCCCGAAATCCACGCCGCTCCCGTCGGCCGTCCCGCCCCAATGACCGCTGGCCGGCAGGTCGCCCTTGAAATCCTCGAACGCGAACGGCGGCAGGCGACGACGGGAATCCGCAGCGTAGGCCCACAAAGCCGTGTGAATGGAATGAAGACGCGCCGCACACTGCACCCGCCGGGCCTGCTCACGCGCCGCCGAAAACGACGGCAAGAGTATCGCCACCAGCAGCCCAATGACCGCCAGGACGATCAGCAACTCCACCAGTGTAAATGCGTTCCGTCTCGCGCGTACCAAGGGCAACCCCTTCCATCTGACACCCCCATTACGCCCCACCAAGCCCACACTGTCAAG
>JBKHCL010000046.1:0-25161 GCA_046541875.1 Phycisphaerae bacterium | reverse complement strand
CCCCGGCTGCCGAGGCGCCGGCGGCTGATGCGAACCAGGAAGTCGACCAGGACGCGATCGACGCGATGATGGCGGCCCGCAAAAAGGCCAAGGCCGAGCCCAAGTCCGAGCCTGTCGCCGATTCCGGCGGGGCGATGGACTCGGACAAGAAGCTCGCAGCCGTCGCCGATTCGCTCTCGAAGGGCAAATCCCTGTTGAAGAAGTGGTCGCTGGCTCACTGGCTGTTCTTATCCAATGGGCTGATGGGGCTCATTCTCGTTCTGTCGCTGGCAGTCGCGCTGAGCGGCAGGTCCCGCCCGGACGAAGCGACGGCTTCCATGCAGGACGAGGAGGGCATGGTCCCGTCGTCCAACGAATCGGTTCGCCTCCCGAAGATGGAGATTCCCGAGGTCGGGCCCACCACCTGGGCCGAGGCAGAGGAGGCGTTGCTCTCCGAGCGGTATGAGCTGGCCTTGGCGCGGTACCGCAAGCTGATGGAATTGGCTGAATCCCGCTGGGACAACGAGCGCATCGTCGACCTGCTGAAGCTGCGCAGCGGCCAGTGCCTGCTGAAACTCGGGCAGGCGGAGAAGGCTCGGAAGCTCTATATCGAGGCTGCCCAGAGCGACTCGCCCATCGTGCGGGCATACGCCAACTATCGTCTCGGCCTGCTCCGGGTGGATCAGGGATTGTACATGCGTGCCCGCACCCGGGGGTACATGGCCATCGCGGCGCTGGGCATGCTGGATTCGCCCACTCCGCTGGAGGCCGACTGCGATTATCTCATCGCCTCCTGCCTGACGCGGAAGGTGCTGAGTTTCTTCCGGCCTGACGAGAAAATCCTCTGGTCCGACATCCAGAGCAGCGATCCGTTCATGGGAGTCAACGAGGACGCCCTGCTTCGCCTGATTGCCGAGGGTACCGACAAGACCCGCCGCAGCGTACTGGGCCCGATGCTCAAGCCCGCCTCCGAGACGAGCGGGTTTGACGCCACCTGCTGGCGTGCTCCTCTCAATGAGGTCATGCACCGTTTCGAGACGCAGAGCGGGCTGGATGTCAGCTGGGTTGCGGTGGGCATGCCCGTCCGTCGTCGCCCGGTGACGATGTTTCTTCGCGGCGCGTCCGCCCAGAGGGTCAGCGAGGTTGCCTGCGGCGTGGTCGAACTGGTGGCCAACTTCACCGGATCGAATGTGATGGTTCACGACATTCGTGCGATGAATTCCGTCGCCCAGGCTCGCGGGCTTCTCACGCGCCAGGCGGTGGCGGCATGGCGGCAGTTCTTCCTGCGTCGGCCTGACGACCCGCGCGTCGCGCACGGTCATCTGGCGTTGGCTCGGCTGTGCGAGGCGGAGGGCGATCGGGTCTCGGCGGTGCGGGAGTATCAGCTCATCGCCGAGCGTTACCGCGACCACCCCGCCGCCCCCGAGGCGATGATGCGGTCGGCGAGGCTGAAGATCGATCTGCTGGACTACGACGGGGCCCGCAAGGATTTGCTGGACCTGCTGGACTCGTACCCCGATTTCCACGCGACCGATCAGCTCTACCTTTCGCTGGGCAACGCCACGCTGGAGGCCGACCTGTACGACGAGGCAGCCGGCGTCTATCGGAAACTCTACTATCTGAATCTCTCCCCCGAGACGCAGGCCCAGGCGTGCCTGGGAATCGGGCGATGCATGACCCACGAGCGCAACTGGGACGAGGCGATCCGCTGGCTGGGACGCTACATCGAGCGGACGCCCGAACAGGGCGGCGATGACCTGGTCGACGGAATGGTGCTGATGGCCAAAGCCCATACCAAGCAGGACCGGCTTGACGAGGCGCTGCAGTACCTCTACCCGGCGATCTCGATCGACGCGTCCAACCCGCAGAACATCCGGGCGACGCTGGCGTTGGCGGACGTGCAGATTCTCAAGGACAACCTCGTGCGGGCCACAGGTGCCATCAGCCGCATTCCCAAGCGGTCTGTCCCGAAGGAGTACCGGTACGACTACTACCGCGTGAAGTCCGAGGTGTATGCGGGAATGGGTCTGTTCAACCGGGCTTTGTCCGAGTTGCGGGAAGGCATCAACGAGACCGAGGATCAGACGCTGCGTGCCCGGTTGGGCGTGCAGGTCGGCAAAATCTACGTCCAGGCCGGCGAGCTGAAAAGTGCCCTTCGCGTGCTGACCGACGTGGTGGGCTCGGGTCAGCTTCCCACCGGTCCGATCGCCCAGTCGGCTGCCTGCGATCTCGGGCGGGTCTGCGTGAACCTCGGCAAGGCCGACCAGGCTGTCGCCGCGGTTCGCGACGTGCTGACCACCACCGGCGAGGAGGATATCCGGGCCCGTGCCCGGGACATTCTCGGGACGGCCTACGCGATGCGAAAAGAGTTCAACAAGTCGGCCGACGTCCTGAGCGGACGCGCCGAGAAGAGAAAGACGGGAGGCTCGCAGTGAGTTCTCATTCGCGAATCTGTCTGCCGGCGACGGTTGTGGTCCTGCTGGGATTGCTGGCCGGGTCCGTCGGCGCCCAGGACGCCAACAGCGCCGACGCCAACGCCGCGACAGACGTTCGGCTGCCCCAGACCCCGCGGGGGGACGTGAGCATCCAGGAGATGATCCGTCGCCTCAATGCTGCCGGTGCGGGAGCGGGCCTGGCGGACAGCGCCCAGTCGATTGCCTCGCCCGACGATTCGGCAGGGAAGGATCAGGACGCCTCGCACGACGCTTCACAAGACAGCAAAAAGATCGTCACCGACGCGAACTCCACGCCGGCGGAGATTCTCGAGCAGATGAAGAAGATCTCCCCGGACACCGGATCGGTCGGCGGGGCCTCGCACGACGCGAACACACCGCGACGACGCAAGGAGATCGATCTTCAGACCCTCCCGGCCGACACCGTGAAGAACCCCATTCTGCTGGCCGACGTGCTGTATCTCGGCGGGCACTGGAAGGCGGCCTCCACGTTCTACGTGATGGTCACCGAGGACGACAAGAAGGGTCACTCCGCCCCCGACCAAGCGTGGGCCCTGTACCAACTGGCCAATTGCCAGCGTCGGTTCGACCCGTCCCAGGCGAAGGTCACCTACAAGCGGCTGATCGAGGAACACTCCACCAGCCCGTGGGCGGCGGCTTCGCAGGTGCAGCAGAAATTGCTGACCTGGAAGCTCTCCAGCAAGCCCGAACAGCTTATCGAGAAGCATCGCAAGACCGGAATGGACGAGGTCAAGGACCGCCGGGAAGACGCCAGGAAGGGGACCCGTTAAGCATGGCTGAGACGATCTATCCCAATGTGCTGGTGATCGACGCCGACCAGGAAGCGACCCGCCGGGTAACCGAATCCGTCGCGTCCCGCGGCCTGCGGGGGTTGGTGGTCGAGTCGGTCGACGACGGGGCCGATCAGCTCGCCGAGGGACGCTGGGACCTGGTGTTGATCGACCTTGATACCGTCGGCGAACGGGGCGAGGAGATGATCCGGTCGATCCGTCGCGAGACACCCGAGACGCCCGCCTTGGTGATGGCTGCCAACGATCGCACCCGCGCCGCGATCGGCGCCCTGCGGGCCGGCGCCGACGAAGTGCTCGTCAAGCCCATCGACCGCGACGAACTCGAAGCGATCCTCATGGAAATCCTCCCGAATCATCCGGTTACGACGGCCGCCGCCGACGAGGTCGGCGTGCAGTGCCTCGTCCACATCGTCGGCAAGAGCGAACCGCTGCAGCGGACGCTGGACCTGGCCGGTCGGGTTGCCCCCACCAGCGCCCCGGTGCTGCTGACCGGCGAGAGCGGAACGGGCAAGGAGCTGGTGAGCTACCTTATTCACCGTCGCAGCAAGCGGGCCCGCGGACCTTACGTGCGGGTCAACTGTGCCGCCTTGAGCGAGTCGCTGCTGGAGAGTGAGCTGTTCGGCCACGAGCGCGGGGCGTTCACCGGCGCGCACCGGCAGACGCGGGGCAAGTTCGAGCAGGCCCACGGCGGCACGCTGTTGCTGGACGAGATCTCCGAGACCGGCCCGCGGTTCCAGGGGCAATTGCTGCGGATCCTGGAGCACCAGGATTTCCATCGCGTCGGGGGCGAGCAGACGGTGCGGACGAACGTGCGTGTGATCGCGACCACCAACCGCGACCTCGCCGAGGCCGTCGAGAGTGGCCGGTTTCGCGCGGATCTGTATTACCGGTTGGCGGGCGTTCGCATTCCGCTGCCCGCCCTGCGTGAGCGGCGGGAGGACATCCGGGAGCTGGTGTGGCACTTCGTGAATATCTTCAGCCCGGAGGTCCGTCGCACGGTCCGCCGGATCTCCCCGGCGATGATGGACCTTCTGGAGCACTGCTCCTGGCCGGGGAATGTGCGACAGCTCCGCAACGCGGTGCGGACGGCGTTGATTTTCGGTAAGGGCGAGGAGCTCTCGCTGGAGGATGTTCCGCACCTGCAGGCCGAGCTTGCCGGCGTGACGATGGACGAGGATGACCGTGACGTGCTGCCCCTCCGCGAGATGGAGCGGCAGGCGATTTTTGATGCACTGCGACTGACAAATTCCCACCAGGCCAAGGCGGCCCGTCTTCTGGGGATCACCGACCGGACGCTTCGTGACAAGCTCCGGCGATACCGCGAAGACGGCAAGCCCGTACCGATGGAGGTGGCATGATGCCCATCAATCCCGGCGACATGATTCCGTACCTGGAGGCCGGCATTCGGGCCGGTTCGCTGCGGTCCAAGGCGATCGCCAACAACATCGCCAACCTGCAGACCGCCAACTACCGCCGAACGGACGTGAAGTTCGAGGAGATCCTCAAGGACCGCCTCAGCGACGACGAACCGCTCGACCTGACCGATGCCGAGCCCACGCTCATCCGCCCGAAGGCCACCCCGGTGGCAGCCAACGGGAACGACGTGGATGTCGACTCGGAAGTGGCGGCGATGATGCAGAACACCGGCAAGCTGAAGCTGTACCTGGCGACGTTACGGAAGAACTACGAAATGCTCAACGGCGCGATGAGAACCGAATAAGGAGCCCGCGATATGAACATCGAAAACATCCATACGCCCACGGCGATCGCGGTCAGCAGCATGAAGGCCAACGCCCTTCGCATGAAGGTGATCGCCAACAACATCGCCAACGCCAACTGCACCTCCAAGAACGGCCAGCCGTATCGACGCAGGGACGTAGTCACCTCGTCGCGCAACGATGAGTTGACCGGGATCAGCCTGGCCGACGTGGTCGACGACAAATCCAGCCAGTTCCGCCCGGTGTACGAGCCCGGTCATCCGCACGCCAACGAGGAAGGCTACGTGCTCTATCCCAACGTGGAAGTCCCCAAGGAACTGACGCAGATGATGCTCGCCAGCCGGCATTACCAGGCGAGCGTGGCCATCATGAAACAGAACCAGACCGTATCGCAGTCCGCCCTGGAACTGCTGAAGTAGGAGAAAAGACATGCCCGGTATTCAACCAACAAGTGGAGTTGTAAACGCACAGTGGTCGCAGGCTGCCCAGCAGATCGGCAAGACCGAGATGACGCCCAAGGCGAACTTCTCGGACCTGATCAAGGACGCCATCCAGACCGTCGACGGCGAGCAGCAGCAGTCTTCTTCCATGCTGCAGGACCTCTTGGCCGGTCGGCGTCAGGACACGATGGCCGTCGCCTCGCAGGTCGCCAAGGCCGACATGAGTTTCAAACTGCTGATGGGCGTGCGGAACAAGATGATCTCCGCTTACAAGCAGACCATGAACATGCAGGTCTGACCCCCGAGAACCCCGCGAGTGAACGCAACAAACGATCCCCTGGAAGGGCATGAACCGTGGCTGAAATCGTACAGAACATGAATCACCTGTGGCAGCGGACGAGCCTCATGCAGCGCGTGGTCCTCATCGGCGTGGCTGTGGCGTGTCTGGCGGCGGTGGGGCTGTTGGTGAACTGGGCATCGCAGCCGAAAATGTCGCTGCTGTTCAGCGAACTGGACACCGAGGAAGCGGGCAAGATTGTCCGGAAGATCGACGAGATGGGCGTGGCGTACGAGCTTCGCGGGAATGGTACGAGCATCTACGTCGCCGAGGCCGACGTCCACCAGACGCGTCTGTCGCTGGCGGCAGAGGGGTTGCCCGTGGGCGGCGGAAATCGCCCGGGGTTCAAGCTGCTGGACGAGTCGAAGATCGGCATGAGCCCGTTCATGCAGGAGAAGACCTACTTCCGCGCCCTGGAAGGCGAGATCGGGCGAACCATTCAACTTATCGACGGGGTGATTTCGTCCCGCGTGCATATTGTACAGCCCGCCTCGCCCTTGCTGGGCGGACAGGGCAAGAAGGCCTCGGCGTCGGTGGTGGTGCAGACCCGTCGCGGTTACACGATGGGTCGAGACAATGTCTCGGCGATCGTGCACCTGGTCGCCGGCAGCGTCGAGGGGCTCGCCAACGACCGGGTCGCCGTCGTGGATCACACCGGCAAACTGCTTTCGCAGGACAACTCCGGCGACGACGGCGGCAAGGCCAACGGCGTTCTGGACCTCCGCGGCAAGTGGGAAGACTACTTCGTGGAAAAAATCGAGGCGGTTCTCAAGCCCGTCCTCGGCCCCGAGCGGGTGGCCGTCCGGGTGGATGTCGAGCTGGATATGACCTCCAGCGAGGAGATGGTCGAGCTGGCCCAGCAGGAAGGCGTCACCGTCGAGGAGCTCATCAAGGAAGAAAGCAGCGTCCAGCCCGTGCAGGGCAACGACAACGCCGGAGCCGGTGAGCCCGCCGGTCAGACCCGCAAGAGCGAGACGAAGACCAAGACGCGTCCGCTTCTGAACATCAGGAAGGTCGTAAACCCTGCCGGTACGATCAAATCGCGTCATGTGGCGGTGGTGGTGGACCTCACCCCGCCAAAGACCGATACAGAGGAGGGCGAGGACCAGCCCGCCGACGCCGGGGAGAAGATCATGAGCGTCGAGGAAGTCCGTCGCCTGGTGGCCCGCGCGATCGGTGTAGGAAACGATCAGGAGATCGAGGACAGCATCGAGGTGGTGGATCGTACGTTTCAGGGGGCGAAGTTGGCGGGCATCGCCGGCATGCCCGGCGACGGGCAGAACCCGATGGAACTGTACTTTGAGATCGCACGGCGGTCTTCCCTGGGGCTTCTGGTGGTCGGGGCGCTGGTTGCGCTGCGGATCTTCCGGGGCCCGCGAACCAAGCCCGGCGACATGACGATCACCGACGAAGCCAACGCCCTGCCCGACGGAGCCGACGCCGGGGAGAAGCTTGCCGCACGCGATCGGATCTCCCGTGCCCTGCAGGAGAACCCCGAACAGGTCAAGAAACTGTTCCTCAGCTGGGCCCAGGCCGGCTCGGACGACGAGGAGGGATAGCCCATGCCATCCGGAATTCAAAAAGCCACCATGCTGCTGACCACGCTCGATCCCGCCTCGGCCAGCGAACTGCTCAAATCCGCCAGCCCCGACGTGGTCAAGAAGATCGCCCGGGAGATGGCCAATATCCGCTCGGGGTCCGGGCCCAACCAGGAGCAGATCGACCGCCTCCTCGGTGAGTTCGCCGACATGGTGGACGAAGGGTCCGGCGGTCCGGCCGACGGGTACCTCAAGCAACTGCTCTCCGACGCGGTCGGCGAGAACGAGTCCAAGGAGATCATGGCCGACGTTCGACGCGAGGCGCTCGAGAAGGACCCGTTCCACAAGATCCGCAAGCAGGACCCGGCCCTGATCGCCGCCGCCCTCGAGAAGGAACCGGCCACCGTCATCTCCGCGGTACTCGCCGAGCTGGACTCCGAGAAGAGCATGGCCCTTCTGTCGATGTTCGACGACACCATCCGCGACGAGGTGGTCCAGTGCATGGCCTTCGGGAAGCGCATCCCCGAGGAGACCCGCAACCGCATCGCCAAGGTGATCGGCGAGCGGCTCAAGGAGTTGCAGAAGTCCGACGATGTGGTCGGCTCCGACTCCGGTGACGGGCTTACCCCGCAGATGCGGCAGTATCGCAAAGTTGCCCTGATGGTCCGCGGGCTGGGCAACGAGTTGCGCATCAGCACCCTTGAGAAGCTCAAGGCCAATGACCCCGACGCCGCGGAAGGCGTTGCGCGAATGATGGTGCTCTGGGAAGACATCGAGACCGTACCCGACCGGGCGCTGGCCGAGGTGCTTCGCGGAGTCAACTCCAAGAACCTTGCCTTGGCGCTGATGGACGCCGACCCGGAGACCATCAAGCGCATGCGGAACAATATTTCCGAGCGAGCGGCCGCCATGCTGGATGAAGAGGCCGACCTGATCACCAACGCCAAGGAAAGCGAAATCAACCAGGCCCGCGAAGAGATTCTCGATGCCCTGCGGGACCTGAACGCCCAGGGATTCGTGTACTAGCCCACCCCAGGAGACGACGTGACCCAGCTTCAGCTCATCCTGCCCGGACGCATCACCGCCGGAGCGCTGGTCAAGGGCGATCGCATCGCGACGGGCCCGGCGTGGACACCGTCGGTCGGTCCGTCCCCAGCCCAGCTCCAGGAACAGGCCGAGCAGGCGCGTCGGCAGGCCCAGGAGCAACTGCAGCAGACCAGCGAGGAGTTGAAGCAGGAAACGCGCACCGCGATCGACGCCCTGGAGGCGGCACTGGCGGAGGCCCATGAGCTGCGCGGGCAGATTCTTGCCGAGGCCGAGGAGCAACTGGTGGACCTGGCGGTGGACATTGCCCGCAAGGTACTCGCCCAGGAGATCGAGGCGGGTCGCTACGAGATCGAGCCCATCGTGGCTGAGGCGTTGAAGCGTGTTCCCGCCCGCCGAGACGTGGTGGTGCACCTGCACCCCGAGGATCACGCCCGTTTCATGGAAGCCCGCGAGGGGCGCGAGTCCGACGGGCCCGTGACGTACAAGGCCGACGCGTCGGTCGCCCGGGCCGGCTGTGTGCTGGAGACCGACGAAGGCGTGATCGAGTCGGCCGTCGAACCGCACCTGGAAGACATTCGTGAAGCCCTGAAGGGACTGGAATAATGACAGCCGTCGACGTGACCAAACTGCATCGTCGCCTGGAGAAGCTTTCGCTGGCGCCCTGTCGCGGATCGGTGGTCCGCGTGGCCGGGCTGACGGTCGAAAGCAAGGGCCCGCCGGTGGGCGTGGGCGAGCTTTGCGAGATCCGATTGGCCGACGGACGCCGCGTGCCGGCCGAGGTCGTTGGCTTCCAGAATGAACACCGCGTCCTGGTGCCCCTGGAGGGGATCGAAGGAATCGCCCCGAACGACCCGGTTGTCTCGCGATCGATCCCGCGTTCGATGAAGCTCGGGCCCAACGTTCTGGGACGCGTGCTGGACGGACTGGGCCGACCCATCGACGGGCAGGGCCCGGTGCAGGGGCATGACCGCTGTCGTCTGGATGGAATGCCGCCGGCGCCGCTGTCCCGCCCGATGATCTCCCAGCCGCTGTCGTTCGGGCTGCGGGTGTTCGACGGGCTTCTGACCTGCGGGCAAGGACAGCGAGTGGGTATCTTCGCCGGGGCCGGCGTGGGCAAGAGCACGTTGCTGGGCGAGATCGCCCGGTCCAGCGAAGCCGATGTCAATGTCCTGGCGCTGGTGGGCGAGCGTGGCAGGGAGGTGCGACACTTCCTGGAAGAGTCGCTCGGCGAGGAAGGTCTCAAGCGGTCGGTCGTGGTGGTGGCCACCTCGGACGCGTCGGCGATTCAGCGGGTCAAGAGCGCGTTTCTGGCGATCACCATCGCCGAGTATTTTCGCGATCTGGGCAAGAACGTGATGTTCATGATGGACTCGCTGACGCGATTCGCCCAGGCCCAGCGCGAGATCGGGTTGGCCGCCGGCGAGCCTCCCACCACCAAGGGCTACTGCCCCAGCGTGTTCAGCCTCCTGCCGAAGCTCACCGAACGTCTCGGGGCCACCGAGACCGGCTCGATCACGGGGATCTTCACGATTCTCGTGGAAGGCGACGACATGGGCGACCCGGTCGCCGACAGCGTTCGCTCGTTGCTGGACGGGCACATCGTGCTCTCCCGGAAGCTGGCGGAGGTGGGACACTATCCCGCGGTCGACATCCTCCAGAGTGTCTCGCGGTGCATGACGTCCGTCGCCGACGCCGAGCACCTGGAAGCGGCAAGGCGTCTTCGGGCGATCTACGCGACCTACCAGTCGGCTGAGGACCTCATCAACATCGGGGCCTTTTCCCCGGGCAGCAATCCACGGATCGACCGGGCGATCGAGCTGATCGATCCGGTCAACGCTTTTCTCCGTCAGTCGATGGAGGACTCCTGCCCGATGGATCAGACGTTGCGGCGGATGAAAGAGATTACCAGCCATTGGCAGTTCGCCTCGGCCGACGCGGTGGGTCGGCAGGGCCAACAGGTCCTCAAGCGGTAGCTGCAGGTCGACCAGCAGGATACAAGGCCGATGAACGCCGTCGGCAGATTGGGACGCACGAAGATGAAGCGGTTCGATTGGTCATTGCAGAAGCTCCTGGATGTGACGGTGCAGCGGGAACGCGCGATGCGCGCCGACGTGGCGGCCGTCAATGCCCGGATCAACGAGGTCCGGGAGCAGATCGACCGTCGACGCGAGTTGATCCGCACGCTCATGGAAGACCTGGCCGGTCAATCGCTGACCGATCGGATCGCCAACCAGCAGACCTTCCACCGCTTCTCGCAGGCGTGTGAGAAGGAGATCGATCGGCTCTGGGGTGTCAAGGCCAAGCTGGGCAAGGAGAAGGAACGCCTGACCGGCGAGCTGTTGGCGTTGCGGTCGGAGCGGAAGACGCTGGAGACCCTCCGCGAGGAGGCCTGGAAGCAATATTGCGCCGAGGCGCAGAAGCAGCAGCAGAAGGAACTGGACGACACGGTAAATACCGCCTTTGCCCGCCGGATTGTCACGGGCGGCTGACCCTCAGCCTGGGAGCTGACGATGTCTGGAAAAATGCGATTGATCATCATCGGAGTGATGGGCCTGGCGAGTTTCGTGGCCTGTTTTGTGCTGTCCCTGGTCACCGGCGCCCCGCCGGCGTCCCCCCAGAGGCAGGAAGGCGTCATGGACAGCGGCGGGGTCGCGGAAGCGGCGATCGGTAAGCTCCAGAACCTCAGCCCCAAGGAGCGTGAACTGGACGGGCTGATCAAGGAGATGCGCCGCGAGGTCAAGGCCTACGAGAGCAAGAAACGCGAACTCCGCATGATGGAGCGTCGCATCAGCCTCGCCCAGGAGAGTCTCTCCCAGCAGGCCAAGAACCTCGAAGACCTCCGCATCGAGGTGGCCACTTCGTTGACGCCGCTGAAAGAGGCGCGGGCCAAGCTCGAGCGCGAGCGGATTCGCATCACCCGCGAAGAGGCCAAGAATCTCCAGCAGATCGCCGGGGTCTACGAAAAGATGCAGGCCGACGCCTGTGCCAAGACCATCGCCGAGATGGTCAAGTCCAAGCGCCAGAACATCGCGGTGGGAATTCTGCGCTCGATGGATGAGCGATCAACGGCGAAGGTGCTCTCCGAGATGTCCGATAAGAAAATGGCTGCGGACCTCAGCGAGATGATGAAACGCGTCCGAGAGGAGTAACCCGGTGGACATTGCGACAATCATAGGGATCATATCCGGCTTTCTGCTGGTGGGTCTGACCATCATCTCCGGTGGGGATGCGGCTGTGTTCATCAACGTCCCCTCGGTGATGGTGGTGGTGGGTGGCATGCTCGCCTCGACGCTGATCCACTTCTCGCTCAAGCAGTTTCTCATGATCATCTCGATCGTGAAGAAGACCGTTCTGTTCAAGCTGCCCAGCGAGCAGGACCTCATCCAGAAGATGGTGAACTACTCGGCCATCAACCGCAAAAACGGTGCCCTCGCCCTCGAACAGCACCTGGCCAACGCCGGGGACGGATTCCTCATCAAGGGCCTGCAGATGATCATCGACGGCCAGGGCGAGGAGGACATCGAGCGCCAGTTGGGGATGGAGATCTTCTCACTCCAGGAGCGTCACCAGGACGGTAAGAAGATCCTGGACTTCATGGGGGCGATGGCTCCGGCGTTCGGGATGATCGGCACCCTCATCGGCCTGGTGCAGATGCTGGGGAATCTCTCCTCGCCCGACCAGATCGGCGTGGGGATGGCCACCGCGTTGATTACCACGTTTTACGGGGCGATTCTGGCGAACCTGGTTTTCATTCCGCTGGCGGGCAAGCTCGGCCTGCGAAGCAAGAAAGAACGCATCCTCCGCGAGATGATCGTCGAGGGCGTGCTGGGCATCGTCCGCGGCGAGAGTCCCACGGCGGTCCGCGAGAAGATGCAGACGTTTCTGTCCCAGAACAATCGACCTGACGTCAAACCGAACATCTGACCCCGAGAGATATCGTGGCCAAGAAGAAGGTCCCAGAAGAGAAACCGCCCGGCCAGGGATGGCTGGTGACGTTCAGCGACTGCATGACGCTGCTGCTGTGCTTCTTCGTGCTGCTGCTGAGCTTCTCCTCCTTCGACGAGCAATCGCTCTCGCGGCTGGAGGGCGTGATGGACGTGCGCCACTTTCGTGATATGACCGAAATCCGCGAGCGCGTCCCCGAGTCCGAGGTGACCCGCCCGAAGACCGTGCTCGACCAGACCCGTGACGGAAGCGACCGGATCATGGACGTCGATCCAAAGGTCATTCATCACCCCAAGCGCCGAGATCAGGTGTTCGACAGCGACGTCTACAAGGCCAGCAAAACCCTCTATATTCCATCCGATCGCCTCTTCCGGAAGGGCACGGCCCACTGGAAGCGGGAAGGGCGGGACATCCTGCGGCAGATCGCCGAGCTGATCGTGTTGGTCCCCTCGCATGTCTCCATCGCCGAGAGCACTCTGGACCGGGAAGGGCAGGCGACCGACCTGGGGCTGATGCGGTCGATGGCGGTCATGAAGTACCTGGTGGTCAAGAGCGGCCTGGACTCCGAGCAGTTCGGCGTGATGGGGTCGGACCCCGGACTGATCAACCGTTTCGCCGGTCGACGGGTGATTCAGATCTCCCTTCGTAATAAGGGGTTGCTCAGATGAGCCAGGTCCGCAAGAAAACCGTCACGCCCGACGAAGATGACGATGTCCCCCTGTGGCTGGTGTCGTTCACGGACATGATCACGCTGCTGCTGTCGTTTTTCGTCCTGCTGCAGTCCATCGCCCACATCAAGGATCCGGACCTTTTCTTCATCGGGCAGGGCTCGTTCCGTCGGGCGGTGCAGAACTTCGGGATTCCCTACTGGCTGGAGGGCTACCCGGACTCGGTTCGGCGGTCGTTCGTCCGGCCGAAATTTACCATGGAAGAGGATCCGAACGATTACACCAAGTCCCGGCTGTTGGACGCCGAGGATGAGAAGATCCGTGAGATTTTTGACCGTATTCGTCAAGAAATTGAGACCGACGTCCACGATCACAACGAGGAAACCATCGAGATTCGACCGACGGCCGTGCAATTCCAGGGACACCGGATCAATGTCTCTCCTGAGTCTCGACAAGAGCTTGTGCGCGTGGCTGAGCAGCTAAGGACAGGCTTAGGTGATCGTAAAGTAAAGGTTTACGTAGTAGGACTCGCGCCGGACCAACCCGCCGGATCGGTGCGATGGATGGTCTCAGCCCGCCGGGCCCGCGCAGTGGAAGCGGTCCTGCAGCGCATTTTGGCGCGCCAATTGCACTCAGGGCGGTGGACGTTGCACTCGTTCGGCGCGGGCACCAGTCGACGCTGGCAGGAAACGTTCACCGTAAGCGGCTCGCCGACGCACATCGCGATCGCCGTGACAGGAGCGAAATACGATGGCTGACGTGGATTTCGGCATCAAGGACAAGGACAAGCCCAAGGATCCCGAGGCGACCAAGAAGCTGGTTCTGCGCATCGGGCTCATGGTCGGGGTGATCCTGGTGTTCGGTGTGGGTGGGTTCTTCCTGGGCAAGCTGCTCCGGGCAGATCCCGACGCCGCCGCTGCGGCCGAGGACCCCATTCAGCAGGAGGCCGCCCAGGACGACGCCAAGGCCATGGCGAACCTCGATGAGTCCGACGAGTACACGTATCATCAGCTCGAGCCCATTACCGTTACGCTGAATGTGCGTCGGGGCAACCGTTACCTGCGGGCGACGCTGTTGCTGAAGGTCAAGAAGGCCGACTCGAGCATCGTCGAGAAGACGCTCGAAAGGAACAAGGCCGAGATCCAGGACTGGATGCTGCGGTATCTATCGAGCCTGACGGTGACCGACGTGCTCGGGCAGAAAAACATCAATCGCATTCGTCGTCGCGTCCGTGACGAAATGAACGAGCTTCTCTGGCCCAACAGCCGACCTCGCGTCGAAGAGGTGCTGCTCAAGGAGTTCAACGTCTCATGACCGCACACGCCGCCCAGGACCAGGACATTCTCGCCTCGCTGCTGAACGCCATCCAGACCGCACCGCGGCCGGAAGTGGACGAGGAAGAGCTCTCCCACGATAACGCGGTGGACTACAACTGGGACGCCCCCTCGCGGTTCCCGCTTTCGTCGCGCGATGCGCTCCAGAAGACCGCCAAGAAGATCAACCGCAAGGCCGTCGAGGCCCTGGAAGCGTTGACCGACGCCGGATACATCCCCTCGGCACCGACCGCGACCGAATATTACGGCCGACAGATCAACGAGCAGGTCAGCGACTCGGACGTATACGGAATCACCATCCTCAAGGGCACCGAGGAGGTCGGGCTGGTCTCGGTCGACCGGGCGATGGGGGCTGAGTGGACCTCGCGAATGCTCGGAGGCGGCGGAATCAACGTCGACGCCGAACGCCCGCTTTCCAGCATGGAATCGGCCGTCCTGCAGGACGCCTTGGCGAGCATCGTCAACGCCGCGCTGGAAACACTCACCAGCGCGGGGTCGGCCTCGTTCAAGCCCGGAGAGAAGGTATGCGCCTCCGAGTTGATTCCCGAACTCGATCCGACCGGTGAATTCTGCAAGATCACCATCCAGGCAGCCGATAACACCATTGCGGAGCTGGTGCTCGCAAGCGACCTGCTCGAAGCGGCGGCAGGGGGCGCTACAGAGCGGAAAATCGAGCTGTCCCCGGACGAGGCCCGCGCCCGGATGATGGGGCACATCCAGCACATGCACCTGAACGGGGCGGTCGAAGTGGGGGTCGCACGAATCTCCATGCGGGACGTGATTGCCCTCGAATCCGGCGACGTGCTCATGCTCAGGCATCGTCCCGGCGAGCCGGGAAGCCTCTCGGTCGCCGGTCGCGATCTTGCGTATGGCCTGCCTTCGCAATGTCAGGGTCGATACGCCCTGCACATCTCCTCCACGGTGGAGGAGGAACTGATGGCTGCGGCGAAAGCGCCCGATGATGAGCCCGCTGCACAAAATGAAACAGACGATCCATCGCCCGAACCGGACGGTGACGCACCGCACCTGCAGGCGGACGTCTGAACGACCACGATCAACCCTTTTGACCGGAAGGTAGAACCCGATGGCCGATGCAACCGCAACCGATCAGAACGCCCAGCCTCAAGCGCAGGCACCGCAGGCCTCCAACGCCGAGTCCGTGGAGGTCCACGACGTGGAACTGCCCGAGGCGCAGGATACCTCCACCGGAGCGGGTAACGGACAGATCGACCTGCTCCTGGATGCCCCGATGGCCGTCACTGTTCGCCTCGGCGAGTTGGAGATGACCGTCCGTGAACTTGTGGAACTCAATCAGGGCAAGGTGCTTACGCTCGACAAACGCGTCGGCGAGCCGGTGGACCTCTACCTTCGCGGCATGCGGTTCGCCACGGGCGATCTGGTGGTCGTCGGCGATCGCCTCGGCGTGCGGATCCGGGAGATCCTCAACACCCAGGACCATACCTCGGTCGCCAGTTGACCGAGCGTCGCGGCGCGCAATTATTCCGCGCGGCTGGGCGATTCTGAGGCGCTGAACGCAGACCATACCCCGCAACCTCCTTTGGTAGCGGGGTTTTTCATTGTGGCACGGCATGTGCATGTTGCGGGACATGACGAACGTGCACACATTCCCCGCCCATCGACGCACACGCCTGGCGATGCTGGTGGCGGTTGGCGTGCTGGGTTTGGCCGGCGCCGTGCGCGGACAGTCGGACGCCAACGCATCGACCGACGACGCCAACGGTCCGACGACCCAGCCGACCACGGCTCCGGCGGCGCGCGAGGAGTCGGCTCCGCTGCTGTTCCGCGACGATGCCAACGACGTCTCACCGGGCGGCAGCTCCGACATGGTCTCCAGGATGACGGTTTCGATCATTGTGGTGGGCGTGTTGGGCGTGGCTGCCTGGATCGCCATCAAAAAGCTCGGCCCCCGGGTGGGTCTCCAAAGCGGCAGGAAGATCAACGTCGTCGAGACCGTCTACCTGGGCCCCAAGAAGTGCCTCCACCTGGTCGAAATTGACGGCCAACGTCTGTTGCTGGGGTCCACCGCCGAGGGCGTGAGCATGCTCTCGCACCTGCAGGCGTCCGACGCCATCGGGGGCGAGGCGGCGTTCCACATGGGCGATGAGGGCGATACGTCCCCCCCGAATCCCGGCCCGGCCGCGGGAGGTAAGGAATGATCCTGCGGCGCGGCGCGATTCTGCTGACACTGGCAGTTGTGGCGGTAATGGCTGCCCCGGCGGCCGCCCAGAACGACGGGCCTTACGACCCGGTCGTGGCCGTCGATTCCGACGACCCGAACAGCAACTCGCTGCCGGACCTCGAACAGATGCTCGCGCTGGTCAACCGGTCCGGCGACCCGAATGATCCCAACTCGGTGCAGTGGTCCTCGCCGATCAAGCTGGCGCTGGTCTTCGCGGGCCTGGCGATTCTGCCGTCGTTGCTGGTGATGGTGACGTCTTTCACCCGGATCGTGATCGTGCTTTCGTTCGTGCGACGTGCCCTGGCGACGCAGACCATTCCGCCGAACATGGCCGTCATTGGCCTGTCGCTGTTCCTGACGGTCTTCACGATGTCGCCCACGCTTAAAATGATGAACAAGAAGGCCTTGCAACCTTACCTGGCTGAGGAGATCACCTTCGCCCGGGCGGGCGAATTGGGGGGCGATGAGCTCAAGCAGTTCATGCTCCGTCAGACACGCCGCAAGGACATGCAGGTCTTCCTCGCGATGGCTGAGATCGAGCCCAAGACCGTGCGGGATATTCCGATGCACGTGATCATCCCGTCGTTTGCGATCAGCGAGTTCCGCACCGCCTTCGAGATGGGATGCATGCTGTTCATCCCGTTTCTGCTGATCGACATGGTGGTGGCCGGCATTCTGCTTTCGGCGGGCATGATGATGCTGCCGCCGATGATGGTCTCTCTACCGTTCAAGATCGTGTTGTTCGTGCTGGTGGACGGCTGGAGGCTGGTGGTGGTGGGCGTGGTCCGCAGCTTCCACTGACGCTGGAACAGGTCCCCCGGTGCGGTATGTGCCGGCTGAAAGTGAGCGAAACGCATGAATCCCGACATGGTGGTATACATCGGTCGACGGACGCTGGAGACGGCGATGCTGATTTCCGCTCCGTGCCTCATTATCGTGCTGATCACCGGTCTGTCGACGGCCATCTTCCAGGCGGTTACGTCCGTTCGCGACATGACGCTGGGGATGGTGCTGAAGATTGCCGGCGTCGGCGTGGCGCTGTTGCTGTTCGGCGGCTGGATGCTCCAGACGCTGCTTGGATTCACCCACGAAGTGTTCACCTACATGCAGGCGATGACTCAGTGATTGATGATCGACCCATGGATTGCCATCCTGCTGCCGTTCATGCTGCTGCTGACGCGCATCTCGGCGATGTTCAACGTGTTTCCGGTGTTCAGCTGGGGATCCATTCCACTGCGCGTCCGCGTGATGATGTCGCTGGTGGTGACGATTTTCTTCGCGGCGGTTCTGCCGGTTCCCGAGGTGGCCAAGGGTCATGTCCATTGGTTGGACGCGTTGGTGCTGATCGGCGGCGAGGCGCTGGTCGGCGGGGCGATCGGTCTGGCGGTGGGCATCTTCTTCACCGCGGTCCAGCAGGGGGGCGTGCTCACGTCCCGTTCGATGGGTTTCGCCATGGCCCGGATTGTCGACCCGGTCACCGGTCAGCAGGCCAGGGTGATCGACCTGATCTTCCAGACGGTGTTTTTACTGCTGTTCCTGGTCACCGACGGTCATCACATGCTGCTGCAGATCGGGCATGTCAGTTTCAAGATGTTTCCGGTCGGCGAGATGCCCGAGATCGGCGTGCTGGTCGAGGGGCTGATTCGGGCATCCTCGGCGATGTTGAACTACGCCCTTCGTCTTGCGGCTCCGGTGCTGGCGGGGTTCCTGGTGCTGTCGGTGGTGCTGGGCGTGCTGGCGCGGATCGCCCCGGAGATGAACATTCTGATGATCGGTTTTCCCCTGCGTATTGCGCTGGGGTTGTCGCTGGCGGCTGCGGTCGCCTCGACGCTGGACGAATTCGTGATGCAGCTGACCCAGTGGGTTCGGCTGAACCTGTTTCTCTGACCCGAAGATAGGAGCCCGCGGACATGCCAGAGTCTGCCGGCGAAAAAACAGAACAACCTACCGAACATCGCCTACGCAAGTCCCGAGAGGAGGGGAACATCCCCAGCTCGCAGGAGGTCCCCTCGGCGGCGATGATGGGCGTTTTGCTGATCTGCCTGGCGATGACCGGCCCGGCGGTGTACGAGTTCTTCGTCACCAACATGCGCGAGTCGATGTCGCTGCGCTATAACGGCCCCCTCGATGCCGAGGCGATGGGCGAACTGTTCTACGCCAAGGGCTCGGGACTGGTCTGGCAGCTCATGCCCTTCCTTGTGGCCGGCGCGATCGTCTCGGTGCTCTCCAGCCTGCTCACCTCGGGCTGGTCGTTCTCGCCCAAGGCGGTCAAGCTGGACATCACCAAGCTCGACCCCATCAAGGGCACGAAAAACCTGTTTTCGGCCAAGGCGCTGGTGAACCTGCTCAAATCGGTGATCAAGCTCACCATCGTCGGGTTGCTGTCGTACTACTTCCTCAAAGCCCGGCAAGAGGAGCTCCTCGCCCTTCGTTATGACACGCCCACCGAACTGATCGAACAGACCGCGGCGATGGTGATGGGGCTGATGCTCCGGATCGTCCCGGCGCTGATCGTGCTCGGCGTGGCCGACATGATCTACCAGAAGTGGCATTACAAGAAAAAACTCCGCATGACCAAGCACGAGGTCAAAGAGGAGAACAAACAGCAGGAAGGCGACCCGGCGTTGAAGGGACGCCGGCGCAGCCTGCAGATGGAGGCGGCCCGCAAGCGGATGCTTTCGGACGTTGCGACGGCCGACGTGGTGGTCACCAATCCGACGCACTACGCCGTCGCCCTGCGGTACGTCCCCGAAGAGAACGACGCGCCGGTCGTGGTCGCCAAAGGCGCCGATCTGCTCTGTGCCCGCATCAAGGACCGCGCCCGCGAGCACGACATCACGATCATCCAACGGCCTCATCTGGCGAGATCGCTCTACGCCACCACCGAGATCGGTCAGAGCATCCCGTCGCACCTGTTTACCGCGGTGGCCGAGGTGCTGGCGGTGATCTTCAACCTCCGACGCAAACGCCAGGGTCATACCGCCCCGGCCCGTAAGCCCAACCGCCCGAACAACCCCAACCAGAGATAACCACCCGTAACGAACGCCCATGAGCCAGGACCAGCCACAACTCGCCGCCGAGGAAGCCCCCCGCCGGGGGATCAGCCGACTGCTCGCGCACAACGACATTCTGTTCGCGTGCGGCGTGGCGATGATCCTGGCGACGATGCTCATCCCGCTGCCGACGTTCCTGCTGGACATGATGCTTTCGTTGAGCATCGCCGTGGCGCTGGGCACGCTGATTCTCGTGCTGGCGACCAACGAGCCGGTCGAGCTGTCCACGTTCCCGTCGCTGCTGCTGGTGCTCACACTGTTCCGCCTGTCGCTGAACGTCGCATCCACGCGATTGATCCTGCTCAACGGCGAAGCCGGCAAGATCATCGCCACCTTCGGGCACTTCGTAGCCGGCGGAAACCTCGTGATCGGGCTGGTGGTGTTCCTGATCCTGGTGATCATCCAGTTCGTGGTGATTACCAAGGGAGCGGAGCGCATCAGTGAGGTCGCGGCGCGATTCAATCTCGACGCGATGCCCGGTAAGCAGATGGCCATCGACGCCGACCTCAACGCCGGAACCATCGGCGAGGAACAGGCCAGGCAGCGACGCGAGAAGATCGCCCAGGAAAGCGAGTTCTACGGGGCGATGGACGGTGCGTCCAAGTTCATCCGTGGCGACGCGGTGGCCGGCCTGATCATTACCGCGATCAACCTGGTCGGTGGATTCCTGGTGGGTATGACCAAGGGCATGGACGCCTCCCAGAGCATGGCGCGATTTTCCATCCTCGCCATCGGCGATGGGTTGGTCAGCCAGATTCCCGCGCTGCTGATTTCCACCAGCTCGGGCTTCCTGATCTCCAAGACCGCCTCCAAGACGAACCTCTCTGCGGACCTGACTCGGCAGATGCTCACCAAGTCCCGTCCGTTGGGGATCGCGGCGTTCCTTCTGGCGGCGCTGATCTTCGTTCCGGGCTTCCCCAAGCTGCCTTTCGCGGCGATGGCGATTTTCGCCGGGGTGCTGTCCCGCTCGCTGGGACGGTCCAAGCGCGAGGCAAAGAAGGCCGCCGAAGGCGAGCAGCAGAAAGACCCCTCCGAGATTCCGCCCGAGCCCGAGACGCCCATCGAGGAGTTGCTGGAGGTGGATCGCGTCGCGGTCCAGGTGGGCCCGAGGCTGATCAAGACGGTCGATCCGCGGCGCAAGGGCAGTCTCTCGCACCGGATCAGCCCGCTGCGGCGGAAGTTCGCCCAGCAGTATGGCATTGTCCTGCCGTTGGTGCGCCTGCGGGACAACGTCACGCTGGAGGCCACCGCCTATGAGATCCGCCTGCACAACCACGTGGTGGCAAGGGGCAACCTCGAACCGGACATGTTCATGGCCATGGACCCGGGAACGGTGACCACGCCGGTGAAGGGCAAGCCCGCTCACGAGCCGGTCTTCAGCCTGCCGGCCCTGTGGGTGACCTCCGAGCAGAAGGAGGAGGCCGAGATGGCCGGCTATACCGTGGTGGACCCCGAGACGGTACTGGTGACGCACCTGTCGGAAACGCTGCGGCGGCACGCTTACGAATTGCTCAGCCGCGATGACGTACAGACCCTGGTGGACCGCCTGCGCGAGAAACAGCCCGCCCTGGTCAACGGCGTGGTGGGCGAGACCGTCTCGATGGGATTGCTCCACCGAGTGTTGCAGAACCTTCTTCGCGACGGGATTCCGGTCCGCGACCTGGCGCACATCATCGAGGCCGTCGGCGACAACGCCGCTCGCACCCAGGACGCCATGCTGCTGACCGAAGTGGCCCGCAAGGCGGTGGTGCGGACCATCACCGAACAGCACTCCGACGAAGCCGGACGAATGATCGCCCTCGTACTGGACCCTCAGCTGGAGTACGAGCTGCGCAACAGCCTGTCGCGCGAGTCGGACGGGGAGGCGCTGATGCTCGCCCCGGACCGGGCGATGGACCTGACGCGCCAGGTGGCCGAGGCATGGCAGAACGCCATGGAAGCCGGTCACGACAAGGTCGTGCTGCTGTGCGATTACCGCATTCGCCCTCATCTGGCGGGTCTGTTGTCGCGTCAGCTCCCGCAGCTGCCGGTAATCGCGTACGACGAGGTCGCCAACAGCGCGAAGATCGAGTCGATCGGGACGATCAATCTTGCCCCGGTCGGTGCCGAAGCAATTTCCAGTGGTTCGTAGCAGAGACCGCCTGCTCACTCCGATAAGAGAGCAGTTGTTGGGAGAATACGGTGAACCGAATCGCAGTTCTGATCGCGGTATTGGGCCTGTTCGTGCTGGCAACGGTCAGCACGATCTGTGGTGTGCCCGCCCCGGACGCTGCCGTCAGGGCCATGATGGGGGCGATCATTCTGTACGTGGTGGCCCGGGTGTCGGGGCAGGTGGTGGCGCGGGTGATTGCCCACGCCATGCTCCAGCAAGGTCCGCCCGAGTGGCAAACCGAAGGTGCCCCCAACGTAACCGTGACGGAAGAGCCAACTGAGGAACCGTCCAGTGAGCAGTGAATCCGACAAATCCAGCGGGTCGACACTGAGGGCCCGGGCCAGCGCCGCCTACGCGAACCAGTCGCGTGAGGCCGTCGAGGAACGATGGATCCTCGACCACCTGCCCCTGGTACGCCACATCGTCCAGAAGATCGCCTCGCAGGTCGCCAAACGCGAGGATATCGAGGATCTCATCTCGGCCGGTACGCTCGGGCTGGTCAAGGCCGCCCGGTCGTTCGACCCTACCCGGGAAGCCGAGTTCAAGACCTACGCCTACATCCGCATTCGCGGGTCGGTCATCGACGAGCTCCGCCGCCGGTCGTTCGTGCCGACGGCCGTCCATAAGCAGATCCGCACCGTCAAGCAGGCCTACCAGCAGTGGTTGAGCGAGCACGGCGCTCCGCCCACCGATGAGCAACTCGCCGCCCTGCTGAACATCCCCATCGAGCAACTCTACAAGGTGCTCGAAGAAGCACGCAAACAGCACTTTCTCTCAATTCATGGCCTCACCGACGAGTCGCCCGAGTTGGACGCCCTCGTCCCTGCCGACAACGACCACTGCCCGCAGGAAGAGGCCCAGCACAACGAAACACTGGGTCGCCTCTCCAAAGCGATCATGGAACTGCCCAAACGCGACCGGATCATTCTGATCCTCTACTACGAGCGCGATCTGACGATGAAAGAGACTGCCGCTGTGCTGGAGATCACCGAATCCCGCGTCAGTCAGCTGCACGCAAGCGCGATGTTCAAACTGTCCATGAAACTCAAGAGCAAATGACACCATGGCCCCCGAGCTGGGACATTCCGTCCGTCGGCTGAGCAACGCCACGGAGATTCATCGCCTCGAATCGGTCGCCCACGCCTCCGACGAGGTCCGTCGCCGACGGGACCGCCAGGAACAGCAGAAGAAACGACAGAAGAAGAAGGATCCGGAGCAACCCGCCTCCGACGAGGCCGACGAGATGGAAGGCAGGCTCCTTCCCGCACCGGACGACGACGATTATGACGATGGCGAGACGCACCTGGACGTTCTGGTGTAACCCGCCCACAGGAGAGAACAGCAATCATGGATGTGCTGAAGAAAAACAAAGTAACCGCCGCCGGACGGCGACCCCTGGGTGCGGCAGGGTCTGTGCCGACGCCCGAGAAGGCCCCGTCGGCCGACTTGCCCCACGAGGCACCCGGGGCGGTGGATCCGACGTCCGCCCCGTGCGGCCAGGCCCGTGCGACCGTCCATCCGCAGGAGGACGGAACGTGTCTCATCGAAGTGACCTGCTCGTGCGGGAATGTAATCCAGATCCAGTGCATCACCCAATGAACTCCCTCCTACAACCAGGAGCATCAACCATGAAACGCATTGCCCTCTGGCTTGGACTTGTCGCACTCGTGGCTGTTTCGGTCGGCTGTGAGAAGGTGACCATCAAGGCCGGTCCCGATCCTGACGACATCGCCTCCGAGCAGGACCCTTACGCCGGCGAGCCGATCGGCTACCTGCCGTCCACGAGCATCAAGGGCGGCGAGCAGTCCCGTGACGCCGACTCCGCCGTCGCATCGGCCATGGAACTCCAGGAAAAGTACGCCAAAGCCGTGGAACGCATGATGGAGATGCAGCGGCAGGTGGTCGCCATGGAGAAGGCCAACCACGAACTGCAGAAAAAGCTCGCCTCGATGGAATCGGCCCGGACGCAGGACGCCCGCGAGCTGAAAGACGCAAACGAACGCCTCTTCGAGATGAAAAAAGACCTCGAAACGTGGAAGAAGAACGTCTTCGGCTTCCAGGGCGAGATGCGCCAAGCGCTGGTGGCCATCATGAAATCGCAGGAACGCGTCCTGAAGCTCCTCGGGGCTGAGCAGGTCAGTGTGAACCGGTCCAATTAGCCCGGAGTCCCCATGAACCGCGTGCGTTTGCCCATCCTGTTGGCCGTTTTGACCGTCGCCTGCCTTGGCGGGTGCGTCGAGGTCGGTCCGTCGACTGCCCGTCCGGTTCCCGCCCGTATCGGCTGCCACAAGCCCGACCCCGCCGAGCTGCGGCGCGTGCGACGGGTGGTGTTCATTCACCTCGCCCGGGAAGGAGAGGGCACGACGCTGGACGTTGCCGACGTGATGACCAAAGCCGTCCACGAAGCCCTGCTGGACAAGAAACTCTTCGCCATCGAACTGGTCGACCGCACCAGTGAACTCTACCGCGATCTGAAGCTCGACGAGCCCGGACGCTACACCATCGACGACATTCAGACCATCCGAAAGACGCTCGATTGCGACGCGGTACTGATCGGTAAGGTCCGTGATTTCCAGCAAATGCCTCGCATGCAGGTCGGTCTGTATCTTAGCCTGGTGGATGTGAACGAAGGACGCGTCGTCTGGGGTGTGGACCATTACTGGGACACGACCGATCGGGCCGTCCAGAGACGGGTTAAATCCTTCTTTGAGCACAAGATGCGAACCGGGTACGGGCCCGTTCACTACGAGCTGGGCCTGGCCAGCCCCCGGATGTTCGGGAAGTTTGTCGCGTGGGAAACCGCCGCAACACTCACGCCCCCGCCGCCAAGGCCGAATATTCCGCCGCGTCGGCGCTGATCGTGTGCAGTCCAGGAAGGGTGCTGCTTCCGTAAGAATTGATTTTCGAGTTACTTAGAAGATTATTCATGTAGCGGCTGGACAGTGAGACGGAAAAACTCCACCGTTTCCGGAGAAATCGTTCAAGCTCGCTGGATGATCCGCGAGAATAACAGTAGCAGGAGCGGTGGAAGGAGATGGACCCATGAAGATCAATGGACCATATGGATTCGAGCCTCCCGGCTTGAACAACCGCCCGGATAAGCCCGGCAAGTCCGGCAAGTCCGATCAGAGCGGCAAGGCCGGCAAGACCTCCGGCGGGTCGCTGGTGCAGGCCGCGCATAATTCGTTCGTCAGCCTCGCGCTGCAGACCGAAGAAGTCAACACGCAGGCGGTCAACGAGGCCCGCAACCTCCTGGAAAATGGTCAGCTCGACACGCCCGCTGCCGCCCGCAGGACGGCCGAGGCGATCCTCGATTTGGGATTCTGACCACAACCACGACGTGCAATGCCACACCCAAGGCCGATCCGTTCCGCGGATCGGCCTTTACTACGCGCCGTTTGCGACGTTCCTTATTTCAGGTGCCACCGGCGTGCCCCACGCCGGTGCTTTCCCATGCCACGAAAAGCGCTCCGAGGGAGCCCCCC
>JBKHCL010000005.1:0-63669 GCA_046541875.1 Phycisphaerae bacterium | reverse complement strand
AAGAGTGGTGAGTCCGGCAAGAGCGGTGAGAAGCCCCAAGGCGCCGAGGATGCAGCCGAGGCGATGGCCAAGGCGGCTGAGAAACTGGGCGACCAGGAGCCCTCCGACGCCACGAAGGATCAACAGGACGCCATCGACGCCCTCAAGGAGCTGTCCGAGAAACAGTACGAGCTCGCCCAACTGATGCGTCGGAAGGTCGAGGACGCCAAAAAGACCACCGACGACCAGGCCAACGACCAGGACAAGCTCGCCAAGAACACCGACGACGCTGCCAAGGACATGGACAAGGCCGACGAGACCGCCCAGCCGGGCAAGAGCTCGATGAAGTCTGCCTCCAAGTCGATGTCGCAGGCCGGCGGGAAGCTCTCCCAGGGCAAATCCGGTGGCGCCAACGAAGATCAGAAGGACGCGATGGACAAGCTGGAAGAAGCCGAGGCCGAGCTGGAAGAAGCCATCGCCCAGGAGCAGGAGATGGCCCAGGCCGAGGCACTGGCCAAGATCGACGCCATGCTCCAGAAGGTCCTGGATCGTCAGAAGGTGGTCTCGAAGGAAACCACCGAGACGTTCGCCAAGCGCAGCGACGACGGGTCGTACGATCGACCCGAGAGGCTCAAGCTTACCAACGAACTCGCCGGCCACGAGGGTCGGCTGGCGGAGGAGGTCTCCAAGGTCCGCGATCTTCTGGTGAAGGAAGGGTCCACGAAGGTCTTCCCCGAGATGCTTCGCGAGGTCAACGACGACCTCAAGACGGCCCAGAAGCTCCTGGCCAAGGAGAATGCCGGTCCGCTGACGCAGACGATTCAGCAGGACGTCGAACGCTCGCTGCAGGACATGATCGACGCCATCCGCAAGTCGCTCGCCGAACGCACCCAGAAGAAGCAGGGCGGCGGCGGTGGTGGTGGCGGCGGTGGCGGTGGCGGCGGCGGCAAGAAGCCCCCGCTGGTTCCCCCGGTGGCGGAGTTGAAGCTGCTGTGGACCATGCAGGTGCAGGTCAACGGCAGGACGCGCACGCTCAACCGCCAGGCCAAGAGCGGCCAGCTGCCGGCCGAGGCCTCCGCCCAGCAGCATCAGGAGCTCTCGAAGCGTCAGAAAAAGGCCAGGACGCTTGCCAAGGAGCTTCACAAGGCGATGCAGAAGCAGAAGCAGCGTTGAGACGGTAGCAGGAATACACCGGACGATTGGCCGGCGGGCGATGAGGCCCCCGGCCGTTCCGGGACCCCGGGACTGGAAAAAGCGAGTCTTTGGGGTTGGGATTCGGCGGATGTCGATATATAATCATCGGATGTTCGGGCAGTTCCCGTCGGCCTGCGTACAGGCTGACCTCGGCGAAAGGCGGAGCCGTGAGGCTGAATCGCTTGCACATGCTCTGGATTGCAGTGGTGCTCGCGGTCGGCGTCTCGCCTCTCGTTGCGTCTGAGCAGGAGCAAGCCGTCGCGGAACCGTCCCCCACGTCCCCATCGGTCGATGAGCTGCTGGACTCGATTTCCCCCGAGGAATCGCGGCAGCTGGTCCGCCGGGCCCTTGCCCGCCACCTCGAGGTGGAACGCGAGCAGGTGGTCGATGAGATCCGCCGCAATATCCTGTACAGCGAAGAGAATGTCGCCCGGGCGATTCTGGTTCTCGATGAGGAGAACGCCACCACCCGGCAGGACAACATCGAGCGGATCTGCGAGGCCTTCGCCCAGGTGGACGCCGCCTTCGCCGGCGTGCATTCGCTGGTGGAGCAGGGGCATCACCGTGAAGCAGCCGAGGAACTTCGATCACTGATCAGCCTCCAGGAACAGAGCTGGTACGGCGCGACGAAGCTGTATGTCTACGCCACCTGCCTCGCCGAGTGCGGGGATCAGCTCGGAGCCCTGGAAGCGTACGGCGGGCTGGTGGTACACATGCCCGACCGGGTCAGTCTGGCGTCGTCGGCTGCGACCGGGACAGCACTGACGTACGAACAGCTCGACCGCAGGCGTTACGCCTTGCAGATGTACCGCTACGTGTTGCGAAACTATGGTACGTCGTTGAGCCCGGCCAACCACGACCGGCTGATGCACAAGATCCACGAGTTGGAGGTGAGCCTCCCCGACGACGGGAACTCGCCCCCCGAAACACCCGCGGATGTGCGCGTCATGCCGGCAGATGGATTGGTCGACTCGCCCGCCGTCGAGCAGAACCTGGCGGGGATCGTTTCCGAGTTGCTCGAAACACTCGGCAACGAACCGGACGTGCCTGCCACGCCCAGCGTGGCCGGCCCCGAGCCCCTTTGGGGGCAAGAGGCGCCGGAAGACTGGGGGCAGCCGGACCCGGGCGACCAAGAGAAGCTCCTGGAGTTGGCCGAAGAAGGGACGACCGGAACGCTTCGCCAGGCGGTCCGCTCGTACCACGAATGTATCGGCCGACACGAGGAGCAATAGGTTCCCGGCTCACACAAACAGGGAGCGAAATCGACTCCCGATTTCAGGAGCAGACCCATGCATAAATGCAGCACAACCATCGTATGGACGTGGATTCTCATCGCCGCCCTGAGCGTCATGCTCACCGGTGCGACGATCGTCTCGGCACAGGATGTCGCGGACGACCCAGCCGGCGACGATCCGCCGCCTGCAACGCCGGCCGACAGGGCGGCAGCCGACGACGCCATCGAAGACTGGTTCAGTTCGCTGAGCCCTGAACAGCGGGACACGCTGATCCGCAAGGCGATCGAGCTTCGACTCGAGCAGGAACGTGCACAGGTGAAAGTCGCCATCAAGGGCAACGTGCTCACCGACCGCAAGAAGGTCATCGAGGCGCTGGAGGTGCTCTCCAAGGACCCCGCCAACACCCAGACCGACAACATCCAGCGGATCCTTCGGGCCTATTCCATCGTCGACGAGCCGTTCGGCAAGGCATATGCGCTCATCGTCGAAGCCCGCAACGCCAAGGGCAAGGTGGCCGAGACGAAGTACAAAGAGTCTGCCGCCGTTTTGAAGAAAGACCTCAACTCCCAGAAGGCGACCTATCTCAGCGCGGCCAAGCATTTCCTCTACGCCGAGGCGTTGGCCGGCAGCGGTCGCCAGTGGCAGGCGATCGACGCGTACGGCGACATGCTGGTGAACATGCCCGACCGGATCAGCTTCGCCGCCGAGGCCGCCGTGCAGGCCGCCAACGTGTACGAAGAGATGGGCCGATTCTACTACGCCATGCAGATGTACCAGTTCACGCTGCAGAACTACGAGGTCACACTGCCGAGCAAGACCGTCACGCGGATTCGTTCGCGTTTCGAGGAGCTCCAGGCGATCTACAAGGACCCCCTCAACGCCATTGCCGGGAAAATGGCCGAAGTCGAAGACCGTCTGGCCTCTGCCGACAGCGGGCAGACCACCCAGCAGCGCGAGCAGGAGGTCGCTGCCATCCTGGAAGACCTCATCAAGACCATGGAAGAGCAGAAACAGCAAAATCAGGATGACAGTCAGAGTCAAGGCGAGGGCGAGGGTGAGCAGCAGCAGGGCAAAGGCAAGGGCGAGGGCGAGGGTGAGCAGCAAGGCAAAGGTAAAGGCAAGCAGGGCCAGGGCAAGGGCGGAAAGGCCCAGGGAGAGAATCCCTCCTCGCCCGCCCAGTCGAGCTATCTGCCGTCCGGGATGGCCGACCGTCCCACCGCCCGGGCCGACGATCGCAGCGACGTTACCGAGTCCGGCGATTGGGCGACCATGCCCCCCCGCAAGCGAGAAGAGCTCAACGAGCTGAGCAAGAAGTTCCAGAGCGAGGTCGGCAAGAACCGCGTTCGGGATTACCACACCAAGCTGGCTGAGGTGGACTGACCTGATATGACGAAACGAGCAGCGATCATCGCAATCACCGTTACGGTACTCGGCGCTGTCGCCCTGGGCGGCGGCAGCGTCGAAACCGTCGACTCCCGGACCATCGAGGGTCTGGTGTCCGCCATCGACGCCGAGAACGTCACCGTGCGGACTGCCGAGAAGGCCGTCACCGTTTCGCGGAAGAATCTCGGCGAGGTGGTGCTCCAGGAGGGCAAGGACCTCCTGGAGCGCCCGGGCCGCACGGTGGTGGTCACGCGGGACGGGGGGATGTTCGATGCCCGATCGCTGACGATGGACAAGGGCAAGCTCACACTGACCACCGAGCTGCTGGGGAAAGTCACGCTCGATATCGCCGCGGTCTCGGAGATCTACACCGGCGATACGCGTCGCTCCGCCAAGCACACTCAAAAGCGGGCCGAGCAGATGGGCCTGTCGGCTGCCTCGCTGGACCGCATGCTCGTGGAGCAGTCCGAGAAGAAATGGCTGAGTGTGACCGGCGTGCTCAAGTCCATCAAGGACGGGAAGATCACGTTCCGCTTCAACGACGCCGACCGGCAGATCGGCCTGGGCAAGGTGACGCTGATCCGGATCGCGAAGATGACCCGGAAGTCCCCCAGCCCGGCGGGCATTCTGGTGGGCAAGGGCGGCACGCGCGTGGCGTTTACCGATATCCGCATGGACGCCAACTCCGTGAAGCTCACTCCCGTGAACACCACCGCCCGCACAATCGATCGCAAGCTGGTGGCCAAGCTGGAGTTTATCTCCGACAGCGTCAAGGACCTCACCCAGCTCAAACCCGCCAAGGTGACCGAACACGGCTTTTTCGGAACGTCCTTCCCCTACAAGAAGAACCTTTCGGTCGGCGGTCGGCCGCTGCGGATGAACAAGACGACCTACCGTCGCGGGCTGGGGTTGCACAGCTTCTGCGAACTGACTTACGAAATCGATGGCTCGTACAAGACGTTCGTCGCCATCGCGGGAATCGACGACGAGGTCCGTCCGCACGGCGACGCGCAATTGATCGTGCTGGGCGACGGGAAGAAGCTCGCCGAGTATCGCATCACCGGACGCGACAAACCCACCACCGTCCGCGTGAAAATCGACGGCGTCAAGAAGCTCACCCTGCGCGTGGACTTCGGCCAGGACAAGCTTGGCGTCTCCGACCACGTCAACCTGGGCGCCCCTCGGCTGATCAAGTAACCTCGCCCTGTCATGGACCCCGCCGAGGCAACCGCTCTGGTCAAGCAGCTCGCGCGGGAGGTGGGCTTCGCCCGCGTTGGCATCGCCGCGATTGACTCCCTCCCCGCCGACGTTGTGGAGGGGCTGCGCAGTTGGATCCGTGCCGGCCGACATGCCGATATGGACTACCTCCCGCGCCACCTGGAGGTGCGTACCGACCCGTCCCGGCTGCTGGAGGGGGCCCGCAACGTCATCTGCCTGGCCACCAGCTACGCCCATGAACGTCCCGAGCATTCCTCCTTGGCCCGCGTCGCCCGCTACGCCCACGGCAGGGACTATCACAAGGTCCTCAAAAAACGCTGCCACGCGCTGATGGACCGGCTTGGTGAGGAGTTTCCGTCGTTCCAGGGGCGGGCGCTGGTGGACTCCGCCCCCATCATGGAGCGGACGTTCGGGGTGTTGGCCGGGTTGGGCTGGATCGGCAGCAACGGCTGCCTTCACGTGCCGGGGCTGGGCAGTTGGGTCCTGCTTGCCGAGGTGGTCACGAACCTTTCACTGGAGCCCGACGAGCCCATCGAGACGCTCTGCGACCGGTGCGGCGCCTGTCTTCGAGCCTGTCCCAGCGGGGCGCTTCAACCGGACGGAACGGTCGAGGCTGCGCTGTGCATCAGCTACTTGAACAAGGACGCCGAGGAGGTGCCCGAGGAGCAGTGGGAGGCGATGGGGCTGTGGATTTTCGGCTGCGATGCTTGCCAGGAAGCCTGCAGCCGAAATGCCGATCCGCCCATCGGCGACGACACCCTGGTGGGTGCCCGGAGGGGGCTGGGCGCACTGACCATCCGGCAGGTGCTCTCCTGGAGCCGGGAAGACTTCGAGCGCATCACCGCCGGGACGCCGGTTCGCCGCGCAGGGTACGAGCGGGTGCTGCGCAACGCGGTCATTGCGGCAGGAAACAGCGGCCAAGCGTCGCTGGGTGATGCGGTCCGAGCTGTCGGGCGACGCGAAGTGGGCCTTCGACGGCAGGTCGAATGGGCGCTTCGACGGCTGGGTGTGGACGATGCCGTTTGACAAGTCCGCTCGATCGGCTACGATGAGGAAATCCGTTTGCCATCGGGAAGAGGACATGACTGACAAAGCCAAACACGAAATCGATACTGCCGCCATCGAGAAGGCGGTCCGTGACATTCTTGCCGCCTGCGGGGAAGACCCCGACCGCCAGGGGCTGCGGGAGACGCCCTCGCGCGTCGCCCGGATGTACCGCGAGCTGTTCGCGGGTCTGTGGGACGAGCCGGCCCGTCACCTGGAAGTGTTCTTCGACGAGGAATACGACGAGATGGTCGTTTTGCGCGACGTGTCGTTCTTCTCGATGTGCGAGCACCATCTTCTGCCGTTCATCGGCAAGGCCCATCTGGCGTATCTACCGCGAGGCAAGGTACTTGGTCTCAGCAAGCTGGCGAGGGTGGTCGAGGGGTTCGCCCGTCGGCCCCAGGTGCAGGAACGCCTGACGTGTGAGATCGCCGACGTGCTCATGGAAAAGCTCGACGCCAAGGGGGTCGCGGTGATTCTCGAAGCGGAGCACACCTGTATGACGATCCGCGGCGTGAAGAAGCCCGGCTCGCGCATGGTGACCTCCGCGATGCGGGGCCTGTTCAAAAGCAACCTCGCTACCCGGACCGAGGCGATCAACCTGCTGATGGGCAGCCATCCGCACAGCTGAGCGCATCGGCCCCGCTAAAGGGCGAGACTGGTCGACGAGCGGGGAATGGGATAGGTCACCCCGCCTTGGGGGAACACCACCACGCGCTGGGTGCCCTTGCCGAGAATCCGCCGCGTGGACCGGATGGCCGATGCGAACTCCCCGTGGATCTCGACGGCGGGGAACGGACCCTGCTCGGCCAGCGGGGGCGAGACGAACAGTACCGGGTTGCGGTGGATCGCCTGGAGACCCATCCGAACGAATAAGGCGGCGTCGCCGGCGAGGGACGGTACGAGGCGCGTCACCAGTGAGCTGACCGACTCGGCCCCCAGCCAGCGCACCACGCGTCGCGTCCAGGCCGGGCTCAGGGGCCAATTCGGCGGCGACATATCGTCCATGCCCGCCTCGCAGCGTGTCGCGCAGAGGATGACCCCGCCGGGTCGGGCGGCCCATTGGGCGTGGGCGATGCTCTTGAACGACTGCCACAGGTCGTAGTCTCGCGGGCTTGCGTCGGCGATGACGATGTCGGCCTGCTCGGGCACGACCACCCCGCAGGAGACGGCGCACTGCTTGGTGAGCATCTCCTGGGTGTCGGCGGGATTGCCCGCGGCGAGAAACGTCGGAAGGTTCTCGGTGTCCAGAATGTACTGCACGGCGAAGGTCTTTCCGGCGAAGCGATCCACCAGCCCGCCGGCGGCGTCGATGAACGCCCGCATCGGGTTGCGCGATGCGCCCAGACCCACCAACTGACGGGCCGACCGACCCAGCCCCTGGCGGTGCAGCGTGCGAATGGTCTCCAGCGACGCGCAGCCCGGGAACATCATCTTGAATCCGCCGCCGAAGCCGGCCTGGAGGTGCGGACTCACCGACGAGACCACGATGCGCAAATCGGCGGCGGCGACGTCGCGATCGATCGCCACCGGCGCGCCGCCGACCGTGCCGATTCGCACGTAGCGCGACGGGTCCTGCCACGGATTGGACCGCCAAGGCCAATTCCCGGCGATCGCCCCGAGTTTCTCGCCGGCCTGCTCTGCCGTCATGGCCGGGCGCATCGCGGTGCAGAAGAAAATCTCCACCCGCTCGGGTGGGAACCCCGCATGGCTGATTTCCCGCAGGACCGGTTCGAGGATTTCCGGCAGGGGGCTGTGACGGGTGATGTCCTCCACGAGGATGCACACCCGCCCGTTGCGCCGGGCCTGGAGGAGCTTGGTCAACGGCAGGCCCGTGTCGGGTTGGCTGATCGCCCTGGCCAGGCGCACCGGCCAATCGCCGCTGGCCGGTCTGAGATCCGGCTCGGCGATCTGGCGGACGTCCCACTGCTCGGGGAGGTCCACGGTGAGTTGTTCCTCTCCCCAGGGGAGGGTGATCTCAGCCATCGCGTGGGTCACTCCTGCCCGCTGTCGGCGGGGGAAACGGGCTGATCCGTGCGCCGACCCACGCAGACGTGATACACCCCGAGCGGCTCGGCGAAGGTCTCGAAATCGTCAAAGCCCGCCCGGCGCATCAACGTCTGCAACTTCTCGGGGTTGCGATGGTTCATGTGCAGCCCGAACACCCGTCGGAAGAAGCGGTCGGTCCCGTGGGCGCGGGAGATGCTGTTGAACACGATCGGCTGACCGGCGGGCATGATGTCGGCGGCAGCAGAGGCAATCGAGACGATGTGCTCGTCGTCGAGATACTCGCAGATCCCGAGCATTTGGACGATGTCCGGGGGCGAGTCGAGGAACTGCTCCACGTCGCGGACGTCACATTCGATGAACCGCACGCGGTCTTCCAGGCCCAGCTCGGCTGCGTGCTGTCTGCCGAACTCGAAGGCGTCGGAGCTGATATCCACCATCGTCGCCCGCGAGGGTTTCTCGGCCATCGTCATCGCCTGGGTAATCACCATGCCCGGTCCGGCCCCGAGCCCCAGCACGTGTACCGGGTCGCGGTCCTGGACGTCGATGAGCTTTGCCAGCAGATGGGCCGCCAGACGTTTGCGGTTTCGCAGGGCGGTGGGGATGGTTCCCGCACCGACCAGGACGCGATCGGCGAGTTTCTCCGGGTCGCCCTTGTAGCTGATCACCATCGACCGCCAGCCGCCCGGGTCGGACCAGCTGGCCTTGGCCAGTTCGCTGTCGCCCCAGCGCAGCAGGGCTTTGATGAACCCGGCCGGCGCGTAGTTGGCGAACGGATTGACGATGGCCGCCTTGACCGCTCGCTGAACGGGCGAGAAGGTCTCGTACTCGATCTGCTGGGTGTCGAATTCCATGGGTCTCCTCTGGTCGCTCTGCAGGTCAGTATACCGGCGGCGGTGGGGGCGAACCAAGCCTCGTTCCGCCTTGTGGCGCGGAAGTTCATTCGCGCCCGATCGGCCCGGAGGCGGGCCTGACCGTCCCGGGACGACGCGTCTAAAGTTTGCTCGCCGCACCGGCCGATACTTCTTGCAGACGATGTGCCCAGGGACGGGCCGGATTCCATTTCATCCATGGACGGTATCATGACCAAGCGGCAAATGATTGACGAGATCATCACGATGAACACCTCGGCCGATCCGGGGTTCCTCGCCGAGTTCGACTCGGACGACCTGTCGGCCTACATGAACAAACTCCGCCGGGCGATTTGCGAGGAGAACGCCGGGCCCGCGCGGAAGCGGCAGTATTCGCCCTACGTCCACCGGCAGAGCGACGAGGGGCAGTTCGTCGCCGTCGACGCGCCGCTCAAGCAGAAATCGGTCGCCACGGTGGTCCTCGAATCGGCAGATCTCGAACCGGCCAAGGGGACCGACCAGCAGAGCGACGAATTGCTCGATCATCCCACGCTGTTTGACTTACACTAGCAGAAACAGTGAGTTACATGGCTTAAGAGCGAGCGGGCCGTCGGCGAGTGCTCCGCCCCGACCGGGTTTACGCGCGGCGGGGCAGCTTTTTTCCCGGAAGCACGAAACACGGTTGACATTTCGCCGATAGCAGCTATAGTATTCTGCTCGCCGGAGAGAAGTCCCCGGCGAACCTTGGGTCCGTAGCTCAATTGGTTAGAGTACCGGACTGTCGATCCGGTGGTTGCGGGTTCGAATCCCGTCGGACTCGGTACCCAGAAACGGCCTGCCCCGCGGCGGGCCGTTTTCACGCGCTGTCGCCTCGCCTGCCCATGCGTCTGAATGCACCGGGCGGTTTGCGATTTCCTGCTAATGCCCCCCGCCGATCCCGCCGATGCATATTTCAGACTATGCCCGGAATGCGTACATTGGCCGTCGTCGGTGGCCTCCGCCGCCGGAGAGGAAGACTATGTCTGAGAATCAACCATTCGATCTGGCTGCTGCCCTCCAGCGGGTGGAAGGGGATGTCGAACTCCTGGCAGAGCTGGCAGATATGTTCGTCGAGGAGCATGGCTCCCTGTGCGATCAGATCTCCGAAGCGATCGAGCAGGGCGACAGCGAAGCCGTCACCCGTGCCGCTCATTCCCTCAAGGGGTCGGTGGGCAATTTCAACGCCCGGGGCGCCTTCGAGGCCGCTTTGAGTATCGAGACAGCCGGCCGATCCGGCGATCTCAGCCAGGCGCCCCAGTATTTCGACGCCCTCCAGGCCGAGTTGGCCAGGCTTGTGCCCGCCCTCCAGCAACTGGCGGCAGAGCCGACCACCTACGCCCAATAGACCTCGGCTGCAACCAACCCAATCACCCCGTCGGCGCCCCTGCGCCGACGGGGTTCTCGCTGCGCCTCGCCCGGCGGGCTATAATATCCCAGCCGACCGACCCGTTGATCGATCGGCCCGGAAACCCGATACTCTTCGCCCGCCAGGAGTGCCCGATGCGATTGTTCCTGCCCGTTGTGCTGATCTCGGCCTTGTGTGTGTTCGCCGTCGGCTGCGACGCCCCCCGCGACGAGTCGGACGACAGGCCGGCCGTGTTCGTCAGTGTTCCGCCCCAGGCGTTTCTCGTCGAACGGATTGCCGGCGATGCCGTCGACCTCCACGTGCTGGTCGGACCCAACGACGAACCGCATCACTACGAGCCCACCCAGCGCGAAATGGTGCAGTTCGGCCAGGCTGATGTCTACTTCCGAACCGGTGTGCCGTTCGAGAAGCAGCTCTTGCCCAAGCTCCGTTCGGTGAAGGCGGAGCTGACCATCGTCGATACCCGCAAGGGGCTGGATCTCCTGGCCATGGAGGGCGGGCACCATGACCACGACGACCACGATCACCAACAGGACGCCGACCCGCACGTGTGGATGTCTCCGCGGAATGCGATCGTCCAGGCCCGCACGATCGCCGAGGAGCTCAAGCGTCTCATCCCCGACAGGGCAGCGACGTTCGAGGAGAACCTCCGGACGCTCACCGGCGAGCTGGAGCAGTTGGACCGCGAGATTGCCGCATCGCTGGAAGGGCTGGAAGGGCGAACGCTGCTGGTGTTTCACCCGGCCTTTGCCTACTTTGCCGACGCGTACGGCCTCAAGCAGGTGGCCATCGAGCAGCAGGGCAAATCGCCCGGCCCGCGGCGCCTGGCCGAACTCATCGAACGGGCCAAGAGCGAGAAGGTCCGCGTGATTTTCGTGCATCCCCAGTTTTCCGACCGCAGTGCCCGCACCATCGCCGAGGCCATCGGCGGGGCGGTCGTGCAGATCGATCCGCTCGCCCGGAACTACATCGAGAATCTCCGCACCGTCGCCCGGCGGGTGAAGGAAGGCCTGCAGCGGGACTGACGCCGACGGCTGGCCACGCGCAGGTCGGCCGTCTTACCTGCCCGGCCGAACACTAGGCCCGGTATCTCATCGCGGCGAGATTGTCCAGCACGGTGAACAGCCGACCGCGGGTGGCGGAGACCTGCTCGGGCCTCGGTGCGATCTGTGCGGGGGTCTGCACGAACGTCCCCGGTGTGAGTCCGTCGCCGCAGTGGGTGAGCATGTCGACGATGCTCTCGGCGGTGTAGTCCAGGTGACACTGCAGCCCCAGGACGCGATCTTCCCAGAGGAACGCCTGGTTGTCGCATGCTTCGCTGCTTGCCAGATGGATCGCCCCGGGCGGAATGGCGAATCGATCCCCGTGCCAGTGGAACGCCTCGAAGGTCTCGGGCAGGTTCTCGAAGACGGCGGTTTCTTCGTCGCCGGCGGTTCGCGTGACGGGGAACCAGCCGATCTCGCTGTGGGCGTTGGGCGTGACCGGCCCGCCGAGGATGTCGGCCAGCAACTGGGCGCCCAGGCAGACCCCCACGAGCGTCTTGCCCGCGTCGATCGCCCGTCGCAGGCAGTCCTTCTCCGCCGCCAGCCAAGGGTGCCGGTCGTGTTCGTAGACGTTCATCGGCCCGCCCATGATGACCAGCCAATCGGCCTCGTCGATGTTGGGCGAGGCGGCGCTGTCGTACAGGGGGACCGTCTGCAGCGCGTGTCCCCGGGCGCGGGCCCAGGCGGCGATATTGGCCGGGCCCTCGAACGGCACGTGCGTGAGGCAGAGAATGTTCACGATCGGCTCCATCGGCTTGGCGGAAAGGTGCAGCCGCCGGGCTGCCACGAATCGCCGGAGGTGACCTGGCCGGGCGGATCGTCATCGGTGCAGCGGTCCGGCTCGGCCGACGGGCTGCCCAGCTCCAGCGCCCGCGTCTTGAACAGACACCAGATCCGACGCCCCGGCGCGAGCCCCAGCTCCATGCGGGTCTGTGGGGTGATCTCTACCAGCAGACGCACCCCCACGTCAACCACGCAGACGGTTCGCGATCCGACGCGCCCGACCGACTCAATCACACCGGGAAACTGGTTCTGCATCGAGATGAATTCCGCCGGGGCCATCGCAAGGGCAATGTCTCGGCTGCGGAGGGCGGCCTGCACGCGAGCGCCCGGGGCGAGTGTCGTGTCCATCGGCCCGCGAACCCACCGCCGGCGCCGGCGGGCGTCCGATCGATCGGGCAACGGGGCGGCCTTGGTCCAGCTCAGCAGCGTCTGTCCGGCACCGCGGCAGTGGCGGACCACCCGCAGCGGAAGCACGTTGACCAACCCGCTCTCGGCCAACAGTCCCGCGTGACGCGACGAGCACACCAGGTCCAGGTATCGCCCCTGGACGACGAGTCGACCTTCGTTAAGCAGCACCAGCCAATCGGTCAGGCAGAGCACGTCCGGAAGGTCGTGACTCACCAGCAGCATGGGGATGCCGGTTCGTTCGTGGACGGCCCGCAGTTGCCCCAGGATGCGACGGCGACGGGCGACGTCCTGCCCGGTGAAGGGCTCGTCCAGCAGCAGGAGTCGCGGATTGGTGAGAATCGCCCGTCCCAGCGCGACCCGCTGGGCCTCGCCGCCGGAGAGTGTGGCTGGGCGTCGGTTGAGAAGATGGCCGATGTCCAGCCAGTCGGCGACGGTCTCGACGTCGAAGCGTCGCTCACGCCTGGGCAGCAGGCGTCGGCCGAAATCGAGGTTGTCGCGGGCGCTGAGGTGCGGCAGCAGCCGGGCGTCCTGGAAGACCACGCCAAGGCGGCGCTTATGGGGAGGCAGGCAGATGCGCCGGTTCGCGTCGAACAGCACCTGTCCGTTCAGCACGATTCTGCCGTCGGCCGGCGCGGTGAGCCCGGCGATCGCTTCCAGCAGCGTGCTCTTGCCCGCACCCGATGGCCCGAAGATGCCCGCCAGGGGCTGAGCGATCTCGGCGTTGACCGACAGGGCGAACCGCTCGCCGCGGGGGATGTGCGCGTGGATCTCAAGCACGGGCGGTCTCCAGCCGGGCGCGGAGGCGGCGCGTGACGAGCTCGGAGGCCACCAGCGCGAGTACGGAAATCAGCACAGAGACGCCCGCCAGCGTCATGGCGACCTCGTCGCCCCCGGGTGCTTGGGTGGCGGTGAAGATGGCCAGCGGGAGCGTTCGCGTCTGGCCTGGGATGTTGCCGGCGAAGGTGGCCGTCGCCCCGAACTCGCCCATGCTCCGGGCGAACGCCAGCACCAGACCAGCCAACACACCGGGCAGCGCCAACGGCAGCGTGACCCGCCGGAGGACCACCCAGGGCGAGGCGCCCAGCGTCGCGCCGGCCTGTTCCAGGCGATGGTCCACCAGCTCCACCGCCACCCGCACCGATCGCACCAGCAGGGGAAAGCTCACCACCGCCGAGGCCAGCACCGCCGCCATCCACGTGAAGGCCGGCGAGATCCCCAGTGCGTTGTCCATCCACCGACCCACGGGTCCCCCGGCACCGAAGACCATCAGCAGCAGATACCCCGTCACCACGGGGGGCATGACCAGCGGGGCGTGAACCAGTGCATCCAGCAACGCCTTGCCGGGGAATTGCTTACGCGCGAGAAGCCAGCCGGCGGCGATGCCCGGGACCGCCACGATGGCCACGCATCCCAGGGCGACTTTCACGCTCAAGAGGGCTGCCGCCATCGCGGCCGACCGGTCGGCCTGGTCGACATTGCCCGATGCGGCGCTGGGCGGGGCGTTGATCGGCGAGAACCCATGCCGTTGCCATATTTCCCGGGCGGCAGGGCTGGAGAGGAACGCCAGCAGCGCCTCGGCTTTGGGGTGTGCTCCTTTGCACAGGGCGGCCGGGTAGCGGATGGGCGAGTGGCTGTCCTCGGGCAGCAACGTTAAGCGACGCACTTTCGAGGAGGTGGCTGCGTCCGAGGAATACACGATGCCGATGGGGCATTGTTCCTGTTCCACGAATCGCAGCGCCGCCCGCACCGACGCCGCCGGTGCGAGGCGGTCTTTCAGGGCGTCCCACCAGCCCAGCGATCCGAGCGACTTTCCGGCATACATCCCCGCCGGAACGTGCGTCGGGTCGCCGATGGCCCATCGACCGGCCACGGCGGGTGGCGCGTGGGCGGACAGGTCGATCGTCGGATGCGTCCCGCTCACCGGGGCGATGACAGCAAGCCTGTTGGTGAGGATGTCGCGACGGGTGTCCGCCTGGATCCGCCGGTCCTGCTGCAGGACGTCCATCCACCTGGGGTTGGCGGATAGGTAGACATCGGCCTGAGCGCCGGCCTGGATCTGCCTGGCCAGCGTGGACGAGGCAGCGGTGTTGACACGCACCGACAGGCCGGTGTGTTTCTCCCACGCGCGGGCGATGTCCGTGATCGCGCCGGTCGTGGAGGCTGCGGCGAACAGGGTGATCGGCCCGGCGTCGCCGGCGTTGCCGGCGTTGCTGTCGTCGCAGCCGGGCGCGACACACAGCATCAGCACCAGCGGGATGGCTGCGATCCGACTCATCCCACCAGGTACTCCTCGGCGGGGTTGCCTTCCTCCATGGCGTCGAGGATCTCGTCGAGCTTGTCCTCGTCCACCTCGGCGTACCACCAGCCTTGGGGATAGACGACTACGACCGGGCCCTTCTCGCAGAGCTTCAGACAGCCGGTGGAGGAGACCATCGCGTTGAGGTCGCGGTCGACGATCTCGTTCTCGAGCATCTGCAGCAGCTCGACGGCGCCTTTCCTGTTGCACACGCCCTGGGGCGCGCCGTTCAGGCGGAAGCTGTTGCACACGAAAATATGGTACTCTGGCTTGTCCATGTCGGTCTCCTTGTTGGGGTTCGGGGGTGGATGAACGTCTCAGTCGCAGCCCGTGCCATCGCCCGCGCAGCCCGCGCCGCAGCGATGACCTCGAAGCGGGGAACGGATCGCCTTGCCCGCGTAAATGTTCTCGAGCAGTTCGTGGATAATGCCCTCCGCGACGATCACCTTGATGCCCTGCTCACGCAACATCCCGACGGGCGACTCGCCGGCGCCGCTGGTGAGAATGGCCCGGCAGTCGTGGAGCGTCTGTGCCAGTTGTGCCCAGCGACTCGCGCCGCCACCCCCAGCCGGGGCAGGGCGGGCCTCGACGAACTCCAGGCGGTCGGCGTCCTGCTCGAACAGCAGAAGGCGCCTGGCCTCGCCGAGATGCTGGTTGACCAGCACGCCCTCGTGACTGGTCACGGCTACGTACGGGCGGTGCTCGGAGGGGTTCAACGGCTGGGCGGCGGATTCGGCGAGCAGCTCGGCCGTCGCGTCCGGCGAGCCGCAACCCAGCAGGCCGGCGGCGTCGGCGCGGCAGCGGGTGCAGTGGGTCATCTGTGGCAGAAACGTCCGGGCGGTCGATCGGATCTCCGCCAGTTCGGCGCAGCCGGGAGCGACGGTATTCTCGAAGACGGTTCCTTCCACCGGCACCAGGGGCATGCAGTTGAGCAGGTCGGCCCCGAGGCTGGACACCGTCCGGGCGATCTGCTCGACGTGGTGATCGTTCACGCCGGGGATGATGATGGTGTTGATCTTCACGACGATGTCGGCAGCCTTCAGGGCCCGGATCGCCGCGATCTGCGCGTCCAGCAGCATCTCGGCGCCGGCGAGTCCGCGGACGGGTCGCTTGCCCGGCCGAACCCATGCGCAGACCTCCTGGCCGATATCGGGATCCACCGCGTTGACGGTGATCGTCACGTGACTGGTTTCGACCTCTTTGAGCGCTTCGACGTGCGGGGCGACCTTCAGGCCGTTGCTGGCGACGCACAGGAGCATCTCGGGGAACTCGGCCCGCACCAGGCGGAGCGTCTTCAGCGTGGTGTCCGGTGTGGCGAAGGCGTCTCCGGGCCCGGCGATGCCCACGACGCTGATTCGCGGGTCGCGCCGGACGACGTTCCGCAGGTAGTGCATCGCCTGATGGGGCGAGAGGACCTTGCTGGTCACGCCCGGGCGCGACTCGTTGAGGCAGTCGTACTTGCGGTTGCAGAACCGGCATTGGATGTTGCAGGCCGGCGCGATGGGCAGGTGCACCCGCCCGAAGCTTCCCTTGGCGTCCTCGTTGAAGCAGGGGTGTCTTGTGATGTCCATGGCTGGGTCCTCTTCCTGACCGGCGCGAGGCCGGGTTGTCACATGTAGGTGTATCCGACGGGCGATTCGTCCTGTTTGACCTGCATGAGCGTGTTGGCGATGCGGTCGGTCAGTTCCTGCGTTCCGCGATAGCCCAGGTGCCTGATCCGCTGGCCTCCCAGGCGGTCGTGGACGGGGAAGCCCACGCGCACCAGGGGCAGCTTCAGCCGACGGGCCATCGTGTAGCCTTTGCTCGATCCGACCAGGATGTCCAGGTCCATCCCGGCGGCGATTTCCTCCATGTCCGCGAAGTCGGTCCCGTCGTGAATGGCGATTGTCTCGATCAGGTCGGGGGCGGCCTCGGCGAGGCGGGCACGAAACAACCCGGACCTCCCGCCCGAAACGCACAGGGCCGGGGTGACGCCGATTTCCGCAAGCAGCGAGACGATGCCCACGACCAGGTCCTCTTCGCCGAACACACCGGCCCGGGCGTCGCAGACGTATTTGTGTCCGTCGACGTAGGCGTCCAGCAATCGGCCTCGACGGTCGGTGTAGGTCCGGGGGATCTCGCGTTGGGCCGATTCGGCGAGCGTCTCGAAGAACCGGTCACACGCCCGCACACCGATCGGCCAGGGCAGGGAGATGCGCGGTACGTCGTGCTTGTCTTGCAGCAGAGCACCGGCCGACAGCGAGTCGGGCATGCACTGCCCCAGTTCGATGGTCGCCCTCGCCCAGCCAGCGGCACGGATGTCCGAAACCGGCGTGCCCCCGGCGGGGATGCGGTGGTATTCGTCCCAGGCCGATCCGTCCAGCGTTTCGCTGTAGTCCGGCAGGAGCATCGCCGGCAGGCGGAAGTCGGTCAGGATTTCCTTGAGGTGTCGCAGGTCGGCCGGTGAGACCATGCCCGTCAGCAGATTCACGTGGTCGTCGTGTTCTCCGGGCTGGGCGAGTTGGTCCACCAGCGACCGCAGCGTCGCGAAGTAGCCCTCCGCGTGCGTACCGGAATAGCTGGGCGTGGAGACGGTGACGATTTCGGGGAGTTCCTCGTGGCGGTGGTCGGCGAGATACTCATGGAGAAACATGCGGACGTCGTCGCCGATGGTCTCCGAGAGGCAGGTGGTGGCTACACCGACCACGCCGGGCCGATAGGCGGAGATGACGTTGTCCAGCCCGACGGCGAAGGTCTCCGCGCCGCCGAAGATGGCGGCCTGCTCGTTGAAGCTCGACGAGGCGATGTCCACCGGTTCCCTGTAGTGGTTGATGAGATACCGGCGGATGTAGGTGGCGCACCCCTGCGAGCCGTGGAGGTAGGGCACGCAGCCTTCCACGCCGCGAAAGGCAAGGCAGGCACCCAGGGGCGTGCAGAGCTTGCAGGCGTTTCGCGTCGAGGCGAAGGTTCTGCCGGTGGGCTTGAGGTGTCGCGGTGCGCTCATGAGGATCGTCTCCTTCCACCGGCCAACGCCCAGACGGGGCTGGTCACGGTGCGGTGAACCTCGCGGGCGAAATTCAGCATGCCCTCGTAGCCGGCGAGCGCTTCTTTGCGCTGGTGGTTGTGGTCGCAGAAGCCCACGCCCAGCTTGTAGGCGATGGGGCGTTCTTTCACCCCGCCGATGAACAGGTCCACCTCCAGCTCGCGGATGAACCTCGCCAGTTCCAGCGGGTTCGTGTCGTCCACCAGTACGGTCCCGTCGTCGCAGAGATCGCGGAGGGTGTTGTAGTCTTCGTGGTTGCCCGTCTGCGAGCCGGCGAGGACCGTCTTCATGCCCAGGGTTCTCAGCGAGCGAACCAGGGAGAACGCCTTGAACGCACCGCCGGTGTAGATGGCGGCCCGCTTGCCGGTCAACGCGGCGCGGTAGGCGTTCAGCGTCGGCCAAATGCGATTCACTTCGTCATGGACGATCCGGCGGGTGCGGGCGAGGATGTCTTCGTCGTCGAAGAACTCAGCCACCTCGTACAGGGCGGCCGACATGTCCTCGATGCCGAAGTAGGACACGCGGATGTAGGGGATGCCGTACTCGGCTTTCATCATCTCGGCCAGCTCCGCCATCGATCCGGAACACTGGACGACGTTGAGGGCGGCACCGTGGGAGCGGCGGACGTCATCGATGCGGGCATCGCCGGTCATCGTGGCGACCACCTGCACGCCCATGCGCTCGTAGTATTCGCGGAGCATCCACGTTTCGCCGGCGAGGTTGAAATCGCCCACGATGTTGATGCTGACCGGCGAGACGTCCGAGACGTCGGCGGTGCCCACCAGGCGAAACAGGGCGCTGCAGGCGGCGGAGTAGCCGGTCTTCTTGGTGCCCTTGAACCCTTCGGAATGCACCGGAATTACCGGGATGCCCGTGCGGGCTTCGACGTCCTTGCAGACGGCGGCGACGTCGTCGCCGATGATGCCCACGATACACGTGCCGTACACGAAGGCGGCGGCTGGTTTGTATTCGTCGATCAGTTCCAGCAGGGCGGCGCGGAGTTTTTCCTCGCCGCCGTAGATGACGTCCCGCACCTGCAGGTCGGTCGAGAAGCTCATGCGGTTCAGTTCCGAACCGCTGGAGAGGGCCCCGCGGATGTCCCACGTGTAAGCGGCGCAGCCGATGGGCCCGTGAACCAGGTGCAGGGCGTCGGTCACCGGGTAGAGCACCACCCGCGAGCCGCAGAACACGCACGCCCGCTGCGAGACCGAGCCGGCCAGCGAGTGCTTGTCGCATTCCATCTCGAACGGCGTGTCGTTGCCGGTCCGGTGGATCTGCCCGCGACGTTGTCGGAGGATTTCGGACATCGTTCTGCCTTCCGGTCGGTGGGCGGGGGTGAGCCCGGCGCGTCGCTACGCACGACGCGCCGGGCGCCCCAGCCATCGGGTGAGTGGTGCTACAGTACGAGCTCGAATGATTCCTCGGGGCAGTCGCGATCGAGGCGGTCCTGCAGGACGTTGAGAATCTGTTCGAGCAGGCGAATCGCTCCGCGATAGCCCACCGACGGGTTGTACTGGTGTCCCACGCGATCGAGGATGGGGAACCCGTGGCGGACCAGCGGGATGTCCTCGTCGCGGGCGATGTACTTTCCGTACGTGTTGCCGATCAGCAGGTCGACCGGTTCATCCTTGATCCACTGGTGCATCAGGAACATGTCGGCCTGGGCACCCTGCCCGACCTTCACGTCCGGCGATCGACCATCCAGGACGCGCTCGATCCGCTCGAGGAAGATCTTCCCGGGCGTGCCGGTGACGATGTAGGCCGGCACCATGCCCAGATCGGCCAGGAACTGGGTGAGCGAGACGAGCTGGTCCGGGTCGCCCCACAGCGCGACGCGCTTGCCCTGGAGGTACTGGCGCGTGTCGATCATCATGTCCAGCAGCTGTCCGCGTTGACGGGTGAGCGAATCGGGCACTTCCACGCCCGCGACCCTGCGGAGCAGGTCGATGAAGCGGTCGGTCGCCTGCAGACCGATGGGCAGCGGCAGGATGTGGCAGGGCGTTTTGCACTTGGCGTCCAGCGCCTCGGCGGCCGGCCCGGAGGCGGTCGGACCCAGGGCGATGGTGGCGCACGAAGCGCCGGTTTTGCGCAGCTGAGGGATGGTCACACCGCCGGGCGGGTAGAACTCGTGGGTGCCCACCTGCGGGGCGTCCAGGACGTCGGAGGTATCCGGGAAGAGGATGTGTCCGACGTCCATGGCCGAGGCGATGGTCTTGATTTCGCGCATGTCGGCCGGCTCGACCCAGCCGGGGATGATGTTCACCGTTCGCAGCTTTCGTTCGAGTGGTTCGGCGAAGTAGTCCACGAATGCCTTCACCTGGTTGGCGAACCCGGTCACGTGCGAGCCGACGTAGCTGGGCGTATTGGCGTGGATGACGTACTTGCCCTCGGGGATCGTGCCTTTCTCGCGGGCCTTGGCGGCGATCTGCGGGATGTCGTCGCCGATGGTCTCCGAGAGGCAGGTGGTGTGCACCGCGATCACGTCGGGGTCGTAGGTGGTGAAGATATTGTTGATCGCCTGGAGCAGGTTGCTCTGTCCGCCGAAGACGCTCGATCCCTCGGTAAAGGAGCTGGTGGCGGCCATCACCGGCTCTTTGTAGTGACGGGTCAGGGCGCTTCGGTGGTAGGCGCAGCATCCCTGCGAGCCGTGGCTGTGCGGCAGGCAGCCATGCAGACCGAGGGCGGCGTACATCGCCCCGACGGGCTGGCAGGTCTTGGCCGGGTTGACGGTCAGTGCCTTGCGCGGGGCGATCTCGGCGGTGGTATGTCGAAGTAGCATCGGGGGTATCTCCTTGGGTCAGGCGCTGATGAGCTCGGCGGTGAGCTCGGGTTCACGCTTCCGCTGCCACGGAGCGGTCACCAGGCCCCAGACGGGCGAGGTCACCATGTCCGCAACGGTGTGGTAGAAGTTCACCGCGCCCTGGAAGGTGGCAAACGGGCCGCCGTAGTCGTAGCTGTGCAACTGCAGGCAGGGGACGCCGTTTTTCTGGATGGCGTACTTCTCCTTGATGCCCGCACAGAAAATCGCCGGGTTGTACTTCTCCAGGAGCATTTCGGTCTCGTGCTGGGTGATATCGTCGATCACCAGCGTTCCGGCGGGCATCTCGGGCATCATGCCCTCGTAGTCGTTGAATTCCATCCCGGCCGCCCTGAGCGCTTCGATCTGCTCGGGGGTTTTGCGCGGGGTGTAGTGTTCGGGGTCGGCCTCGACGGAGAGCTCCTCGATGTTCCGCGAGTCGGCGTCGACCGTGATGCTGTCGAGCACGTTGCGCCCTTCGTAGTCGTCGCGATGGGCGAACTCGTAGCCGGCCGCCACCGTGGGCATGCCGATCTCCGCGAACAGCTCCTGGTAGTGGTGCGCCCGGCTGCCGCCGACGAACAGCATCGCCAGCTTGCCTTCGGTACGCGGGGTCACCTCGCCGCGGGCGGCCTGGACGGCAGCGAGCTCTTCTTCGATCACCGCCTCGACGCGCTCGGTGAGCCCATCATCCTCGAAGTACGTGGCGATCTTCCGCAGCGACTTGGCGGTGGCGTCGGCGCCGATGAAGTTCACCTTCGTCCACGGGATCCCGTACTTGGTCTCCAGCATGTCCGCGACGTAGTTGATCGAGCGGTGGCACATCACGCAGTTCAGGTCGGCCTCGTGCGAGGAGGCGAACTGGTCGTAGGTACTGTTACCGCTGAAGGTGGCGACCAGCTCGATCCCGCAGCGTTCCAGGAGGTCCTCGATGAGAAACGCGTCGCCGCCGATGTTGTACTCGCCCAGCAGATTGATGCGGAACGTGCCGGTGGAGTCCGACTCGCCCTTGCCGATCACGTGCTTGAACAACTGGTTGTTCGCGATGTGATGGCCGGCCGACTGGGACACGCCCTTGTAGCCCTCGCAGGAGAACCCGAAGCAGTTGATCCCGAGCTTCTCGCTCATCTCGCGGGTCACCTGGTGGACGTCGTCGCCGATCAGTCCCACCGGGCAGGTCGAGAACACGCCGATCGCCTTGGGCTTGAAAATGTCATACGCCTCCTGGATCGCCTGGGCGAGCTTCTTCTCGCCGCCGAAAATGATCTCCTGGTCCTGCATGTCCGTGGAGAAGCAGTAGGTCATGAAGTTTTCGTCGTCGTCGCTGGGCGGACGGGTCTGGTTGCGGCGGGTCAGCCAGCTGTAATACCCGCAGCCGATCGGTCCGTGCGTGAGATTCAGGATGTCGCGCGTCGGGCCCAGCACCACGCCCTTGCAGCCGGCGTAGCAACAACCACGCTGCGTGATGATGCCCGGGGTCGTGCGGGTGTTGGCCTTGATCTCGGGGACGGCCCGGTCCTCGGTCGGCTCGTTGACGACAATCTGGGCGGCGCGCTTGCGGGCGACCTTGGCGGGGTAGGACTGGAGAATCTGTTCCTTGATGTCTTCGGGGGTTGGTGGTTGTGTCATGGTTACGCCTCCTGGGCGGCGGGGGTTTGAGCTTCGTCCAGCACTTCGTTTCCGGATTCACCGGTGCGGACACGGAGGGCATCGAGCACCGGCGAGACGAAGATTTTTCCGTCGCCGGGGCTTCCGGTCTGGTTGACCTGGATGAGGGTTTCCACGGTCTTCTCGACCAGTTCGTCGGGAATCACGATGGTCAACATGCGCTTGGGGATGAGCTTCGGGCCCGGGGCGAGCTGGTTGATCGCCTCATCGTAGCCGGCTTCGGCGCCCTTCAGCAGCAGGTAGTCGACCTTGCCTTTCCCTCGCCCCATCACCTTCCGGGCGGTGAACGACGAGATTCCCGCCTCCGAGAGTGCTCGCTTGGTCTTGTTCATCATGTTCATCCGCACGATGGCGATGATTTCCTTCATGGGTGGGCTCCTTTGGGGCGCGTCTAAAGGCCGGCGGCTCCGGTGGATACGGTGTAGGCTTCGTCGACCTGCGAGACGAAAATCTTCCCGTCGCCGAAGTTGCCCTTCGAGCCCGTGCGGGCGGACTTCATGATCGTCTCGATGACGAAGTCCCGGTCCTCGTCCCGCACGACGGTAATCAGCAGCTCTTTGGGCAGTTCGTCGTAGGTCATCTCGCCGACCTTCATCCCGCGCTGCTTGCCGCGGCCGTAAACGTCCATCTTCGTGACCGACGGAAACCCCGCGTACATCAGGGCGGCCATCACTTCGTCCACCCTCTCGGGACGGACAATCGCTCGAACCATAATCATGGGTGAGTCCTTTCTTGCTGCGTGGTTGCGGAGTGCGATCAGCCGAGCACGCCGAACTCCAGGAGGAGGCTTTCGAGTTCTTCAATGGGCAGGGGTCTGGGCACGACGAACAGCTCGTTGCTGTCGATGCTTTTGGCCAGCGCGCGATACTCGTTGGCCTGGGGAGCGTCGGGCTTCCAGTCGATGACGGTCTTTCGCTGGATCTCGGCCCGCTGGACGTCGTTGTCGCGGGGCACGAAGTGGACCATCTGCGAGCCCAGCCGCTTGGCGAACTCGTCGATCATGTCATTCTCGTTGTCCACGTTCCGGGAGTTGCAGATCAGCCCGCCAAGGCGGACGCCGCCGGCCTGGGCGAACTTCATGATGCCCTTGCAGATGTTGTTGGCGGCGTACATCGCCATCATCTCGCCCGAGCAGACGATATAGATCTCCTGGGCCTTGCCCTCGCGGATGGGCATGGCGAATCCGCCGCAGACCACGTCGCCCAGTACGTCGTAGAAGACGTAGTCCAACTCTTCCCCCTCGTCGTACGCGCCGAGCTGCTCGAGCATGTTGATGCTGGTGATAATCCCCCTGCCGGCGCAGCCGACCCCGGGCTCGGGACCGCCGCTCTCGACGCACATCGAATCGCCATAGCCGGCCTTGCGGATGTCCATCAGCTCGACGTCCTCGCCTTCCTCGCGGAGGGTGTCCAGTACGGTCTGCTGATTGAGACCGCCCAGCAGCAGTCGGGTCGAGTCGGCCTTCGGGTCGCACCCGACGACCATGACCTTCTTGCCCATCTCTGCCAGGGCGGCCACTGTGTTCTGGGTGGTCGTGCTCTTTCCGATGCCACCTTTTCCGTAAATCGCTACCTTTCGCATGTCCCTGCTCCTTTGCTGGGGGCCGCCGCGGGCGGTCTGCTGTTGTGTGGATCCCGGTTCCATCACGTCGGCCGGGACCGCATTCGTCAGGGGGTTCCTTGCATCGACTGTGCCAAAGCGCCGAACGGCTGGGCCGCCAACGCCGGACGACCTCCCGCAACCGCCAGACGACGCCGCGATCGGATTCTGCAATGCAAGGAGAACAAGAGGGTTGCGTGATGCGAAGGACGTGGTCGGCAGCAAGCCGAATCGGCCGGGAATTCCGCGCCTGACCCGCTCGTCGGAAGGCATCGTCGATAGCGGCCACGCGGAAGCAATTGTCGCGCTGAATGCCCCAAACCCTCCCGGGAGCACGAAGCGAAACTGCAAGATGCGGGTCACAAAGGCGTTGCATCGGTTCGACATTTGTGTCCAGCCGAAGCTGGCTGCGAAGGGATTGTTGCGCGCCGGGATGGAGCTTGAGAACGCCCCGGGCCTGTGCGAAGATTGCCCCCGCCCACGGGGCAGCAGGGAGCAGGCGCAGCCGTGACGATCAGATACCGAGCCATGACGACGGACGACTACGACGCGGTGACCCGTCTGTGGGACGCGACCGACGGGGTGGCGTATCATCCGCAGGACGCCGACTCGCCCGAGTGCATCGCCCGCTATCTCCAGCGGAACGCGGGGCTCAGTCAGGTCGCCGAGGAAGACGGTGAACTGGTGGGGGCAGTTCTTTGTGGTCACGACGGCCGACGCGGCAGCCTGCACCATCTTGCCGTCGCCGAACCGCATCGTGGCCGATCGGTCGGCCGATCGCTGGTCGAGCGGGCGCTGGCGGGTCTGGCGGGGGAGGGGATCCGCCGATGCAATATCCTGGTCTTCGCCGACAACGCCGGCGGGCTGGCGTTCTGGGACCGCCTGGGATGGCAGCGATATCCCGGCGAGCTGGTGTTCCTCATGAAGTCCACCGCCGCCGGCCGACCCCGCTGACCGACGCGTTGCGGGAGGCCGCTTGGCCGGGGTCGCCGTGGGAATTGGACCGAAATCAAGGATGCATCGACAGTTCCGCGATGCCCAAACCGGTCGCGATACCGGGGATCAAAATGCCCTGAAAGGTGCGACAAAACGCAAAGATCCCCGTAGAAACCAGTGCATCTTAGACCCCATAAAGTCTTATCGCGTAAAACAGTATTTTCTTTAAGTGAAGTTCAAAATTGATCTTCTCTCATTTCCGATACACCCGTGAAAGCCCTAGGGCTTTTTGGTTTCGTCAAGCGACAGCACCTGAACGCAGTGAATCATGCGCGGGGCCTTTGGAAAAGGGAGACATGAGATGGGAATCAACCACGTTAGCCAGCAGGAAGTATCAGACGCAGCCGCATACCTGGCCTTTGCCCGAGATGCCGGCAAGGATCAGGACCGGCAGTACGAGTCGCATTCCGGGGATCGGGTCGAAGGATCGACCGGCGCCAAGTCCGGTCTCTCACGGGAGTCCGGCAAGGCCAAGAAAAGCTCCAAGGCCGACAATCCGGGAAAGGATCCCGACGGGGCAGCCGGGCCGGCGTGCCAGGTGGATTTCTCGCCGGCAGGGCATATCGCGTCCCACTACGATCTCACCAGCATCACCCGCAAGGAAGTGGGAGTGCTGGCGGAGGAACTTCTCGACGGCGGGCTTATCTCGTTTGATACGTACAACTCGCTGTCCTTCGAGCCCAGGCTCACCGAGGACCACAACCAGCTGATCGCGCCGTTTGTCAGCGAAAGCGACGTGGCGGAGCCTTTCGACCTGCTGGCAAGTCTCAAGGAGACACTGCGGGTCCAGGAGGAAGCCCAGGCCAGCGAGACCGCCATTTTCCGAACCCGTTCCCTGCTGAACCTGATGACCAATCTGAATTACATGGGGAATCTCGGCCTATAGGGAGGGACGCCGTTCCCGAGACAGTGTCCTCTTCCCACCCCCTTGGTCGGTTCGCCGGCTGAGGGGGTATTTGCGCGCAGCCCCTCCATTCTTCTCGAAGCGAAAAGCGATTTCTTTAGCCCGAAGTCCGAATTTCCCGGCCGGGCGCTCCGATATTCCAGTGCAAACCGCCCGCTGTGTCTGCGCGCGGGAGATTCGTGGAGACGGAGAGATCACATGGGTATTGAGAACATCGGTCACTACGACGCACTCGGTGGTATCGGCTATACGCAGCAGCGAAGGACGGTGCAAGGGCCGCGGGAGGAGTCTTTCTCCCCCGGACCCGCAAGTGAGATGAGCTTCTCCCCGGCCGCGAGGATCGCTTCGCAGTTCAACCTCCGCAACATCACGCCCAAGGAGGTCTCGCACCTGGCCGAACAGATGCTTCAGCAGGGGATGATTTCCTTCGACAACTACAACTACCTCTCGTTCCAGCCCGAGCTGACCGGAAACCACGCCAGCCTCATCGAGTCGTTCACCGGCGAGGCGGTTCCCGAGGACGAGCCCTTCGACCTGCTGGCCAGCCTGGAAGACACCCTCTCGGCCCAGCAGCAGACCGGCGCCAGCCCGGCTGCGCTCGATCGTACCCAGTCGCTGCTGGACCTCATGACGAACCTGGATTACATGTCCCACCTGGACCTGTAACGCCGCCCGGGGGTTTGGCGGGTCAGTTCGCGTTTTCCGCGAGCACCGGTTGGGGCGCCGGTTCGTGAGTGTCCGTCGCGACCCGATCGTCGTCCCCCAGGAAGCTCCGGCGGACGGCGGCGTAGTCGTCCTGCGTCGGACTCGGACGGGAGCGGTCGTAATAGGCGTAATCGATCTCGACGGCCACCTTTGTGAGCTTCATCCGCCGGAACGTCAGCGGGTGGGATTGATACAGTTTGGTCATCTTTTTGGGTTGATCGATGCATCGCTGGTAGAGCATCCGCTGGGCGTGGGCCAGCCCCCAGGGCGAGTAGTCCGCCCGCGCGAGATACTGGACGGCCAATGCGTCGGCCTGCATCTCGTCGCGCCGGGTCGCCTCGGAAAGAATCAGTTCCCTCGCCAGTCGAATTGCCGTGCGATACCCGCTCTCGTCGGGGTCTTCGATGGCCAATTTCGCCACGGCGAGGTACATCCCTGTCTTCATCCGCTTGAAGATCGCCTTGACCGGCTGCCGGTGGCACGCGTGGCCGACGGCATTGGCCAGCACTCCCGCCAGTTGACGCTCGTCCTCCAGCATCGCCAGCAGGCCTTTGGTGAGGTAGATCTTCCCCCCAGGAAGCACGAAGTAGTTGGGTACGTCCGGGCGGAGCACGGCGAACTCGTACGGCAGGCGACGACCGGCCACCGATGCGATCCGTTGGCCGACGCGCTGGACGTAACGCTGGACGGCCTCGTCCTTTACCTTGCCGCCCAGCAGCCGCTCGAATTCCGGTTGAATGCGCGAGCCGACGGTGATCTCGTCCGAGGTGGACAACAGGCGCCCGCTGTTGGCGAGCGATCCGCAACCCCCGCACGCGAGCAACACAACCCCAGCCAGAATGGTAAGCAGCATTTTACGCATCTCGCACCTGACCTTTTGAGAGCTCTGGGGAATCTCAGTCTCTCCGCTGGCCGTATCGGTCAGATGCAGCGAGGACTTGCGTAACGGTGTGGAGATGTGCCCCCAGCGGGGAGGTCAATCCGGAGACGCCGGCCCGTGGAGATCAAGCGAGCAGTGAAAACGCCCGCACTCAGCGGCGACGGCGGAGCAGAGCGCAGCCACCGATGGCCAACAGCGCGAGAGTCGTCGGTTCGGGAATGCCGTCCATGCTCGCCAGGGCCGATTCGATACTCGTGGAGTCCAGCCCGCCGGCTACGCCCGTACCGTAGTTGGCCAGGAGAATATCCGCGTCGGCTTCGTCGACCACGCCGTCGTGATTGAAGTCGCCGTTGAACCACGTCCAATCGCCCTCCGCCTTGTAGGCGTTGAGCAAGGCCCAGGCGTCGGTATAGTCCACGTCGTCGTCGAAGTCCGTGTCCCCGTCGAGCGGCTCGGCCCCTGAGATGATCGAGTCGATCCAACTGATCCGAGGCGAAACGCGCGTGGAGTACATATCCTGTGGAAGATTGAATGGCTTATCCACCCGATACGCCCAGGAGGTTTCGGAGGTCTTCTCGTAGAATCCGCCCTCGTCGAACAGGGCTGCACTGAACTCATTGCCGTTTTCGTGGTCGTCGTCGACATCGTAGGGACCATTCACCGCGAACACCACGCCAGCCAGCTTCCATTGCCCGTCGGTATCCTGGATGAACTGCCCGCCGCCGGAGTCCCACTGGGTGAATGCGGCTTCGTGGGCGGTCCCGCTTTCGTCGAAGTCCATGCCCAGCAGTTGACCGCTGTTCCACGTACCGTCGACGATATTGGTTCCCCACCGTTTGACGCCGTCTCTGGCGGCCCATTCCCAGCCTTTCAGTTCGCCGCCCTCGTAAACGGCGCTGGCGACCGGTCGGCCTCGCCCGATGACAACTGATTCCTGGTTCACCTCGTCGCTGCCGGTATACAGGCTCGCCCACGTACCGACCGGCTCATCCAGCGTGAGAATGCGCAGGTCAGTCACGTCGTTGGTCATCGATGCCACGGTGACCGATTGGCCGTTCAGTGTGAAGGTGTCGCCGCCGGGGGTGAAGTGTTTCGCCGTCAGGACGTGATAGGGCGAAATGGCAATGCCCCCACCGGGGCCCCACGCTCCCACAGCCCGCCAGCCGCTGTTGGCGTAGGCACCGTCGGGGGCGGTGGTGTTGTACGAGGGGTCCTGGGACGCCGTGAAGATCATCGCGTCGGCTGCCTTCGGGCACACCAAGGCTGCCCAGATCCCGGCCACCATAAGGGCAGCTCGAACGATTCTCCGTCCATCCCCAATGAAATGCGACATGACAGTCTCCATTCAAACGGGGCGTCGGCTGACCACCCCTTGACAGTTCCATTGTAGCAACATCGCCCAAACCCCGGTAGGGGAGAAGTCGCCGTTTTTGGGGATCTTGCGGTTCATAAGTGACCCGCTGTGGATCAATTGCAGCCGTCGGCCCCGGTGACGGGCTTCCTGGAGGTCGTCAAACGTCGCCGAAGCATACCATCCGCCCCATCCAGACGGTATGCTGGGATGCTTTCCCCAGACAGGAGCAGAGGCAGATGTCCCTGATTGTCGGCGAGCACGTCACGCAAAGCTACGGCCAACTGGACGTGCTGAAAAACGCGAGTTTCACCCTCGCCCCGGGCGACCGGGTGGGCCTGGTGGGTCCCAACGGAGAGGGCAAGACCACGCTGCTGAAGATCGCTGCCGGCCTGATCGAACCCACCGACGGCGTCGTGCAGCGGCGGGGGAATCTGCGCATCGGCTACCTCCCGCAGGACCCGCCCCGCCTGACAGGCCAGACGCTGTGGGACTCGCTGCTGGAAGGCCACGCCGATCTGCTGGAAATGGAGCACAAACTGCACGAATTGGCCGGTCGACTGGACACCGACGCCGCCATCGAGCGGTTCGGCCAACTGCAGGCGCGCTTCGAAGCCGCCGGCGGATACGAATACGAGAACCGCGCCAAAACCGTGCTGACCGGGCTGGGGTTTGTCCCCGAGCGATGGAATGATCGACTCGACGAGTTCTCCGGCGGTCAGTGCAGCCGCGCGATGCTGGCGGCGCTGCTCATGCAGGAACCCGACGTGCTCCTGCTGGACGAGCCCACCAACCACCTGGACATGGACAACGTCGAGTGGCTCGAGCGATTCCTGCAGGGCTGCCGCCAGACGCTGCTGCTGGTCTCGCACGACCGGTACTTCCTGGACAAGGTCACCACGCGCACCTGGGAAGTCGCCTTCGGACAGGTCGAGGCGTATCGAGGCTGTTACAGCGAGTACCTGCCCAAACGCGAGGAACGCTACCGCGAGCGGATGCGCGAGTGGGAGACCCAGCAGAAGTACATCGCCGAGACCGAAGACTTCATCCGTCGCAACCTCGCCGGGCAGCGCACCAAGGAAGCCCAAGGCCGACGCACGCGGCTGGAACGGTTCCTCAAGACCGAGGCCAAGCCCAAACCCCGCCGCCATGAGAACATCCACGTCCGCCTCACGCCCGGCGCCCGCACGGGCGACCTGGTCCTGCGGACGGCCGACCTGAAAGCCGGCTATGATCCCGGCGAAGTCATCGTCGATGCCGGTGAGCTGGAGGTGCGCAGCGGGATGCGCGTGGGCATCGTCGGCGCCAACGGCTGCGGGAAGACTACACTGCTGCGGACGCTGCTGGGCGATCTGCCTGCCCTGGGTGGCGAGGTGAAAATGGGCTCCAACACGGTGCGCGGGTACCTCTCCCAGACCCACGAAAGTCTGCGCCCCGACGAAACGCTGGTGGACTCGCTGACCCGCCCGCCGTACACCATGCGCACCGACGCCGCCCGCGACCTGCTGGGGATGTTCCACTTCAGCGGCGACCAGACGCTCAAACGCATCAAAGAACTCTCGGGCGGTCAGCGCAGCCGCGTGATGCTCGCTCAGGTCTCGGCGCTGGGGGCGAATGTCCTGATGCTCGATGAGCCGACCAACCACCTGGATCTCGCGTCGCGCGAGGTGCTGGGCGAGGCGCTGGAGAACTTCGAGGGCACGATCCTCTTCGTCAGTCACGACCGCTACTTCGTAGAGCGATTGGCCACGGACATCTGGTATGTGCTGGACGGGCGGGTGAAGGAGATCCCCGGCGGCTGGGATGCCTACCTCGCCTGGCGAGCCAAGCATGACGGCCGAACCGCCGGCGAAGACGCCACCCCCCAAGCCAAGGCCAAGCAGCAACGCAAAGCCGCCTACCAGCAGACCCGGAAAGACCGCCGCGAACGGCAGCGCGCACGGCGGCGCATGGAGTCGCTGGAGCGCGAGATCACCGCCGCCGAGGAGTCGCTCGAGTCGCTCTCAGCCCGCATCAACGAAGCCGGCGAGGAGGGCGACGTAGACCGCATCCACGAACTCGGCGAGAAGTACGCCCAGGCCCAGCAGTCTCTCGCGGACCTGATGGACGAGTGGGAAGCCCTCGGCGAGGAGATCGAGCAGGAGAGTTAAGCCGGTCGGGTGGCCCGTCCGGCGGTATGAGTTCTCAGGGGCTGGGCGACGGCGATCAGCCTCGCTTGGGCGTGGTAAAGTCTTTCACCGTCGGGCCGTGGTGGTCCTGCACCATTCGCTGCAGCGTTGCCGCCAGTGAGGTGGCGTCCAGTCCGACTTCCGCCAGTTGCTGCTCGCGCGAGGCAGCGGCGACGAACCGGTCCGGCAGGCCTCTCAACTGAACGTGCCCTGTGTCGATCTCCCGGGCGGCGGCCAGTTCCAGGACGGCCGACCCGAACCCGCCGATCTGCGAGTGGTCTTCGCACACCAGCGTGGGTTTGCCGTCCCGCAACAGTCGGCTGATGGCCACCGCGTCGAGCGGTTTGGCGAATCGCGCGTTGAGGACCTCGACTTCGATCCCGCGCTGGGAGAGCATCTCGGCGGCCTCCATCGCCGCAGCGCACGTCGTGCCATAGCAGAGGAAGGCGGCGTCTTTGCCGTCCCGCAGCACGCGCGAAACGCCCGGCTGGAAGGGGGCGCACTCACCGGGCATGTCGCGGGGCACTTCGTCGCGCGGGTAGCGGATGGCCACCGGGGACTCGCCGGCGAGGGCGAAGTCCATGACGGCCGACAGTTCGGGCCCGTCGGCGGGGGCGGCCAGCACCATGCCCGGTATGCTCCGAAGCATGGCGATGTCCATCGCCCCGTGATGCACCGCGCCGTCCGAGCCAACCAGCCCGGCCCGGTCCATGCAGAACACCACGGGCAGCTTCTGGAAGGCCACGTCGTGGAAGACCTGGTCGAACGCCCGCTGCAGGAACGTCGAGTAGATCGACACCACGGGCTTCAGGCCGGCCTTGGCCATCCCCGCCGCCATCGCCACGCCGTGCGATTCGCAGATGCCCACGTCGATATAGCGTTGCGGGAACTTGTCGCGGAAGTCCACCAGTCCGGTTCCATCGGGCATGGCTGCGGTGATTGCGATGATCCGCTCGTCGGCTTCGCCCAGCTCGCAGAGCTTCTTCGAGAACGCATTGGTCCACGTCGGCCAGGTCTTGCTGGCGAAGACGGCTTTGCCATTCTTCAGCGTGTAGGCCGAGGGGCTGTGGAACGTGGTGGGGTCTTCCACGGCGTACTCACAGCCGCGACCTTTCTCGGTATGCACATGCAGCAGCACCGGGCGATCGATGGTCTTGACGCGCTGGAGCACCTCGATCAGTCGGGGGATGTCGTGTCCGTCGAAGGGCCCGAAGTAAGTCAGCCCCAGCGGCTCGAAGACCTTATCTCCGTACACGGTCGTGCGCAGCCCTTCGCGGAGATGCTTGAGCGCCTCGGAAATCTCCGCTCCCAGCGGCAGGTTCCGCAGAAGGTGCTCCGCAGAGTGCTTCAGATCGGAGTAGGTGGGCGTCATGCGGATCCGGTCGAGCACGTGGGACATCGCCCCGTGCGTGCGATCGATCGCCATCGAGTTGTCGTTGAGAATCACCAGGAACTGGCGGTTCAGCAGGCAGACGTTGTTGATCGCCTCGAACGCCAGGCCGTTGACGATGCTCGCGTCGCCCACGACGGATACCACGTGCGAGTCGGTCTCGCAGGCCTGGTCGGCCCAGGCGAGGCCGGCCGCCGTCGAGATGGCCGTCCCCGCGTGACCGGTGGCGAACAGGTCGTACTCACTCTCGGTCGGGGCGGGGAACCCGCTGAGCCCGTCCTTCTGGCGAAGCGCGTCGAAGCGGTCGCCTCGTCCGGTGAGCAGCTTGTGGGGGTAGCACTGGTGGCCGACGTCCCAGAGCAGGCGGTCCTGCTGGAAGTCGAACACGTGGTGCAGGGCGATGGTCAGCTCGGCCACCCCGAGGTTGCTGGCGAGGTGCCCGCCGCGCTGCGAGACCGTCGCGATGATCCGCTGGCGGATCTCTTCGGCCAGGCGGGCGAGATCCTCGTGGCTGAGTCGTCGCAACTGGTGCGGTGAGGTGATGCGATCCAGTATGGGGGTGTCGCTCATGGCGTCAGTATGTCCTTCCAATCAACAGATCGGCCAATCGGGCCAGATCCTGCGAGGCTTTCCCCAGCGGTTTCAGCGCGTCCGACGCCTGACGGGTGAGTTGCTCGACCCGTCGGCGTGCCCCCCCGACGCCCAGTTGTTCTACGCTGGTGGTCTTGCCGGCGATCGCGTCTTTTCCGGGCGTTTTGCCCAGGTCCGCGACGTTGCCGGTGACATCCAGAAGGTCGTCGGTCACTTGGTAGGCCAATCCCAGGCAGCGGGCGAATTCGCGTACCGCCAGCCGCGTCGGTTCGTCGCCGCCGGCCGAGAGTACGCCCAGACCCACCGCTGCCTGCAGCAGGGCGGCCGTCTTGCGCTGGTGGATGTACCACAGTCCGTCGGCTCCGATGGGCAGTTGGCAGAGGTTCATGTCCGCGACCTGCCCGGCGATCATGCCCGTTCCGCCGGCAGAGGCAGCCAACTCGGCTGCCAGCAATCCGCCGCGCGGCGAGCCCGTTTCGGTCAGCACGCCGAACGCCCGCGTCAGCAGGGCGTCGCCAACGAGGATGGCCATCGCCTGGCCATATCGCACGTGCACCGTGGGTTTCCCGTGGCGCAGGGCGTCGTCGTCCATCGCGGGCAAATCGTCGTGCACGAGACTGTAGTTGTGTACCAGTTCGACGGCGACCGCGGCGCGGCGGGTAAGTTCGTCGTCGGGCGATCCGCCGGCAGCCTGGGCGGCGAAGTAGACCATCGCCGGGCGGATCCGCTTGCCCACGTCCAGCACGCAGTATCGCAGGGCGTCGCCCAGCGAATCGGGCGTGCCGGGTTCGACGACCCATCGACCCAGGTCGTCGTTGACCCGCTGCCGGGCGTCGGAGAGAAGCTCTTGAAGGGTTGTCTGTGGCGCGTCGGTCATGCAATGCTCTGTCTACGGAAACCAGCCCCAGGCGACAGGCCGGTGCGGAGCAGGTACGATTCATCCGCGATTATAGCGATTTGCGGCCCCGGCGAAACACACTTGTCGCCCTTGGGCTCGACGAAAACCCTCGCCTCGCCCAGCTCGGCTGATACAATACCCGCTCGATAGAAAGGATTCGACCCATGCCCAGGATTCATCCCACCGCGATCGTACATGGTGAGGCACAACTGGCTGACGACGTCGAGATCGGGCCCTTCTGCGTGATCGAGCGAGACGTCGCGCTCGCCGCCGGCACGGTCGTCCGGTCGCACAGCATCATCCGGCGGTACACCACGCTGGGAGAAGGAAACCTGGTGGATTCGTTCTGCTCGCTGGGCGGCTGGCCTCAGGACCTGAAATTCACGCCCGACACCGAGAGCTACCTCCACATCGGCGATCAGAACGTCTTCCGCGAGAACGTCACCATCTCCCGGGCGACAACCCCGGGCGGTGCAACCCGCGTGGGCAACAAGACCTACTGGATGGCCGGCTCGCATGCCGGACACGACGCCACCGTGGAAGACGAGGTCGTCCTCGCCGGCGGCGTGATGCTCGCCGGTCATTGCACCGTCAAACGCGGGGCCGTCCTGGCAGGCGGAGCGTGTGTGCACCAGTTCACCTGGGTCGGTGAGCGGGTGATGCTCCAGGGGCTCAGCGGGGCGGCCATGCACACTCCCCCCTACACCATCGCCACCGAGATCTCCCGCATCGCCGGGTTGAACATGGTCGGCCTGCGACGCGCGCCGGATGTCTCGGACGAGGATCGCGCCCAGGTGAAGGACGCCTTCCGGATCTTCTACCGCAAGGGGCTCTCTTCGACCGACGCACTGGCGGAAATGGACGCTCACGAGGAATGGGGCCCGGCCGCCAGCCGATTCCGCGCGTTCATCCACGCCGCCCTCGACGCCGAGAAGCCCTTCAATCGCGGTCTCGCCGGTTTGCGGCGCTAGCGACGTCGCCGGCAGGATGGCCGGCGGTCGGCTCGGCCGGCTCGATGTGCACCACCACTTCGGCGAAGCTCAGCGACGAGTTCATCAGCTTCCGTTTGACCGCGGTGGCGATATCGTGCCCCTCGCGCACCGTCAGGTCGGGCTCCACGAGCACGTGCATGTCCATTTCCAGTTGGCCGCCCACCTCGCGGGCTCGCACCGCGTGGAAGTCCTGCACGCCGGGGGTGTCGTCGATCAGCTCGTGGATCTGGTCCAGAACGTCCTCGTCGGGCGAGGCGTCGATCAGCTCCGAGGCCGACTCGTACACGATGCGCACCGCTGCCAACGCCAGGAACCCCACAAGCAGGACGGCTGTCACGTGGTCCAGGAACGCCCACGACGCCCCGCCGATCCACGCCCCGCCGATGCCCGCAGCCGCCGCCAGCGAGGTAAAGCAGTCCGAGCGGTGATGCCATGCGTTCGCCTTCAGCGAGAGGTTCCCGCTCTGCCGGCCGACCCGTCGGGTCAGGCGGAAGAGGATCTCCTTGAGCGGGATGGTTCCCAGCGCCAGCAGCAGCGGCAGCCAGAGCGATTTCTGGTCGTGATCCTGTTCCTGGAGCTTTCGAAGCGAGTCGACGGCGATCCATGCGCCCGCCCCCAGCAGCAGCAGGCCCACGAACATCGCCACGAGCGTGCTGATCCGCCGGTGGCCATACGGGTGACAGCCGTCGGCGGGATTGTCCGAGTATTTCAGGCCTGTCAGGACGGCGGCGTCGGTGACCAGGTCGGTGGCGCTGTGCACGCCGTCGGCGAGAATCGCCTGGGAATGGAAGATCAATCCACCGGCGATTTTCGCCGCTCCCAGCAGGGCGTTGACGGCCAATCCCAGCCAGGTCACCCCGGCCGGGCTGAGCGGGACCGCCTCCGAGGTGTCTTCCTGCCGGGTCGCCCCGGCGGGCGAGTCAGTACCGGATTCCGAACGAGTCATACCGTCCCGTCGCCTCGCTGGTCTGCTGGGATGTGTCGCGTATGTGTTGGCCCATACGCTGGGTGACCTCGTCCACGAAGGCGTCGATTTCCCTCGCCTCTCCCTCGGCGACGCATTCCACCGTGCCATCGGGGAGGTTCTTGACGTAACCGGTCACGTCGTAGCCGTCGGCGGCGCGGACGGTATTGTACCGGAAGCCCACGCCCTGGACGTTTCCCTTGAATCGGATGGTTCGTTTCTCTTTTGCCATGGGTTGCCTCCGGGAATTGTATGAAAAACCGGGCCGGGGGGAAGATGAATTCCCGCTGAGGCGTTGCCGAACGGAACGGGCAGGGGTATCATCCAGGGTTGTCGAGCAACGATGGGAGACGACATGAAGGTCTGGATCGACGGACAACTGGTCGATGAGTCCGAGGCGAAGCTCTCGGTGTTTGATCACTGCACGCTGTACGGCGATGGTGTGTTCGAGGGCATCCGCATCTACGGCGGCAGGATTTTCCGCTGCCGGGATCACGTGGACCGCTTCTACGCCTCGGCCCGCAAGATCCGCCTGGCGCTTCCCTACTCCCGCGAGGAGATCATCGAGGCGATGGAGCGGACCATCGCCGCCAATGAGCAGGTGGACGGCTACATCCGCATGGTCGCCACGCGCGGGGCCGGCACGCTGGGATTGAACCCCATGATCTGCGCGCCGCCGTCGGTGTTCATCATCGTTTCCAGCATCGCCCTGTACCCGCCGGAAATGTACGAAAAGGGCATGGGCGTGATCATCGCCAAGACCCGACGCATCGGGGCGGCGAGTCTGGACCTGTCCATCAAAAGCTGTAACTACCTCAACAACATCCTCGCCAAGATCGAGGCGATCGACGCCGGACTCGCCGAGGCCGTCATGCTCAACGAGATGGGCCACGTCGCCGAATGCACGGCCGACAATATCTTCATCGTCACCGACGGGGTGGTGAAGACTCCGCCGTCGGCGGACAACATCCTTCACGGGATCACCCGCCAGACCGTGCTGGAACTGGCCGACAAGCTCGGCATCGAGACGCGCGAGGAATCCTTCACGCCCGAGGAACTGCTGGCCGCCGACGAGTGTTTCCTGACCGGGACAGCCGCCGAAGTCATTGCCGTCACCAGCGTGGACGCCAACCCCATCGGAAACGGCAAGCCCGGACCGGTGACCGGTCGATTGCTGACGGCGTTTCGCGAGTACGTCGCCGCCGGCGACTTCGCATAGCGCCGGGTTCGGGGGGCGCGGAAGTTAAATTCTGCGCCCGGAGATCAGGCAAACCTATAATGCCACAAAAGCGGGGGCTGGAAAGAGCGGCAGGACCATGGCTGTCAATATTCTGTGCATCGGCGACGTCGTCGGCAAAGCCGGTCGAGGCGTGCTGGCCGACCATCTTAAACGGTTGATCGACGAGCACGAGCTGGATCTGGTCGTCTGCAATGCCGAAAACGCCGCCGGAGGCAGCGGGATTACCCCGCAGATCTTCGATAAGCTCCTCAAATATGGGGTGGACGTGGTGACGCTGGGCGATCATGTGTATCGCAAACGCGAGATCACCCAGATGCTCGAAACCTCAGAGCAGATCGTCCGCCCGATGAATCTTTCCAAGGCGGCGGCCGGCAAGCGATGGACCATCGTGCCCACCAAGTCCGGCCGGCACCGCGTGGCGGTCTGCAGCGTACTGGGGCAGATGTTCATGGGGTCCAACGACTCGCCCTGGGCGGCGATCGATGAGTTCTGCAGCCGAACCGCCGACGACGTGAAAATGCGCGTGGTCGACTTCCACGCCGAGGCGACCTCCGAGAAAATCGCGATGGGGTGGCACCTCAACGGCCGGGCGAGCGTGGTGTTCGGAACCCACACCCACGTGCCGACGGCAGACTACCGCGTGTTGGACAAGGGCACTGCCTTCATTTCGGACGTGGGCATGACCGGCCCGTATGACAGCGTTCTGGGGCGACGCAAAGACCGTGTGCTGAGCTTCCTGACCACCTCCATGCCCACGCATTTCGAGGTGGCCACCGGCGATCCGAGACTCTCCGGGGTGATCGCCTCGGTCGACCCGATGACCGGAAAGGCCCAGTCCATCGAGCGCCTGGAAGTGTGTGGCCGCGTGCAGGAGGGCGGCCCGTACGACCAGGACGACGGCAGACCCCAACACAACCGACGACGCAGCAAGTAGCACCCCCCACAGTGAATGCCCGCGAATAGTGGGCGGCCGGGTTGCTCCGTTTCTCCCTCGCAGGTTCGGTCGAAATGCCACAAGCCCGGGCAGCCTTGCAGCGGGTCGGTCCCACGTCCCCTGATTCGCCCTTGCATTCACTTCCGGCCGGGTGGAGAATAACGGTGACTTTGTCGAACCGTCCCTACGCTGAGGAGTGCATTGTCCATGAGTGAATCCACCGCCAAACGCCCCAACGTCATCTGGATCTTCGGCGATCAGCACCGGGCCCAGGCCCTTTCGTGCATGAACGACCCGAACGTGAACACGCCCAATATCGACCGGATGGCCGACACGGGCGCGCACTTCACCGGGGCGGTCGCGGGCATGCCCCTGTGCTGCCCGTTCCGCGGATCGCTGCTCACCAGCCGATACCCCCACAACGCCGTGCCCGGCCACGAGTATCCCCTGGACGACTCGCTGCCGACGGTGGCCACCGCGTTCAAAGACAACGGCTACCACACCGGGTACTTCGGCAAGTGGCACGTCGATGGGTTCAAGGAACGCGACGGCCGGGCGGCGATGCACATCGTTCCGCCTCACCGTCGTGGCGGGTTCGACGAGTGGGTCGGGTACGACAACAACAACTCCCAGTACGACTGCTGGGTCCATGGCGGCGAGGGCGAGGACGCCTTCCACCAACGCCTCCCGGACTACGAAACCGACTGTCTCACCGACCTGCTGGTGGACTACATCCGCCGGCGAAGCGAGGGCGAGCAGGCCGACGTCGATCAGCCGTTCTTCGCGGTGCTCAGCGTTCAGCCGCCGCACGGACCGAACATCGCGCCGCCGGAGTACATGGCGCTGCACAACCCGGCCGAACTGCAGTTGCGCCCGAACGTCCCGCCGGATGAGCGGTTCCAGGGGGAGGTTCGCCGCAAGCTTGCCGGCTACTACGCCCAGATCGAAAACCTCGACTGGAACGTCGGGCGAGTGCGCCAGGCCCTGCGCGACGCGGGTATTGACGACGACACGTGGGTGATCTTCTTCTCCGACCATGGCGACATGATGGGCTCGCACGGCCAGGTCGCCAAGATGACGCCGCACGAGGAATCCATCCGCGTTCCGTGCGTGATCAACCGCGGAGAGACGCACTACAACCCGCGCCCGCGGCTGAGCGTGCCGATGAATCACGTGGACTACGCCCCCACCTCGCTGGGGCTGTGCGGGCTGGACGTGCCCGACTGGATGGAAGGCCGCGACCTTTCCGGCTTTGCGATGGGCGGCAAGGAGGCTCCCGAGATCGACTCGGCCTACATCCAGAGCGTGGTTCCCACCTGCCATGGCAACAGCGTGGATCGCCCGTGGCGCGGTATCGTCACCACCGACGGCTGGAAGTACGTCTGCCTGGAGGGTCAGCCCTGGATGCTGCATAACCTCAACGACGATCCCTACGAGCTGCGGAACCTGGCGTTCAACTCACGCTACTGGGATGTCCGCCATCGCCTCCAGGACCGTCTGGCCGAATGGATCGAAGAGACCGGCGACGAGTTCACGCTCCCGGAGAAAAGCGTTCGGCCATAGCGGCTGGGTGCCCAAGGGTTCGCCGGTGGGCTCGTACCCGTCCGAAAAAAAGGACCAGAAGAACGCCGGGCAGGAGCAATAGCCGGCGGATATGCCCACGGTTCGCGGAGCCCTTCGGCAAGTTGTTCTGCCCGCAACGGGTTGCGGTCCCTACGGTTGTCGTTCCGCCGGCAAACCACCTCGGTTCTCCCGATGCCAAACACTCACGCGAGCAAGGCGTATCTCCCTGTTTTGAGTCGCCGGGCTTGGTTCCGGTGGTTGGCCGGCCCTACACGCTGGATTTCCCGGCCCGGTGTGTGGTCCAATGCGTTTCATGATGGGCCTGTTCCGACGGGAGCTGGTCACGACACGCAGAGGCACACACAGGAAGGATCGGGACATGTCGCTATCGCAGAGAATCGTTCGCCGAATCGCTCTCACGCTCACCACTTTGCTGGTTGTGACTGCATCGCAGGCCGCCAACCCGGAGGTCCGCAAAGCCGGCGATATCCTGTCGCTGAAGGACTCGGTGCAGGAGATCAGTCCGAAGAACTTCCAGTTGAACCTCACGCTGAAAGGGGCCGTCCCCAAGAGTTCCGGCGGCGGGGCCGACCTCACCGCCACCATCACCCGGGCCAACGGGAAGTGGACGGCCGGGTCCGCCAGTGCGCTGGACTACAACAAGGCCAAGCACGTCGTGGATGCCGGCGGCCTGACGGTGACCGAGAAGAGAATCGCCGGCACGATCAAGGTCACCATCCGTCCGGACCAGTGGGTGCCCGCCGACAAGAAGCCCCGCACTCTTACCGTGGAACTCGACGCGAAGGTATCGCCGCTGAAGGCCAACACCGGCGACGAGGAGAAGCCCATCCGCTTCTGGCTGATCAAGCCCAGATCGCAGGGCGCCCTGTGGAAGCTCGACGGGAGCTTCACCGCGAAGATGGACGGCCGGAAGTCCGATGGTCAAGCGGGCGGCACGTTCCAACTGCCCGTTCGCAAGGGGCATTGGAACATGGGCACCTGGGAAAACGGCGTGAAGCTCTCGTTCGAGATGGGCAAGGACCGCGAGAACTGGAATCACGTTCGGCTGGCGATCTGCGAGCTGGGCAAGGAGGTCGACCTGTCCAGCCACGAGGGCGTCAGAGTGAAGGTGACCACCGACAAGCCCCGCAAGGATGTGAACGTCACGCTGTGGATGCGCGAGCAGGACGGAAGCTGGTACTACGTGCGGTCGGCGGTCCCGCTCAACGCGAAGGACAACGAGGTGGTTGTCCGCTTCGAGGATTTCGTGGAGGCTGAGTGGGTCTCGCCGGGCAACCACATGGACGAGGATTACGTCTTCGACCGATCGGCCGTCTCGCACGTGGCGGTGGGCGTGGTGAATCCGCTGGGCGTGGGCGAGGTGAACTTCACGCTCACGAAGCTGCAGTGGGTGGATCTTCCCGCCCGCCGCACCAAGCCGGCCGAGGTGGCTGCCACGGGCAAGCTGATGGCAGTGAACGGCCACAAGGTCATCCCGGCGCCGATCTTCGGCGGCTACGCGCCGGACCTGCCGCAGAAGTATCGCCCGGGCACACAGCGGTATCTCTACGCCCCGTCGTATCCACGCATTCCCGGCCATCGTCAGGCGCAGCTGGGGCGCGGCGACTTCACCGACCTGGCCGGTCTGGCGAAGGTGATCGTCCGTCGCGACACGCCGGTAACCAAGCGGGTGGCGATGCTCCTGGGCAACAAGAACGTCTCGAAGCTCCATCACTGGTCCGAGAACAAGCCCCGCAAAACGCCCAAGGACGCCGTGCGGATGTTCAACGACCTGCTGAAATCCCCGTCGTTGTGTGACTGGCCCACCTGGAAGGACGTGAAGCTCCCGGACGCGCTGGCAGCCCGGGTGAAACAACTCACCGGCCGGAAGGACCCGCCACGGATGGCCGTCATGCAGACCAACCGGCGACTGATGGACACCGTCTTCGGGGCGTATCTCAAGCCCATGCCCGCGAATCCGCCGACCGAGCAGTATTACATCGAGTGCTACGGCGAGCGGTTCCAGGCGGCCCAGTTGCTCGGTGACGGGAATTGGAAGAAAAACCTTAACTCCTGGGGCAAACGCTACGCCGCAAACGCCAAGGAGAACCGCTTCCCGGCCGTCCTGGAGTTCTGGAACGAGCCGTACCTCAACTGGGCCGAGCGCAGTCGGGTGAACTACAAGCTGAACTACTATGACGTTTCGAAGGCGGAAGTCGGCGGGCCGGTGTTCACCAAGCACGGGCTGAAGATCCCGCACCTGACCTGGCGCAGGAAGGACGGCAAGTGGCAGGTGTACGACCCGACGGCCTTCTCGTACTGGTCGGGTCGAGGCAACGGCTGGATGTACGACCAGATGCTCTCAGCCATCGCCCAGGGCGTCAAGGAGACCTACCCCGAGGTCCGCGTGATCGGCGGATGGGGCTTCCGCTACAACGAAGACCACTGGGCCGCCTGGGACATGCTGTACAAGCCCACGATCGACCGGAACATCAAGTGGATCGACGGCATCCACGAGCACCACTACCAGGGCGACACCACCTCCATGAACGCCACCTACGAGGTGCTCACCGCTTACGGTGTGACGAAGCACGACAAATGGCTGCATTCCTACAACACCGAGACCAACGACCTGGTGGACGCCCCGGCCCGCGGACCGATCGACACGCCCGAAAAGGCCCGGCGGTCGCGCGAGTATCGGCGGATGACCTACAACCTCCGCGATTGTCTCTACTGCTGCTACGTCACGCCGGACAAGGCGGCCTCGCGAACGGTGATCCACAACAACCATACGCCGACGGCCACCGAGATCGCTTACGGGCAGATGAAGAACCTCCGAGGCCGACTGGTTGAGACCACCAGCTCCGAGCGGAACGTGTGGATCGTTTCCAGCATCGACGGGACCGATCCCAACGCCATGCCCCGCGAGCCCGGGCAGACGATGGTGGTGTTCGTGTTCAACAACCACCGCACGCCGCGGACGATCAACGTCCGCCTCGACGCGCCGGACAACACGGAGTTCGCCTCGGCCACCCAGACCGATATGCTGGTGGACAAGAAGACGTGGAAGCTCCGGACGGCCGACAGCAAGCACAAGACCGACGGCAAGACGCTGGCGACGACCATCACGCTGCCGGAGCGGTCGGCGTGCAAGTTCTCCCTGCCGCTGAAGGGCAAGGTCGCCGCCAAGACGCAGGTAACGCGGAAGCAGTTTTTCTCGGCTGACATTCTCAAGGAGGTCAAGCCGGGCAAGTCACTCTCCACGCGAATCGAACTGGACAGGGCGATGCTCGCCAAGGCCCGCCGGGCATGGCTGAGAGTGGTGCTGGAGAAGGTGGCCACCGGTGAGGGAAGCGTGACCATCGGCGAAACCACGCTGGAACTGCCCAAGGCCTACACCGGCGACAACCAGGCGCACATCGTGGAGATCCCCGTACGCCTCAAAGACCTCTCCGCCGACACCGCACTGAGGTTCACCGTCAACGAAGGGCCATACGCCGGCTATCGGGTGGACATGGCCAGCATCTACCTGGAGACGGCGAAGTAAGATCGGCCGACGGGATGATCAAACGGGGTCTCCTTCGAGAGGCGAGATGCCCGTCGTACTTCGTCAACCGTAGGGCCCGCAACTTGTTGCGGGCAGAATAGGTCTCACGGCCTGCGCAAAAAAGACCGCACCCAGGGCCCGGTGTTGCGGGGCCGAGCCCTGGGTGTTTGGGAGTCTGTATGCTGGTCTGTTGGCTGCTGCGTTACTGCAGCAGGAAGTATGCGCTGGCGGGGTTCACGCCGACCTGCGTCATATAGGACGTGACGGCGTTGTCCTGCATCCACTGTTTGCTGCGTGAAGCCACGTCGTCAGCATGGTCGTAAGAGGAGATCTTCTCTTCGGAGGCTTCGTACTCGGCCAAGTTGGCCGTCTGCTTGTCGAGGTACTTCTCGATGCGGTCCTGCTTGGCGTCGAGGGTGTCTTGGGCCAGGTCGGTGTCCTGCAGGGCGCGTTCGATGTTGCCCACCGCGTCGTCGGTCAGGGCCATCCCCTTGGCGGCTCGCAGGTCGGCCATCGCTTCATTGCCTCCGTCCAGCAGGGCCTGGTCGCCCGAGACGGTCTTGTCCACGATCTTGTCGACGCCGGCGGCGAGGGCCTGGAATTCCTCGGTGAGGTCGGTTCGCTTGTCCTCGCTGACCGTGCCTTCGTTGAGTTCCTGGGTGATCTCTTTCATGCGCACGAGGCTGTCTTTGACATCATCGACGGCCTTGGAGGCCACCTCGACTTTGCCCATCTCAACGTTGAGCTCGTTGATCTGCTCGTTGAGGTCTTGCACGTGCCGGCGATAGACCGTCGAGGACCGATCGTGGGGCGTTTGCTCGCGAACGGGGTTGTCTTCATCGCGTGACGCCCGCAGGGTCTCGATGATCGTGTCGGCCGGCGACTTCTGAAACAGATTGGTCGCCGCGAAGCTGTTCTGTAGTGAGTTGATGTTGTCAATCATGGTCCACCTCCTCGCGTCCGGGGGACGCGATCGACCGAAGTCGTCCGGGACCGCCCTATCGAAACTTCCGCCCGCAACTGAAGGATAAAATACAGATTTTCTGAATGTCGAATCGAATTCCCCATTGCCTTGATCGTGACTGAGCCCCAATCCCCGCCTGCTCGATGAGTTGCGGCTGGCGGGCGGCGCAGGAAACGGGCCGACGCCTGTTCAGACGCCGGCCCCGGAGGAACGCTCTGGAACAATCTTACCAGTCTTTAGGCCAGCTCTTCGGGGCGTTGGACGGTTCGACGAAGTAGTGTCCGGGCTTAAGCGACTGGTCGTAGAACTCGTTATCGCCGTAGAAGCCTCGGGGGCTCATGGCGCTGACTTCCTCGTTCTGAAGCGACTCGGTATGGCCGTCGGCGCAGAGCACATTGATGCGCGTCTGCTGAATGTGGCGCAGGCTGAAGAAGTCGGCCCCCGAGACATGGTTGAACCAGCCATCGAAAATGCTGATGACCTGCGACGGGGCGATCTGGAACTTGTGCAGCCTGGCGTGCTGAGTCCGCCTGCCGTTCTCATCGATCCATGGATGGGGCATCGCCCAGCGGTTGTAGAAAGGGCGTGATTCCCAGTTGCCGCCGTTGGCGCCGTAGGAGGTGTGAACCCACATGTCGGTATCGCCGCCGGCGCCGTACTTCTCGGTGGCGAGGATGAATCGTCGTTCGCGTGCCTTGCGGGCGTAGTAGGAGCGGTCCTGGTTGGGGCCTTCTCCCGCCCAGCCGTCCGTGAGGATGGTCTCGTCGGAGGAGGGGCAGATCAGCACGGACGACTCGGGCAGCATGTTTTCCTTGTCGGGGTCTTTCATCAGGTCGCTCGATATCGAGTCGGCGTCCGCCAGGGCGTGTGTCCATTGCGATCGACCGCCGTCGGAGTGCTTGATGTAGCTGCCGGGCAGCGCGTTGTAGACGCTCTCGTACTCGGCCATGATCGTACCGATCCCCTTGAGATTGGTCCGGCAGATGGCGGATTTTGCCTGCTCCTTGGCCTGCTTCAGCGACGGCAGGAGGATGGACACGAGCAGGGCAATGATCGCGATCACCACCAGTAACTCGATCAGGGTGAACGCCCGACGGGAGGGTCGTCTGTACATAACAGCCTCTTTTCCGACGTCCACAACAGCGGGGACGTCGACCTCAAATATGGATGTGGAACCGTTGGTCGACGCCTCCGGGGAGAACAGTCGACCACCTCAGTATGCTTCATTCTACCCGAGATCAGAGACTTTGCACAAGAACAACATCATGTTCTGACCGATATTCCGAATTACTGGTGCGGCATGCGGCAAGTCGCTCGGGCGAATTGTTCGCACATCAGCCAATCTTCCAACGAGAATACACCGAAAATCGTTCCTGCACACAAGCAAACGTGCCGTAAAAGGGGCGATGCAAAACGTTGATGCGTCAGGCCGGCGGTTGCGCAGCCCACCCCACCGGGGTTGGAAGAGAGTGTTCTAGTCGCCCAGGGCGTCTGCTTGGCGTTCCTGGCTGAACTGGTGGGTGTAGAGCTGGTAGTACTCGCCGCGCTGGGCGATCAGATCCCGGTGCGAGCCGCACTCGGCGATTCGTCCGTCCTGAATCACCAGGATCCGGTCGGCCTTGCGGATGGTCGAAAGGCGGTGGGCGATCACGAAGCTGATCCGCCCGCGGAGGACCTCGGCGATGCCCGCCTGGATCTGTTGCTCGGTCTCGGTGTCCACCGATGAGGTCGCCTCGTCCATTACGAAAATCTGCGGATCGGCCAGCACCGCCCGGGCGAACGAGATCAGTTGCTTCTGACCGGTCGAGAGCTTGCCCCCGCCCTCGCCCACTTCCGTATCGTAGCCGTCCTCGAGTTCGACGATGAACTCATGGGCGTTGACCAGCTCAGCCGCCCGGCGGATTTCGTCTTCCGTGGCGTCCGGTCGGCCGTACGCGATGTTCTCCCGCACCGTCCCGCTGAACAGGTGCGGCGACTGGAGCACGATGCCCAGGTTCGACTGCAGCCAGTGGAGGCTGCGTTTGCGGTAGTCCACCCCGTCCAGGAGGATCTCCCCGGCGGTGGGTTCGTAGAACCGGCACAGCAGCGAGACGATGGTGCTCTTTCCGCCGCCGGTGGGCCCGACCAGCGCGATGGTTTCGCCCTCTCCCACGCGGAGACTGAAGTCATTCAGCACCGGCTCGCCGGGGACGTACTCGAAGCGGACGTGACGGAACTCGACCGTGTTGATCTGCGCGGGTCCGCCATCTTCGGCCAGGGCGGGGTTGTTCCGGGTGGCGTCGGCGTGTGTGGTGATGGCGGCCTGCACCTGCGGGGAGTCCTGGATGTCCGGTTCGGTGTCCAGCAGCTCCAGCACGCGCTCGGCCGCGGCGCGGGCGGCCTGCAGCTCGGCGAACATCTGCGCCAGTTCCTGCACCGGGAACACCAGTTGGGCCGAGCAGTTGATAAACAGCACCAGGCTGCCCAGCGTCATTCCTCCGCCCAGCACGTCCACCCCGCCTCGCCACAATGCCAGCCCCGTGCCGATTGCACCAAGCGTGATGACGATCGGCAGGTACACCGCCGTATACAGGGCGTTGCGGATGGAGTTGGTCTCCATCGTGGAGGTCAGGTGCTGGAACTCCGAGAAGTTCGCCCGTTCGCGAACCAGTGTTTTGGTGGTCCGCACGCCGCTGATGGACTCATTGAAGTTGGCGGTGATCTCGGAGTTGTTCTTCCGCACGCGGCGGGAGGAGGTGAGAATCCTCCGCTGGAAGACCACGCTCACCCACGCCAGGACCGGGACCACGCTCAGTACGATCAGCGCAAGACGCCAGTCCACCAGGAGCATGATGGTGATCAGCCCCAGCGTGAAGCACGTCCCCCAGACCATCTCCAGCGTGCCCCACGCGAGAATGCGCGAGAGCTTGTTGCAGTCGCTGGTCATCCGGGCCATCAGCCAACCGGCCGGTCGGGTGTCGAAGTAGGAGAAGCTCAAATCCTGAAGCTTCTCGAAGCCCGCCTTGCGGATGTCGTGGCTGACGTGCGTGGCGATTTTCCCGGCGAACGAGATGAACGCCCACACGCACACGCTGAACATCACCGCCAGGGCGATGTACATCCACATCCATGGCCAGAAGCTGCTGGTTGCCGTTTCGCCCCGGAGGGTGTCGATGACGTACTTGGGCACGAGCGTCATGGCGGCGTCGGTGGCCGCCAGCAGCATGGACGTACCGGCCAGGGCCAGCAGCGTTCGTCTGTGGGGCATCGCCAGCTGATAGATCCGCTTCCACAGGTGCAGGTCCAGCCCCTGGGGCAGCTGGTCGGTTTCGTGTTCGAGTGCAGCTTGGGTCATGCTTGCTGTCCTTCCGGCCGACGGTTGCGATGCGGGCGTCTTCGGGCCCGCGCCACGGTCGGCGGTGGTCAGGTATTGGCGGCCTGGAGGTCCTCATCGAGGTCGGCCTCCAGGGAGTTCTGAATGTCCCACAGCCGGCGGTACAGGCCCGGCTGATTGAGCAACTGCTCGTGCGAACCGGTCTGCACAACGCGGCCATGTTCGAGCACGATGATCTCGTCGGCGTGCATCAGCGTCGAGATGCGGTGTGCGATGATCAACGTGGTATGTCGACCTCGGCGGTCCTGCAGGGCGTCGAGGACCATCTTCTCGGTCCGCGTATCGACGGCGGAGAGGGCGTCGTCCAGCACGAGGATGGGCGGATCGTTCAGGATGGCCCGCGCGAGCGCCACCCGCTGCCGCTGCCCGCCCGAGAGCGTCACGCCGCGCTCGCCGACCTTCGTGTCGTACCCTTCCTCGAACGACTGGATCGAGTCGTGCACGCAGGCGGCGGTGGTCGCTTCGATCATTTCCTCGTCGCTGGCCGCCGATCGACCCAGCTTGACGTTCTCCCGAACCGAACGGGAATACAGGAACGGCTCCTGGAGGATCACGCCGATCTGGTTGCGAACCGCCTGGGCGTCCAGCTCGTGCAGCTCGCGCCCGTCCAGCAGGATCTCGCCCTGCTCGTAGTTGTACAGCCGAAGCAGCAGGTTCACGATCGTGCTCTTGCCCGAGCCGGAAGGCCCGAGAATCGCCAGTGTCGCCCCGGGCTCGACGTGGAAGGAGACATCGCGCAGCACCGGCGGCGCGTCGGATTCACGATCGGGCGACCCGTCCGACGGCGGGGTGTCGTCGTCGCTCTTTCGCACGCCCATGCCCGTCGGGGTGAATGCGAAGCTCACGTTGCGGAACTCGATCTCCCCGGCGACGTCCAGCTCCGGCACGTCGCCTTCGGTGGTGGTCTCGGGCTCGTTTTCGAGGATTTCCCCGAGCCGGTCGATCGAGACGGTGGCTTTGCCCAGATCGGTCAGCACCCGCCCCAGCCGACGGATCGGCCAGAGGAACCGGTCCACGAACATGAAGAACACGACCATCTGACCGATCTTCATCTCCCCGCGACTGACCAGCCACGCCCCGGCGAACAGCACCAGTCCGCGCTGGGCGAAGCACAGCAGGTCCGAGAGCGACCAGTACACCCCCAGCAGGCGGATCAGGCGATAGTCCAGGTCGCGCCAGGTGGCGTTGCGCCGGGCGAACAGCGCGCACTCGTGCTCCTGACGCGCGAACGCCCGCACCACGCGGATGCCCGTGAGATTCTCCTGCAGACGTGCGGTCATCTTGCCCTCGGCCTCGTCGGACCGCTTGAACGCGCCGCGCACCTGAATGAAGAACCACACCGTGAAAATCAGGATCACCGGAATCAGCACCATCGACACGCCGGTCATCCACACGTTGAGGTACAGCATGATCGGAAGGGCTGTGGCGATCAGCGCAGCCCCGCGCCCGATCTCGACCACCTGCAGCGAGAGGAACACGTGGATCGTGTCGATGTCCGAGGTGCATCGCTGCACCAGGTCGCCGGTGTCCGACTCGTCGTGGAACGAGACGGGCAGGTTCTGCAGGTGGTTGTAGACGGTCTCGCGGATGTTGCGCGAGATACCCTCCGCCGCGTGGGCGGCGTACCTGCCCTTGACGTACAGGAACACGCCGCTGCCGGCCATCAGCGCGACGATCGCCAGCCCGCCGATCCAGAGGTTGCTGCCGAGAACGGTCCGTCCGCCGATGGCATCGAAGAGGCCCGTCAGCCATTCGGGTCCGCGCAGGGGTTTGCCGTCGATGACGTTGTCGATCACCGCCCCGATCACCAGCGGCGGCATGTAGGAAATCAGCGTCGCCACGATCAGCGCACCGATCGCCAGGAGGTACCGTCGCCGGTGCCCCTTCATGAAGGTCCATAATGTGTGTGTTCGTCTGGCCATGAGTCTTTTCCCCGTCCGGGGGCCTTCGAGTACATCTCAGTCGCTCTGTTGCTCGCTCGCCTGCGGGCCCCGATAGCTCCCGGAAGGGGAAGCACGAAAAAGGCCCGCTCACCGTTCGGCAAGCGGGCCTGAATATTCGCGGTGCGTTTGCGTGCGAATCAGTCGCTTACCTCCGGGCGCGCGTCGTGGCGCAGGGCGCCCGACTGCGGGTTCACCGTCATAATAGGGAAGGTCGCGATTCGCATGGATGCCTGCTCCTGCATACGTGGGGTCGGCCAAGCTCTGCCCGACGACCTCTTCTATAGGCCCGGCCGACGGGGGCGTCAACGGCAAAAGTGTCGGATTCATCGAATTTCGCGCAAATCTCGGGCAGTCGCCGCAAAAACCCTTGCACACCCCGCAGCGGCGGGGTAGATCGATTGGGCAAGTTCCCTTCCGTCCGGGCCGACCATCCGTTCGGCGGCAGGCGGGCCGCAGCGCGTTTCCTGCCGGCCCGGAGGCAGAAGATATCCCCCGGGGTCAAAGGTCCTCGGGGACGGGATTTCCCTCGGCGGTCCCGTTTTCTCACATCGCGTCGACAACAGACGCATCGCCCGAGGTACAGGAAGGAAGAGCAGGACCCCATGGCCAGGAAGTTGAAGGTTGGGATCATCGGAACGGGCGGCATATCCAACGCCCACTACAACGGCTACACCAAGAGCGGGCTGGGCGAGATCGTCGCGCTGGCCGACGTGAGCACCGAGAACCTCAAGAAGCGGGCCGAGCAGTGGGACGTGCCCGAGGACCGCTGCTTCACAGACTATAAAAAGATGCTCAAGCTCGACGACGTCCAGGCCGTCAGCATCTGCACGCCGAACAAGTACCACGCCAAGCAGACCACCGACGCCCTCAAAGCCGGCAAGCACGTGCTCTGCGAGAAGCCCATGTCCATGACCGTCGCCGAGGCAAAACGCATGGTCAAGACCGCCGACGAGCACGACCTCCAACTGCAGATCGGGCTGATGCACCGCTACCGCCCCGAGGCGGAGTTCGTCCGCAACCTGGTGGACGAGAACGTCCTGGGCGAGGTCTACTACGCCCGCTGCCAGGCGATCCGCCGTCGGGGCGTGCCCAGTTGGGGCGTGTTCGGCCGGATGGAAGAGCAGGGCGGCGGCGGGCTGATCGACATCGGCGTCCACCAGATCGACCTGACCTGGTGGATGATGGGCTGCCCCGCACCGGTGAGCGTCACCGGGGCGACCTACCGCACCATCGGCAACAAGCCCGGGCATTTCGGCAGCTTCGGCCCGTGGGACCACAAAACCTACACCGTGGAAGACTTCGCCAGCGCGTATGTCCGCTTCGAGAACGGCGCGACGATGAGCATCGAGTGCTCGTTCAATGTGAACCTCCCCCATGGCCGACAGGGCCAGGACATCGTAGGCACCAGGGGCGGGGCGGGACTCTCGCCGCTGGCTGTTCAGATCGAGCAGTTCGGCCATCTGACCGACTGCACGCCGACCGACATCTACATGCTCGACCTGGACGGCAAGAAGTGCAACTGGTCCTCCCACGAGAAGGAAGTCGCCGACTTCTGCAACAACATCCTCAAGGGCAGGCCCGTCCGCGTGCCGGCCTCCGAGGCCATCGTCACCCAGAAAATCATCAACGGAATCTACAAGTCCGCCCAGACCGGCAAGCCCGTGAACATCCGGTAACGCCGCCTGCCTGCAAACAACCGAAGACGCCGGACCCGATCGGCCGAGGGGGGCGAACCTGCCCTCGTCGGCCGATGTTTTTGCCTTCGATTTGGGCCGAATTTCCACGCCCGTCCCGCCGATATGCGATTGTCGGAGCTTGGGGTATGTGGCTGAGCTGCCGTGGGCGATGGCGGGTCGGTACATGCCCCAGCCTCTTTTCTCCGGAGACATCGCAGATGCGACAGCCTCTGATCAAAAACATCCCGCTGGGCTGGTGGATCGTCATGGCCGGCGGCCTGCTCTCGCTGGCGGTCTCCGCGGGCGGGTGTGGCCTGTTTCCCGATGGCCCGGACACCGCCGGTGAGGCAATGCTCTCCGGCGTTCACGAGTCCTGGGGATACGACATGGAAGACTTCACCGTCCGCTTCGCCGGTGAGGTCCGGCGACGCGAAAACTGGGACAGCGCCCGCACCTCTGCCCGTCGCACGGGTCGATGGCTGGACCGCACGGGCAATCGCATCACCGACGCTATTCTCGACGTCCTCGCCGGCCAGCCCGAAGACTACACCGAGATGAAGCCCCCGGACACCATCCTCCTGCCGCAATACTCCCAGGAACCCTGAGCGCTCCACTGCTCTCTCGCTGAGGCTGATTTTCCTCCCTGATCGTCGCAATGGCCTGGCCGGTCTGATACCCTTCCGCCGTCAAGACACGCAACGTGAGCGGAAAGGCGCCATGGAGATTCGACTCGAACACACCGAAGGTCTCGGCCAACTCGCCGAGATCTACATCAACGGCCAATCGTACTTCGTCTGCGACGGGATCTCGACCTCCCGAAACCGGGTCACGCCGGGGCTGGTGGAGGGCGTCACGTTCCAGTACGTCACCGAGGCCGGGTTCGACTGGACCCAGGCGATCCGCGGAAACCCGTCGGAAAAGCGGCAGATCGAGCACGTCCGCAAGTGGGCCTACGTCGGGCTGGGGCGCGTGCGGCAGATCATGCCCGTGCTCATCGACTTCGGCCTGCTGCAGATGGAGGACGCCAACTGGACCAACGACGAGTCGCTCATCGGCGCCTACGTCCGCGTGCCGATCGATCGGCTGGAGATGGTCTGGGAGTCGCAGAACGATTGGCCCGACAACGCCCGCTGAGCCCGCCTGCCCTCCTTTTCTGCTGCGACATGCCCGTCGGCGAGGTGGGCGGGCATCCCCGGGGTGCTGTGGATTTCTCCCACGCAACGGGAACCGCAGCCCGCGCCGGTGGTCTTACAGGTGGAGCTGGACGGAGAACTGGACATCCGGCGGGGCCAGGGCGGTGCCATCGAACAGAACGGACCGCCTGCGCCGCCCAATCTGGAAGGTGTCGGAATGACCAAGCGAAGGACTATGCGCCGCTGGACGATCGCGTTGGCAACCCTGATGGCAGGGGCGATGGCGGTGTTGCCCGTCCGGGCGATCGACGACGGCGCCCGAGCCGAGCAGGCCGCCCGGTACAAGGCGCTGGTGGCCAAGCTCGCCGGCGACGAGTTTGAGGGGCGGGGCACCGGCAGCGCGGGAATCGCCAAGGCGCGGGACTTCATCATCGCCCATTTCAAGGACGTGGGTCTCCAGCCCGCAGTGGGGGACAAGTATACCCAGGGCTTCCGCTGTCCGATCGGGGGGAAGATCACCAAATTCCACGTCGCCCTGACCGACGCCGACGGGAAGACCCACACCCTCAAGCCCGGCCGCGACGTCGGACCGCTGCCGCTGACCGGCGGGGCACGCTTCCAGGGCGGGGCGGTGTTCGTGGGCTACGGGGCCGTCAACAAGGCCCGCGATTACGACTCCTACGCACGCGTCAAGGAGGGCGAGCTGAAGGGCAAGGTCCTGGTGATGTTCCGCTACGAGCCCCACGACGCCAACGGCCAAAGCCTCTGGACCGATAAGCGATCCGCCTATGGGATGTGGACGCGGTCGGCGGGGTTTTCCACGAAGCTGGACCTGGCCCGCAAACACAAGGCCGCTGCGGTGCTCATCGTCAACCCGCCCGCACACAACAAAGACAACGGCCCGTCGTTGCCCGAGACGATCTCCCGGATGGGTCGCTCCGGCATGCCGATTCTGCAGCTGTCGCTGGATCGTTTCCGTGCGTTGTGCAAGCGGCAGGGGTTGAACTTCGACGCGCTTAAACAGCGTGCCGACGCCGGAGCGGGCAGGCCCGTTGCACTGGGGGTGACGGTCGCCGGTGAGCTCAAGGTCCGCCGGGCGTCGGTCGCGTGCGACAACGTCGTGGGCGTTCTGCCCGGGGCGGGCAAGCTCAAGGAGGAGGTCGTCGTGATCGGCGCTCACTACGACCATCTCGGCAGCCGCGAGTCGGGCGGCAGGAAGCAGATTTTCCACGGGGCCGACGACAACGCCAGCGGGACCGCCGGGGTGATGGTGCTGGCCGAGCGGATGGCGCGATACGCCGCGAAGCACAAGGGCGACCGGCGGACGATGGTGTTCGCCGCCTTCGCAGCCGAGGAACGCGGGCTGGTGGGCTCGGGGCACATGGTAAGCAACCTGCGGGAGTTGGGCATCGACGCCAACGACGTAACGGCGATGCTGAATTTTGACATGATCGGCAGAGTGCGCAAAGGCCGACTTCACGTCTGGGGCGTCGACAGCGGGGAGGCATGGCGGACGATCGTCGCCGAGGCGGGTAAGCGGTCGTCGCTGAAGCTGAAGCTCGTGTCCTCCGGCTCCGGGCCCAGCGACCACGCGAGCTTCTATCGCGCCAAGATCCCGGTCCTGGCGTTCAATACGGGCATGCACGGCGACCTGCACCGGCCCAGCGACACGATCGAGAAGATCAACCCCGACGGGGCGTTGAGTGTGCTCTCGCTGGCGGGGGACATTCTCAAGACCGTCGCCACGCGCGACGAGCCGATCGCCTACCGGGCCCCCAGGAAGGGCAAGAACGTGTACCTTGGCGTCGCGCCGGGCCGGGCGACCGGGGGGTTCGGGATCGGACGCGTCGTGCCCGACGGGCCGGCCGACCAGGCGGGCTTGCAGGCCGGCGACGTTATCACCGCCATCGGCGATCATGACGTGACCGATGCGTTCACGCTGCGGGCGACGCTGGGGAAGTTCAAGCCCGGCCAAACCGTCCTGGTAACCCTCCGCCGCGACGGGGAGAGCAAGACGCTCAACGTGACACTCGGATCGCGCTGAGTGCAGCCGACGGGTTGACCTGCTACACTGGGGCGCATGACGAAAACCGACGCCATCATCGCGCTGGGGGCCAATCGCCCCTCGCCCGTCGGAAGCCCGCGTGAAACGCTCGAAGACGCGCTGAGACGCCTCGAGCGAACCGACGGCGTGAAGGTCGCCGCGCGGTCGAACTTCCATACGACCGCACCCGTCGGAGGCCCGCCCGACCAGCCCGCCTACACCAACGCCGCGGCGGTGCTGGAGACCTCGCTGGAGGCCGATGAGTTGCTGGCAGTTCTGCAGGGCATCGAGGCCGACCTCGGCAGGGATCGCGAGAATGAAGTCCGTTTCGGCCCGCGAACCTGCGACCTGGACCTGCTGCTCTATGGCGAGGAAGTTATCGACGATCCGCCCCGGCTGATCGTGCCTCACCCGCGCATGCACCAGCGGCGATTCGTACTGGCTCCGCTGGTGGAACTCGCCCCGGCGTGGCGACACCCGATCCTTGGCAAGACGGTCGTCGAACTGCTGGCTGAGCTTCCGGGCGAGGGCGAATCATGAGCGCGTCGCTGGTGAGCATCGTCGGCCCGCCGGCGTCGGGCAAGACCACGCTGGCCGACCTGCTGGGGCGTCGGCTGGGGGCGAAAGTCATCTACGAGGACTTCGCGGGCAACCCGTTCCTGGCCGACTCGTACCAGGGTCAGCCCGATACGCTCCTGCCTGCGCAGGTGTATTATCTGATGTCCCGCGCGAAGCAACTGGCCACCTGCGATTGGCCCGCCGACGGGATCGTCGTGAGCGATTACGGCTACCTGCAGGACCGCGTATACGCCCGCGCGAAACTCACCGGGGCCGACCTGGAGACCTACGAGCAACTCGCCGCCAAGGTGGACGGGCTGGTAGTCACTGCCGGGGTGATCATCCATCTCGACGCGCCGGTGGATGTGCTTCGCCGGCGGATCGCCCGTCGCGGCCGGGGGTTCGAACGGACCTTCGGCGACGCGTTCCTGCAGCACCTGCGCGACGCCTACAACGAGCGAGCCTCTCAGGCCGACTCCAAGACGTGGCTGCGGGTGGACTCGGGCGAAGACTTCCGCCAGGGCGAGGTGCTCGAACGTATCGAAACGCACGTATTGGCGATGCTGGCCGGGGAGACAGGCAAACGATGAAGATTGTGCACACGATTCAGGAGGTCCGCTCGGCGGTCACATCGGCTCGGCGGGCGGGCAAGTGCATCGGTTTCGTTCCGACGATGGGCAATCTGCACGAAGGGCATTTCAGCCTCATCGATGCCGCCCGCGAGGGGTGCGATTTCGTGGTGGTCAGCGTGTTCGTGAACCCCACACAGTTCGGCCCGGGCGAGGACTACGAATCGTACCCGCGCACGCTGGATGCCGACGCCGTCGGCTGTCGGGATCGCGGGGTGGACGTGGTGTTCGCGCCCTCGGCGGCGGAGATGTACCCCGAGGGGTTCGCCACCACCGTGCATGTCTCCGGCGTGAGCGAGATCCTGTGCGGTGCGTCGCGACCCGGGCATTTCGACGGGGTCTGCACGGTGGTCGCCAAGTTGTTCGGCATCGTCATGCCCGATCGTGCGTACTTCGGCGCGAAGGACTATCAGCAGAGCGTGGTGATTCGCCGGATGGCGATGGACCTGAATTGGCCGGTCGAGATCGAAGTCTGCCCGACGGTGCGCGAGCCGGACGGGCTGGCGATGTCCTCGCGGAACCAGTACCTCTCTCCCTCGGCCCGGCAGCAGGCGGGGGGGTTGCAGGCGGCGTTGCAGGCGGCGGCCGACCGTCTTCGGGTCGGCGACGGGGCCGGCAAGGCGGAGGCGACGCTGCACGAGCAGATCGCCGCGCGCGTGCCGGACGGGCAGATCGACTACGCCGTCGTGCGGGACGCCGAGACGCTCGGGCCCGTCACCGAACAGACTCGCTCAGCGCTGCTGGCGCTGGCGGTGAAACTTGATGGTGCGCGTCTCATCGACAACATCGTGGTGGACGCCTGAGCCCCGCCGGTCTACAATGCGATTTTGACCCCCTCGGGGCAGCCGAGACGATATCGAGGACAATGATGTTACTGAAAGTGTTGAGAGCAAAGATCCACCGTGCCACCGTGACCGAGGCGAAGATCGAATATGTCGGTTCGATCACCATCGACCGCGATTTGATGGACGCCACCGGCCTGGTGGCCGGGGAGTGCGTCCTGGTGGCCGACATGACCGACGGCGCTCGCTTTGAGACCTACGTCATGGAAGGCGAACGAGGTTCGGGCATCATCTGCATTAACGGGGCGGCCGCCCGGCTGGTAACCCCGGGCGACGAGGTCATCATCATGGCCTTTGGCTACTTCACGGAGGACGAGGTGGCGGAACTTACCCCCAAAATCGCGCTGGTCGACGGCAACAACCGCGTGACCAACCAGATCTGACCGACAGGGACGTCCGCATGCGACAGATCATTATCGACTTCGGGACGATCGAGCTGTTCGGCACGACGATCTCCCCGAGGGTGTACGGCTATGGGTTGATGCTCGTGCTCGGGTTTCTCACGGGCATTTACCTGGCCCAGTGGCGTGCCCGTCGCAATGGCGAGGACCCCGAACATTGTCCGCAGGTGGGTATTCTCGCCCTGATCGGTGGCGTGCTCGGCGCCCGAATCGCCTACATCATCGAGAAAGCGGACGTCTATTTTCCCCCCGGCGGTCCGGTGGACTGGGCGGGCATGCTCAATATCACCTCCGGCGGGCTGATCTACTTCGGCGGGGTCATCCTGGCGACGGTGCTCGTGCTGGGCTACCTCCGCCTGAAGGGCCTGCCCATCCGCCGGTTCCTGGATATCTTCGCGGTCAGCATGATGATCGGTCTGGCGTTCGGCCGGGCCGGATGCTATCTCAACGGCTGCTGCTACGGCGGGGCCTGCAGCGAAGAATGGACCCTCGCCAGCCACTTCCCGATGTACTCCGAGCCGCTGGTGAACCTCGGCGACGGAAACTCGCCGTTCTCCCGGGGCATGGAAAGTCCCTCCCCGCCATACGCGGCGCAGCTGCGGGAAGGACGCGTCGAGGTGGACCCCCGGCTGGTAAATCCGCTGGCCGGCCCGCGTGTGGTCGACCACGAAGGGCGGCGCGTGACGATCCCCGTGCTCACCCCGCCGGGGATGTATCACGGTAAGCTCACCGCCGACCAGGTGGAACCCTATCAACTGCCCCTGCCCGACCTGGAAAAGGCGTTCGCGAAGATCGCCGGCGAGGACCGACTGATCTCCCGGGCGGAATGGGAGCAGGCCGCCCGGAAGGCCGACGGAGTTCTGCGAGGCAGCGAGACGTGGGACCAGGCGATGCTGTTCGACGGGGTGCAAACCCACCGGCAGGACGGGCAGATCACGCTGCCGGAGTTCAAGGCGTTTTACGGCCAGCGGCGGGCGTGGATGCTGGCGACCTTCGATACCGACAACGACGGGAGACTCGGGCCCGAAGAAGCCGCCTCGGCCAACGACTTTCTCCAGGCCAGCCAGTACGCCATCGCCCACGAAGCCCACGCCGAGCCGGTTCAGCCGGCCCAACTGCTGGGGCTGATCAACGCGTTGCTGATCGCCGGGATTCTCAGCGGGTTCTATCGGCTTCGATGGCGGGAGGGTCAGGTGTTCGTGCTGATGCTGATTCTTTACCCGATCAGTCGGTTCGTGCTGGAATCGATCCGGGCGGACAACCCGCACGACATCACCCGCGGGGTGCTCACGCATAACCAGGTCACGTCGATGATTCTGCTGGCAGCCGGCCTGCTGGTGTGGTGGGGGTTGACGAAGCTTTCGCCCTCCGCCGGTCCGCCGGCAGCCCAGCGCCAAGCGGGCAAGACGAACTGACAATCGGTTTCGTTGGCGGTTTGAACGGGCGGGCGAAGCGCGTCCATGGTATCATTACATCGTGCGGAACGAGCTTTCAGTCCGTGTGCAGGAGCAGAATGTCCACGCAACGGGCTGCCACGCGGTGGACAAGTCTCAGGCAACCAGGATTTCGGAGCATACTCATGAAACGCCTTGCTGTGGTCCTCTCTTTGTGTCTCCTGGCGAACGTCGCGTTCGCCCAGAACGTCGAGTCCCGGCCGGTCACCCCGAACGACCCGGTCGCCCAACCCCTGTCGCCCGACGCCAATGGCCCGCTGACCGTGAAGGTCTCGCGCGAGAAGGGCTTGGGGGCGGAGTCGTTTCGGCTGGCGGCGCGGGGGGTCCTGCAGATCCCCGATGCGAAGGTTCCCGGCAGCAGAGCGGCATTGCTGGCGATGGCTTCGGAGGAGTTGGACCCCACCGACTGCGGCGTGCATCGCATGCTGGCGGATTTTATGGAGATCACCGGCTTTCGTCAGAAGGCGGCCTACCAGGCAATGCTCTGCCTGCGGGCCGATCCGAACGATTACTCCGCGGGGCTGCGCTGGCTGGACCGCAGCCTGGTGTTGATGCAGGGCGCCCAGGCCCGTCACGACTTCCTCGCCGACGTCGCTCAGCGCGACCGGCTTCCCCGGCCGTTACGCGCCGAGGCCAGGGCCCGCCAGGGGTTGCTGCTTTCGCGGCAGGGTCTCCAGCGGGCGGCGACCTCAGCCTTGGAGGAGGCGCTGAAGCAGGACCCGCTGAACCCCACAGCCATCAGTGAACTGGCCCGGATCCGTGGCGAAAACGACCCGACCCGTCTGGTTCCTCTCCAGGTCAAGATGCTCCGGGGCAACCCGATGAGCGCCCAGGCGGCGTGGTCGCTGGGCGGCACGCTGGGCAGCCAGGGCGTCCACGACGACGCGCTGGCGTTTCTGGACTACGCCTGGCTGGTCTCTCAGCGCAAGACCTCCGGCGGCGATGTGCCCACGGAGTACGTGCTGAACTACGCCGGGGCGATGCTCGACGCCAACGAGCCGACCCGCGTGGTGAAGACCTTCGCCGATCGCCTCGACGGGTACGAGCCGGTGTTCATGGTCAAGAACATCCACGAGCCGTGGGACCTGCGAGTTCAGATGATCGAGGCCTATCGCCTGGCCGGCAGCGATGCCAACGCTGCCAAGCTGGTTCAGAGCGTCGCGAGCGATTATGAATCCCTCGCCGAAAAGGCGGAAACGTCCATCCAAGTGGCCCGGCAGATCGCGATGTTCCACGCGATCACCGTGGACAACTGGAGCGCGGCGGCCCCGTTTATCCGCATTTCCGAGCGGATCGACACCGACAACCCGGACATCCAGGCACTGGCGGGCATGCTGCGCATCAAGAACGGCCAGGCGGACGCCGGCGAGAAACTCCTGCGCAAGGCGATGCCCAACTCGGTCTGGGCAAGCGCATTTTTGGCCGACTACTACTACGGTGAGTCCAAGCTCCGCGACGCCGCCAAGGCGGTGCGCCAGGCGGCGCGCATGACGCGGCGCGGCTGGGCGTTCCGGCACCTGCGAAGAGTGGTTCAAAAGCACGACGCCGAGATTCCGCCCGGCGAGTCGGTCGACCGTCTCAAGGCGGACGTCAAGGAGCTCATCGAGACCTATCTGCCCGCCTGGACCCAGCCGGAGAAAATGCTGGCTGTGACGGTCAAGCCCGTGCGTGAAGCGGCGTTCCCCACCGAGAATATCGAGGTGGACATCACGCTGAAGAACACCGGCAAGCTGGCCATTCCGATGGGCAACTGGGGCCTGCTGAGCCCGGCCTTCGCTTTGCGGGTCTCCCTTGAAGACCCGGCCGGCAAGAAAATCACGTTCGATCGCTTGCCGATGGTCACCCTGCCCTCCCCGCGATACCTCCAGCCGGGTGAGTCGATCTCCCAGCGGGGGCACGTGAACGTCGGGCTTCTGCGGGGCGAGTTGATGAGTCGGCCGATGGAGTCGATCACGCTGACCATCGAGGCGATCATGGACCCCGTCGTTGTCGAGAAGAAGGACACCACGAAGCTGTACACCCCGCTCCCGACGGTCCCGGTCGCGCCGGTCAAGGTCACCCGTCGGCCGCTGGCGGAGCTGTACCCCACCGCCAAGCGGTCCACGGCGAAGGACTCGTTCCTGTATCTCGTCGCCCACATCGTGCGGGACATGCGGCGGGGGGACACAGCCAAACGGATGCGGTCGGCCCGCATCGCCGGGAGCCTGCTGGCGATGGCACAACGCGTCGACGCCGGCAAGCTCAGCGCGCCCGAGGGCGTCCGCAAGCAGTGGCTCAGCGGCTATGCGATGTCGATGATGCGCGAACTGCTGGACCCCGACAAGCAGCCCTCCTTTGCCGTGCGGGCTGAGCTGCTGGGCGCGTTGCGGTTCGTGAAGCTCAACCCCACCACAAAGAAGCTGCTGGGCGGGACGTTCGACGATCCCTCGCCGTATGTCCGCCTTCGTCTGGTGGAGATCGTCGGCAGCGACGATCAGGTCTCGTTCCGCCGCAATATCCGCCGGTTGGCCGAGGACGACAGTGAGCTGGTCCGCTCGTTGGTGGCGGCCTTCCGGCAGGCGCGATAGAAACATTCTGCCGCCGCGGCAGCGCATTCGGCCTATCATGAGAAAACAGGGCGATCAGACCGACCGTCGACGTTGCGCGAGAGAACCAGGCTTGGCCCGAGCGGTCGCCGACCGACCAGGCTGCCGGGCCGGGAGATAACCATGTCACGAGCAACAGCCGCGATGATGATCCTGATGACGGCTGTCGCCGTTGCGAGCGGGCAGGGCGTGCGCGTCAAAGGGCAGAGTCTCCAGGATGGCAGGCGCGTCTCGATCGACCCTGCCGTTCAGGACAACTCCCCCGCGGGCAGCCCGAAGCGGGCTCGTGAGTTTCTCAAGCTCGCCACGGAGAGCTTCGCAGAGGCCCGCTACCGCCGGGCTCGCATTCAGACCGACAAGGCCGCCGCCAACGCCATAACCAGGGAACTCCGCAGGAAGGTGCTCGATCTCTACGAGCAGCTCGAGCGCGTCGGCCGAAAGCAGCTCGTCCAAGCCGAGAACCTCGAAACCGCCGGTTCCAGCCGAAAGGCGATCCGCGAGTATCGCGCGATCATCGCCCGGTTCGGAAAGCTCCCCTGCGCCGACAAGGCCCGCGCCGCATTCATCCGCATGCGCAAGGACACCCGCCGCGACGACTACGACCCCGAGAAACTCGCCGCGATCATGCTGACCGACGCCAACGAGATCCTGTCCGCACAGCGGGCAAAGCTCAGTGAGTCGCGATCGAAACTCCACTCCGACCCGAACGACGCCAACGCTCCGGATGCCAACGCGCCGGCCGAGATCTCGCGCGTCGAGGTCATTCGTCGGCTGGAGGGCGAGAAGCTGCTCACGGTCATCGACGCGATGGAGGCCGTCGTGAATCGCTACCCCGCCACCGACACCGGCGGAGCCGTCCTGGAAGACCTGCTGATCCTGCGGGACGACGAGATCTTCGCGGCCGGACTGGAAAAGCTCCGTCGTCGCCAGGCCATCGAGGAACTCTACCACGCGGGCAAAGCACTCGAAAAGGCCGGCGCCCGCAAGGCGGCCATCCGGAAGTATCGCCGGCTCATCCGAACGTATCCCGACTCGCCCTACGCCAAGGTCCTGCGGGATCGCTACGGCGGCTCGGAACACAGGGAAAAGGACTGACTCCTCGCAACGAAACGAAAGGACCCACATGGACGCCAAACGACTGGTTGCTGCAGGGATGTTGCTGTGCCTGACCTCCGCCGCTCTCGCCCAGGACGCCCGATCCTGGTTGAACCCCCGGCTGGGCAACGCGAAAACCGATATCACGTACACCTTTCGCGGCTACTGCGACCGCGACGCCAAGGACCAGTCCGAGGAAGTGGGCATGATGCGCCACGAGATGGCTGTCTCGGTCCCGCTGCACCAGGACCAGAGGCAGGAATGGCTGATGTTCGCCAGCTACGGCGCCTGGGACATCGATACGGCCGCTGTGCTGCCCGACACCGGTGACGAGTTCCCCTCCTGCCTGCACGATATCCGCGTGGGCACCAGCTACCGCGCGAAGCTGGACAACGACTGGCTGTGGGGCGCCACCGTCGAGGTGGGCTCGCCGTCCGACAAGCCCTTCCACAGCGGCGACGAAGTGGCGGTCTCGGCCCGCGGATTCATCCGCATTCCGCACGGTGAGAAAAACGCCTTCCTGGGCTTTCTCGCCTGGAGCAACACGCGAGACTTCGCGCCGTACATCCCGCTGCCCGGAGCGGCCTACCAGTGGGTGCCCAATGACGATCTCAATATCGTGGCCGGCTTCCCGTTCTCGTCGGTTCGGTGGACGCTCATCGAGAAGCTTACCGTCTCGGCCCGCTACATGGTCCTGCGGAACGTCCACGCGAAGGTCAGCTACGACCTGACCGACACGCTGCAGATTTACGGCCTCTTCGAGTGGGACAACGAGCACTTCTTCCGCTACGACCGCCCCGACGACGACTGGAAGCTGACCTACTACGAAAAGCGTGTCGGCGGCGGCGTGAAGATCGAGCTGATGGAGAACGTCTCGCTGGATCTCTCCGGCGGCTGGGCGTTCGACCGACACTGGTACGAGGAAGAGGAATACGACGACCGCGACGTGAACCGCGTGAAACTCCGCGACGGTGCCTACGTCGGGGCACAGGTGAGTTGGCGGTTCTGACGCCTCCCCCCAGACGAGCTACTCCCGCAAAGCGGTTCTTCGTTTGAGGGCGTCGGCCGAGCTTCGCCAGAGGGTCAGCCGACGCTGCATCGCGTGGAACCGCTTTCGTGTGCGCTCGGGTGGCTCGGCCAATCGCACCGGGTCCAGGGCAACCGTCAACCGATGAATGCGGCGGATGCGGTCCATCGTCAGCGGGTGCGTGCCAGGCCGGGATAGTGCGGCCGTCCGGCAGCGCTGCCGATGCTGCTGCAGGACGGTGAGGGCCTCGGCCAACCCTCGCGGATCGATGCCCGCCCGCGACAGAAGATGCAGTGCGATCGTGTCGGCCTGGTGTTCCTGGGCGGGGGTGAAGCGACGCTCCAGAAACTGCAGTGCCCCTCGGCGGGCCGGCGAGAGTTCGCATCGGTGCACTTCCAGCAGCGCCCCGACGTGGCCGGCGCGAACGTGCCCGATTTCGTGTGCCAGCACCGCCGCCAGCGCTCGCTCCCGGGGCAGGGCGTCCAGCAGGCCCGCACAGAGCACGACCCTGCCGTCGGGCGCGGCAAAGGCGTTCAGCCGAGCGGAGCGAACCAGAACGAAGCGTGTCGGGTGTGGGTCGGGCGAGTCTGCGGCGAGTCGTCGTCCCAGTGAGGTCACGTAGGCCTGCAGGTCCGGTTGATCGACCGGTCCGCCGAGCACGTCCACCAGGGCGGCCGACATCTCGGCCGGGCTCGCCGCGGGCATTACGGCAGCCGGGGCGTGCGGTTGCTCTTCAGCGCAGCCGACAAACGTCAGCACCGTCAGCGAGCAGACGACACCCCAAGCGGGTTTCCGCATGATGTCCATCCCATCCTCCATCCCGCTCGAGGCGGGCCTCCAAGCCCTCCATCGGCCATCCCGGGGCGATGCTTAAGCAAGTCAAACCGCCC